>NZ_QEZJ01000013.1:0-10167 GCF_003992965.1 Xanthomonas sp. BRIP62409 | reverse complement strand
GTGCCCACCCACCCTCGCGGGACACGCCGCAAGTACGTCCATGTAGGCTCTGGCGCGGCATCCCTGCCGCTCAAGGTTCTGTGACGGTGAGCGGGCAAGGACCGGTCGAGACGATCGGTGTGCGGGTGCAAGCAGAGCATGACGTGCGCGCTTCCATAAGAGCACGCCTAATTAGTAATCCAAGACAAGCCGAGCAATGAGCAGGCTTTCAATGAAGCAACCTTGAAACTTCCAGGTGCAGTGTCCTCGCCGGTTGCGGGACCGTGTGGCGGCATGGATGCCGCCACCGAGCCCCAGGGACGGGTTCACGGCGTGTCCCGCAGGCGGTGAGGGCACCGCGCCCTCGACCATTTTTGCTTGAGACCATCTAACAACGCTGAAGGTCAGGATTTCAGCATCTTTGAGGCTTGCACAATCATCTGCTCGATGCGCTTACGCAACGCGCCACAGATGAATGCGCAGCATCAATGCGACATGCGATTGCTCATGTCGATCAGATCGTTGTAGCTGGCCAGCACGGCCTGGCGCGTGCCGCCCGGTGGGAGCGAGCCACTTTCCAGCAGCATCTGCTCGCTCTTGTTCAATGGTGTCTTGGTGCGGATACGCTCGACCAGTCGTCCCGACTCGCGCGCCAGCTTGTCGGCAGAACGTTCCATGTGGCCCCACATCGCATCGCCCTGGCCGACCTTGGCCTTCTGTGCCTCTTCCAGAATGCCCTGGTAGCGTGCGAGCTGGGATTGCGCTGCGGCAAGATCCGGCGTGTCGCTGTCGAGCACCTGCACCAGCTGCTTGCCTTCGCCGATGATCTTCAGGTGATACCAGGAGGCACTGCGGCCCTCTTCCTTTTCGATCGCATCGATCTGCGCCTGGCGACGCATGTCTTCGTTGCGTTCGAGTGCGGCATTCATGGCTTCGCCGGCCTCGAAGAACGCGTGATAGGCCTGCATCAACGGCGCGTGCAGCGCCTTCATGCCCTTGCCGTCATCGCGCAGATAATCCTCGCGGTCGTAGTAGCGCACCGCTTCGCCGATACGCTCGTTGAGCGTGGTGAAGCGTTCCTGATAGGTCTTGGCCACCGGATCGAGCTGGGGGTTGGCGGGCGTTTGCGCCAGTGCCGCGGTCATCGGCGCCCCGCATTCGTCCACGTGATGCGACAGCACCGTGCCCGGTGCATGGATATCGCTCTCCTTGCCGGTCGGGCCGGCCTCGGGGTCCTGCATCCAGCCGATGTATTGCTGGTAGCTCTCATGGATCGGCTGCTCGACACCGTTGAAGCACGTGATGTAGGCATTGATCTTGTCGGCGCCTTCCACTGCGGCGGCGGGCGCGTTTTTCTGGCAGCCGGCAAGCAGTGCGGCGAACGCGATCGCCGCGGCGAGCGGCGCATAACGAAGTTGATGGGTCATCTGGCGTTCCATTGATAGGTTGAAGAAGGTGGCGCCGCAGCGTGCGGCCGAAAGGCATCCGGCGCAGCCGGTCGCCCGGCACGCGCGCGATGGCTGGAAACAGCAGTGATTACTGACGATTGCTTTGGAACACCAGCGCGTTGTAGGTGTTGAGTAACTTGCGCGGCGAGCCTTCGGGCGCCAGCGAGGGGCTATCCAGCCAGCCCTGCTCCATCTTGCTGTAAGGCGTTTTTTCGACCACGCGCTTCACCCGCGCCTTGGCTTGTCTGCGGAAGGTTTCTGCAGCGGTTTCAAAGCTGTTCCAGTCCAGCTTGCCCGGCTCCTGGTCGGCCACCTTGGCGTGCGCTTCATCGGAGAGACGGTTGAAGCCGTCCAGCAGCGCGTTGGCACGCGCCACGTCGAACTGCTCCTCTTCCAGTGCATCGGCGATCTGCTTGGCGTCGAGCATCATCGCCAGCCGGTAGTACTCGCGTGTGCGGCCTTCGCCCTGCTCCAGCGTCTTGAGTTTTTCGCGTTGCGCCGCGTCGTTTTGCACGTCCAGTTCGGCGCTGAAGGCGGTGCTGGCATCGGCGTAGGTGGACAGTGCCTCCATCAGCTGCGGGTGCAGCTGCTTGCCCTTGGCAAACTGATCGTCCTCGTAATCCTGGCGGGTGTAGTAATCGGCCACTGCGTGACTGATCGGCTGCAGTGCCTTCAATGCCGCGCGATAGTCGCCTGCTGCCTTGTCCAGCGCCGGCAGCGCTGGCTTCGCCGCAGCGGCCGCGCTGACCGGTGCGTCGCACTGCTGCATGTCGCCATCGTCGATATCGTACGGGCCGGTCATGCCGGATTCGTCACCGGTCGGGCCGGCGAACGGGTCCTGCATCCAGCCGGTGTAGTACCTGGCGCCGGCGTGCACCTTCGCGTTGACGCGGTTGAAGCAGTCGATATAGGCGCCGAGCTTGGCGGTCACGCCTTGCAGGGAATCCAGCTGTCTTCCCGTCGTTTTGGTATCGGCACTGTCGGCACCGGTTGCAGGCTGCTGCGACTTGCCGCCACAGGCGGCCACCAGGGCGGACACGCAGACCGCCAGAACAAGCACACGAAACTTCGGAGACACGCGCGGTACATCCTTGTTGGAAACGTTTTCAACTACACACGATAGCAAACCCGACTGTGAACTGGGTGTGCTCGCCCCAGGTCCGGCCGCGGCTAGGCCTCCACGGCGCGACTGCTGGTGGGCCGCACCCACGCCTTGAAGCGCGGCAGCTGCGCGCGTCGAGGCCGGTCGCGCTCCGTCTCCCGCCAACGAGCGCGGGCCGCGATGCTGGCCGCGCTCAGTCGAGAAACAGATCCGGCAGCAGCGCACGCGACGGGTCGACCGCATAACCACTCAGGTCGGTGATGCCGGCCTGGGCCAGGACGTCGTCGTCGATCAGGAACTGGCCATGGAATCCAGCCGCCTTGCGCGTCAGCACCACATGCGCCGCGTCGGCCATGATCTCCGGCCGGCGACACGCGGCCGCGTCCACGCCGTCGATCATGTTGATCGCATCGGTGGCGATCACGGTGCGCGGCCACAGCGCATTGATCGCCACGCCTTGCGGGCCGAACTCGGCTGCCAGCCCCAGGGTCACCAGGCTCATGCCCATCTTTGCCAGGGTGTAGCCGGTATGCGCGCCCCACCACGCCGGGTTCAAGGACGGTGGCGGCGCCAGCGTGAGGATGTGCGGATTGGGCGCCTGCAACAGATGCGGCAGGCACGCCTGTGCGCACAGAAAACTGCCGCGTGCGTTGACCTGCTGCATCAGATCGAAGCGCTTCATCGGCGTGTCCAACGCACCACGCAACCAGATCGCACTGGCATTGTTGACCAGGATATCGATACCGCCGAAGGCATCGACCGTGGCGGCCACGGCCGCACGCACCTGGTCGTCGTCGCGGATATCGCATTTGAGTGCCAGCGCCTGCCCACCGGCCGCCGTCACCGCCGCGGCCGCGCTATGGATGGTGCCGGGCAACTTGGGATTGGCCACCGCCGATTTGGCCGCAATCGCCACATTGGCCCCATCCCGCGCCGCCCGCAACGCAATCGCCAAGCCAATCCCGCGCGAGGCACCGGTGATGAAGAGGGTTTTGCCGTTTAGGGTCATGGGATTGGGGATTTGGGATTGGGGATTCGCAAAAGCTTATAACCCGCGCAAGAACGGCGCGGGATTTGAGCTTTCGGATTCGCAACAGCGTGTCGCCTCATCCCTCGCATCGACCAACCCACAGCCCAAGCCATGCGCCGTTGCGAATCCCCAATCCCAACTCCCCAATCCCGGCACTTCAGGGCTTCGGCCCCTGCCCCTCGTTGTCTTCCCAGTGCAGCACGCGGCGGGTCACGAAGCGGTAGACCGGTTTGCCGGTGGCGAACCACAGCTTGCGTACCCAGGAGGTGCGCTTGAGCACGCGGCGTTCCACCGGGGTGATCGCGGCCGGGCAATACATGCGCTTGTGCTTGAGCAGGTGGCGCAGGTCTTCGCGGGCAAGCAGGCGCATCCAGCGCGCACGGGGATTGCCGCGTACCGCCAGCTGGAAATCGATCACCGCCGGGCTGCCGTCGTCCTGCACCAGCCAGTTGGCCTCCTTGGCCAGATCGTTATGCGCCACGCCGCGCCGATGCAACTGCTGCAACAACCTGCGCGCGCAGCGGAAGTAGGCCAGATCGCCACGCGGCGGGCGCCGGTACATCGCATCGCCGGCCAGATAGCTGCGATCCAGATGGCGCCCGTCCCAGCGCAACAGCCGCGGCGTGCGTGGCAAGCCATCCAGCTGGCGCAGGGCCAACGCTTCGCGCCGCGCCAGCCACCAGGCCACTCCGCGCAACAGCCACGGCGCCACGCTCAGGTCGCGCCGCACGAACAGGCGGTCGGCCTCGCGGATCAACAGGATGCGCCCGAAGGTATCGGACTTCAGCGGCAGATTGGCGGCGGGATCGTCACTCATCCCCCATTGTAGGCGGGCCGCCCGCATCGCCACAGCGCGCGTTGCCCCTGCGGTCTTGTCCGCTCGCAACCTGAGGTGAAGCGGCCGGGCCGATGTGATGACGGCGAAGTCACCTCGTCGCCATGCCCACCTATAATCGTGGGATGAATTCATGGATCGACGCCACGCTGGAGTGGATCGGACACCACCCCACCCTGGCTGGCGTGGCGATCTTTGCCATCGCATTTTCCGATGCGGTGATCGTGCTCGGCGCCATCGTGCCGGCACTGCCGTTGCTGTTCGCCATCGGCGTGCTGATCGGGCTGGGCCAGATCAACGGGCCGTATGCGGTGGCCTGCGCCGCCCTTGGCGCCTTCGCCGGCGATACGCTGAGCTTCTGGGTCGGCCACCGGTGGGGCCACCAGTTGCACACCTACTGGCCGTTCCGCCGTTACCCGCAGTTGCTGGAGCGTGGCGAGTTGCTGTTTCGGCGCAATGCCTTCAAGAGCATCCTGATCGCCCGTTACGTGGGCGCGGTGCGGCCGTTCGTGCCGGCCATCGCCGGCATGTCGCACATGCCGTTCAAGCGCTATCTGGTCGCCAGCGGCCTGGCCTGCATCTCGTGGGCGCTGCTGTTCCTGGTGCCCGGCTGGGTGCTGGGCACCGCCTACGACGCGGTGGCCGCGGTGGCCGGCCGCCTGTTCGTGGTGGTCACCTTGCTGGCCGCAGTGATCGGCCTGGCCTGGGCGATGGTGCTGTACTCCTACCGCTGGTCGGCCGGCCATCTGGATGCCCTGCTGGCGCGGCTGCTGGAGTGGTCGCATCGGCATCCGGTCCTGGGTAACTGGTCGGTCAGCGTGTTCGACCCGCGCCGCCGCGAGTCGGTGCCGCTGGCGATGATGGCGTTGATGCTGTTGCTGCTGGGCTGGGGCTGGTTCGTGTTGCTGATGGTGGTGCTGGCGCATGGCGAGCCGCTGCGCGTGGACCTGGCCGTACACGACCTGATGCTGGCGCTGCGCAACCCGCTGGCCGACTACCCGATGGTGGCGCTGGCCTCGCTGGGCGACTGGCAGGTGCTGCTGCCGGCGATCGCGGCGGCGATGGGCTACCTGGCCTGGCGGCGCCGCTGGATGGCGGTGACGCATTGGGTGATCGCGCTGGCCTTCGGCCTGGCGTTGACCCAGTTGCTGGGCGCCACCGTGCAGGTGGTGCGCCCGCCGGCGGCCAGCAGCGGTTTCGGGTTTCCGTCGGTGGCGGTCACCATGGCCACGATCGGCTTTGGTTTCTTCGCGCTGCTGATCGCGCGCGAGCTGCCGGGCCGGCGCCGGGTGTGGCCGTATCTGGTCAGTGGCGCAATGGTGTCGCTGATCGGCTTCGCGCGCCTGTACCTGGGCGCACACTGGCTCAGCGACGTGGTCGGCGGCATGCTGTTCGGCATCTTCTGGCTGCTGGTGCTGGGCATCGCCTATCGCCGCCGGGCCACCCGCGCGTTCTGGGTCAAGCCGGTCTCGTGGATCTTCTACGGTGTGTTCCTGACCTGCGCGATCGTGTTCGCGCCGCGCAATCTGGACACCAAACTGGCCAAGTTCGAACCGCCGCCGCCGTTGCTGATGGAATTGCCCGCCAATGACTGGTGGAACGGCCAGTGGCGCCTGCTGCCCGCACGCCGCAATGAATTCGACGACGACCAGCGCTGGCCGCTGGACGTGCAGCTAGCCGGCCCGCTGGCACCGCTGCAGCGCCAGCTGGAAGCACGCGGCTGGCGGGTGCAACCGCAGGCCGGCTGGGAACAGGCGCTGCACCTGCTGGATGTCAGCGGCCGCCCGGACGAGGTGCCGATTCTGCCGGCCACGCTGGACACGCAGGTCGAAGCCCTGCTGATGGTGCGTCACGCGGCGCCCGGTCATGTGCATGTGTTGCGCCTGTGGCCGGCGGCCGCGCGCCTGCAGCCCGGCGCCCAACCCTTGTGGGTGGGCAGCACCCAGACCCTGCGCTACAGCCGGCACTTCAGCCTGATCGGCCTGTGGTATCCGCTGCGCGGGGTCGACCCGGCACTGAGCGCGTTGCGCCAGGCACTGGACCCCCTGCCGCATCGCCTGGAACAACGTCGACGCTCGCAGGTGCCCGTGATCCTGATCGACAGCAGGTCGGGAAATGCGTTGCGGCCGGAGGACAAGGACAACGCTGCACCGCAGGCGGAAACCACCGCATCCGACCCGGCGGCATCGGCGTCGTCACACCAGCGCCGTTGATCGATCGGGCTACAGCAGCGATCGGCCAGCGACCGCGCGCGCAGTACTGGAGATAAGGGCTACTTGCAGCGTGTCCCGGGATGGTAGGCAGGCAAAGGGCCCCTGCAGCCAAGATCAGCTGCTCTACAACCGACGCATCCGCACCGTCCGATTACCTCTCAAGGTGACCGAAAGCGTGCGCTTCAGCGCCGTTTGGATACGCACAAGCCGCATTGGTCGAGGCGCGATGCACTCACCACAACACGCCATCCACCGGCTGCATCGGTTCCGGCGCCTGTTCGCCGATTGCCTGCAACGCGTCGATTTCCACTGTGCGGCACATGCTGTCCAGCGGCAGATCGTGGATGGTATTGGCGAACGGGTCGACCAGTTCGTCGCCGATCTTGAGCACCGCCAGGAACATCAGGCCAGCCACGGTCGACCCCACCGGCGTTGCGTATTGCAGCGTCTCCACCAGGCCGATCGGCAGCAGGACGCAGAACAGCCGCGTGAACAGGTTCGGATAGAACCGGTACTGATACGGTAACGGCGTATTCTTCAGCCGCTCCATGCCGCCCTGCGCGTTGGCGATATCCACCAGGATGCGCTCGACACTGGCTTGTTGAATGCTGTCGATCCAGCCATCGCGACGTGCCTGCTCGACGTTGCGTCCGGTGGCGTCAAGCAGGCCGTTGGCGACATTGGTGCGCGTGATCACCGCGGCCACTTCGTCGGCATGCAGGCGCGGCTCCAGCGCCATCGCCACCGGGAGCCGCCGTAGCTGGCACCGCAACGCATTGACGTAGGCGATCTGGCGCAACGCAATGCTGCGGCCCAGCGCTGCCGCTTCCGGCGCGGACAGGATGCTGATGCTCAAACGCACCAGATTGCGCGATGCATTGATCATCTGGCCCCACAGCACCCGCCCTTCCCACCAGCGCTGGTAGGTCGAGTTGGCACGAAAGCCCAGGAACAAGGCCAAGGCCGAACCGAAGATGGTCAACGGCAATGCAGGCGCGCGGAACGGCAGCACGTAGTAGATGATCGTGATCAACACGTCCCATACGAACAACACCGCCAGGGTCCGCCAGACCTGACTGAACACATCCGCCACACGCGGTTTGACATCGATGATCAAGGCACACTCCGTGGACCGATAACGAGTGACGCCAATGCGCGCATCCACTGCAGGGATGCCATCGGGAGCGCACTCAAGCGTGGCGAGTGTGCCGTTGCAAGGGTGCAAGCGCGGTGATGGATCACGCGCGCCGTTGTCTTAGTGTCACGGCATCCAGGCGAGCAACT
This sequence comes from Xanthomonas sp. BRIP62409, assembly GCF_003992965.1. Taxonomy (NCBI): domain Bacteria; kingdom Pseudomonadati; phylum Pseudomonadota; class Gammaproteobacteria; order Lysobacterales; family Lysobacteraceae; genus Xanthomonas; species Xanthomonas sp. BRIP62409. The sequence continues at coordinate 2,276 of NZ_QEZJ01000013.1, read as the reverse complement.
GGTCCAGGCGCCGGTGCGGATCGTCCTGCTGCAACAGCGACAGACGCTGCTGCTCGGTCAATGGCAGCAGTTCGGCCAGCCGCCAGCCGACCCATGCCGCCTGGTCCAGCAGCTCAGGCCCGGCGGAGGCAAATTCGCCTCCGACCTGTTCGAGCAGGCGCTCGAGCACGGTTGCCAGCAGGCCATGCTCGGGTCGCAGTTCGTCGTCGCTGTCGGGTTCGCACCAGCTCACCTCGCCGACCACCAGCCCGTTGTCGCGGATGCGCGAACGCCGTACATGAAAGCGACGCGTGCCGCGCAGGCGCAACACCAGCACGCCGTCGGCGCCGACATCGAAATCCTCGATACGCACTTCGGTGCCGAATGCAGCCGGCGTTGCCGGCACGCCGACCTCGGTGCCATCCAGGATCAGGCACACACCGAAGCTGCTGCCCGTGCGGCCGCTCTCGCGCACCAGATCCAGATAGCGGCGCTCGAACACACGCAAGCCCATCGCCGCACCCGGCAACAGCACGCTGTGCAACGGAAACAGCGGCAGGGCGCTGGTGTCGGCGGTGGTCGTGAGGTCAGTCATCGCGACAATTGCGCCAGAAAGCGACGCGGCGCGCCATCGAAACCGCCATTGGACATGAACACCACATGGTCGCCCGGCTGCGCAATCTCGCCCAGGGTCTGCAGCAGTGCTTCCACGTCATGCGCCACATGCGCATCACCGCGCACCTGCGCGATGATCGGTGCGGCATCCCAGGCCAGTTCGGGCCGATGCAGGAACACCACCGCATCGGCATCGCGCAACGACGGCGCCAACGCCTGCGCATGCGCGCCCGCCCGCATCGAATTGCTGCGCGGCTCCATTGCCACCAGCACGCGCGACGCGCCGACCTTCGCACGCAGGCCCTGCAAGGTGGTCGCGATCGCGGTGGGGTGATGGGCGAAGTCGTCGTACACGGTGATGTCGCCTGCCTGCCCCAGCAGCTCCAACCGCCGCTTGACGCTCTGAAAGCGCGCCAGCGCCGGCATCACCGTCGCCGGATCCACGCCCACCGCATGCACGGCCGCCAGTGCTGCCAACCCATTGAGCACGTTATGCCGCCCGACCAGCGGCCACTGCACCTGGCCGATCTCCACCCCACGCTGCAGCACCGCGAACGCGCTGCCGTCGGCGGCGATCAAGCGTGCACTCCAGTCGAGCGCCGCATCGAAACCGAAGCGTTCCACCGGCGTCCAGCAGCCCATCGCCAGCACCTCGGCCAGGCGCGCATCCTCGCCGTTGACGATCAGCCGCCCGCGCGCCGGCACCGTGCGCACCAGATGGTGGAACTGGCGCTGGATCGCGGCCACGTCCGGAAAGATATCGGCGTGGTCGTACTCGAGGTTGTTGAGGATCGCCACCAGCGGCCGGTAGTGCACGAACTTGCTGCGCTTGTCGAAAAAGGCGGTGTCGTATTCGTCGGCTTCCACCACGAACTCGCGCCCCTGGCCCAGCCGGGCCGACACGCCGAAGTCTTCGGCCACGCCACCGATCAGAAAACCCGGTGCGCGCCCGGCGGCGTCCAGCAGATAGCTCAGGATGGTGGTGGTGGTGGTCTTGCCGTGGGTGCCGGCAACGGCCAGGGTGTCGCGGCCCGGCAACACCTGCTCGGCCAGCCACTGCGCACCGGAGCTATAGCGACGGCCCGCGTCGAGCACCGCTTCCACCGCTGGGTTGCCGCGCGACAAGGCATTGCCGATGACGACATCGCTTGCATCTGCCGAGATATTGGACGGCGCGTAGCCTTGTGCCAGCGCGATGCCAAGGGTTTCCAGCTGGGTGGACATCGGCGGATAGATGGCCTGGTCACTGCCCTCTACCTGCCAGCCCAGTTCGCGCGCAAGGGCGGCGACACCGCCCATGAAGGTCCCGGCAATGCCGAGGATGTGGAGTTTGGTCATGGGCCGCATTGTCGCCGATCGCCGGAGTTGCGGGCCATTCCACGCAACCGCCGACTGTGTTGTCAGGAAACCCCTACCGCATTGTCAGGAATTTCCTGATATGAGAACTGCGTCACATCCATCACTATGCTGAACGCCAGTCGCAGCACCCCTTTGGTCCTACTCCCCAAGAGGCCAAATCCCCAGGGAGCTCATGCTGTGGGGCTCTGAGCAAGCTCATTACTGGCGTTATTCTGCCCCGGTCGTCTTGTACGCCCGGGGTTTTTCTTTTGCGCAATCAATGGGTTGTGACGCCACGCCGGCCGCCTGCGCGCATCTGCGCGGGCCGGCGTACTGCCCGGCCC
>NZ_QEZJ01000012.1:0-210840 GCF_003992965.1 Xanthomonas sp. BRIP62409 | reverse complement strand
GGATTGGGGATTGGTCAGTGGGGATTGGCAAGAGCTTACCGCGCATGCCTCCGCTTTTCGCTCTTACCAATCCCCAATCCCGACTCCCCAATCACGGCGCTCAAAGCACCTCACTGCGGGTGCCAAAGGCATGCGACAAGGTGCCGCGATCCACGTATTCCAGCTCGCCCCCCAGCGGCATGCCCTGCGCGAGCCGGCTCGGGCGCACCGCATGCTGGCGGGCCAGCTGCGCCAGGTAATGCGCGGTCGCCTCGCCTTCCACGGTGGCATTGGTGGCGATGATCATTTCGGTGACTTCACCGGTAGCCAGACGCTCGCCGAGCCGGTCCAGCCCCAGCTCGCGCGGGCCGATGCCATCCAGCGGCGACAGCCGGCCCTGCAGGATGAAGTACAGCCCGCGGTAGCCGGTGGCGTGTTCGATCGCCAGGCGATCGGCCGGCGATTCCACCACGCACAGCTGCTGCCGGTCGCGACTGCTGCTGGCACAGATCGCGCAGATCTCCGACTCGGTGAAGTCGCGGCATTGCACACAATGGCCGACCTTCTCCACCGCATTGGCCAACGCGGCAGCCAGCCGACGCCCACCCTCGCGCTCGCGTTCGAGCACGTGGTAGGCCATGCGCTGCGCCGATTTCTGGCCCACACCCGGCAACACCCGGAAGGCCTCGATCAGTTGTTCGAGAAGAGAGGACATTGGGTTGGGAATCGGGAATCGGGATTGGGGAATCGCAAAAGCCAAAGACAATCTCGCTCTTACGATTCCCGATTCCCCACTCCCGATTCCGCGCCGCTCAGAACGGCAACTTCATGCCCGGCGGCAGCTGCATGCCGGCGGTGGCCGAGCCCATGCGGTCCTTGGACTCGGCGTCGATCTTGTTGGAGGCATCGTTGAAGGCGGCGGCGATCAGGTCCTCGGCCATTTCCTGGTCGGAGAGGATGCTCGGGTCGATACGGACCTTGCGGCACTCCTTGGCGCCGGTCAGCGTCACGCTGACCATGCCGCCGCCGGCGGTGCCGGTGACTTCCAGCTTGGCCAGTTCTTCCTGGGCGCGTTGCAGGTTTTCCTGCATCTTCTGCGCCTGCTGCATCAATTGGGCAATGTTCCCACGCATGTCTCGTTACTCGTCGTAAGGGCGGATGGAATCGGGGACGACCCGCGCGCCTTGCTGCTGGATCAGCTGCTGCACATTCGGGTCGTTCATGAATGCTGTTTCGGCCGCGCTCTGGCGCTCGCCTTTCTGGCGATTGGCCCGCTCGTGCAGGGTCTCGACATCGGCGTTGCCGGTTTCGATGACGATGCGCGGCGTATTTCCCAACTCGGGCGCGAGTGCCTGCGCAAGGTTGGCGATAGAACGCTCGGAATTGAGGTATTCGAAGCCCGGCGCCAGCGCCAGACGCAGTACGCCGTCGCGATGGCCGAGGAAGGCGGCATTGGCAGCGAGCTGTCGCGAGGGACCGTTCAGGCCACTGCGGGTAACCAGCTCCAGCCACTGCTCGGCGTCGGCGATGCGGCCGTCGTCGAGCAGGACCGACGGCTCGGTTGCCGGCGCCGGCGCCGAGGGCGCAGCCGCCGGTGGCATCTGCAGCACCGGCGCTGCAGATGCAGGAGCCACGGCGGCGGCAGGAACTGCCACGGCAGCGTCGGGCGCAACCGCAGCGGGCAATGCCGTATCGGCTGGCACGGGTGGCGCCATTGCCGCTTCCGGCGCAGGCGCACGCGCCGCTGCGGGGACCGGGGCAGCGCTGGCGCGCACCGGCGCATCGTCCATCGCCCAAGGCGGCGTGTCGTCGCTGCGCGCTGACGCTGTCGCTGGGCGGCTATCGGTCGCTGCTTCCACAGCGGGCAATACCACGACGGGGGCTGGCGCAGCAGTGGCCGGGGCCGGTGCGACGACCGCAGCCACGGCAGCAGGTACGGCTTCCTTCAACCCTGCCGGCTGTCCCACGGCTGCAGGCGCAGGCGCGGCTGCCACCGGTGCGGCGGCCTGCACGCCAGTTGCCGCAGAACGCGCGTGACCGCCGGCATTGGCACCACGTCCATCGTCACTGCCGCCAGCCGGCACCGCCGCCGCAGGGCGGAAGGCCAGCATGCGCAGCACCGCCATCTCGAACCCGGCGCGCGGACTCGGCGCCAGATACAGATCGCGGCGGCCGTTGAGCGCCATCTGGTACCACAGCTGCACCACTTCCGGACGCAGCTGCGCGGCATAGGCGGTCGGGTCGATGCCATCGCCGACAAAGGCCACCGACGGCACCAACTGCTGCACCTGGATGCGGTGCAAGGCCTCGGCCAGCGCCTCCAGCACGCCGCTCCAGTCGGGCGAGAATTCGGCCAGCGCCGCAACCACCTGCATCAGGCGCGCGCCATCGCCATCGGCCAGCGACTGCAGCATCGCCCCGACCTGGGTGCGATCGACCGTGCCGAGCATGGTGCGCACCACCTCCTCGCGCAGTGCACCGCCGGCATAGGCAATGGCCTGGTCGAGCAGCGACAGGCCATCGCGCAGCGAGCCGTCGGCGGCCTTGGACAGCTGCACGATCGCCGACGGATCCGACTCGATCTGCTCGGCGGCCAGGATCCGGGTCATCTGGCCCTGGATCTGGTCCTCGTCCAGCCGCTTGAGGTTGAACTGCAGGCAGCGCGACAGCACGGTCACCGGCAGCTTCTGCGGGTCGGTGGTGGCCAGCAGGAACTTCACGTGCTCCGGCGGCTCTTCCAGCGTCTTCAGCAGCGCATTGAACGCCGCCTTGGAGAGCATGTGCACTTCGTCGATCAGATAGACCTTGAACTTGCCGCGCGAGGGCATGTACTGCGCGTTCTCGATCACCTCGCGCACATCGTCCACGCCGGTGTTGGACGCGGCGTCGATTTCCAGCAGGTCGATATAGCGGCCGGCGTCGATATCCAGGCAGGCCGGGCACTGGCCGCACGGATCGGCACTAGTGCCGGTCTCGCAGTTCAGCGACTTGGCGAAAATGCGCGCAATCGTGGTCTTGCCCACGCCGCGGGTGCCGGTGAACAAGAACGCGTGGTGCACCCGCCCACTGTCGAGCGCGTTACTGAGCGCGCGGACCACGTGTTCCTGGCCTACGAGTTCGGCAAAACGCTTCGGGCGCCACTTTCGGGCGAGAACGAGATAAGACATCGGGCAACCAGCTTCCTCTGAACCGATATTGTGCCACGGCGCGTCAAGTGGGTCGTTCAGCGGCCGTCGTGCCCGCCGCCGCCCGGACCGGTGGACCGCCGCAGCAGGGTCGGTGACCGGCCAGACAGCCGCGCTGGCAGCGTCGTGCCGGCCCGGCGGATCACTTACCTTGTTAATGGCGCCCGCGGCGGCTAGAATCCCGCTCCTGCCGACGACCCAGTCGCACGGCAGGTACGGAGAGGTGTCCGAGTGGTTGAAGGAGCACGCCTGGAAAGTGTGTAAGCGTCTAAACCGCGCTTCGGGGGTTCGAATCCCCCTCTCTCCGCCAGTTTCATGATCCTGCAACGCGCTTGCATGGATCCAGGGCCGCGCCAGTGGCCCACGTCTTATGGTGGCCCCGTCGGTCCCTCGCGACGCTAGATCGAAAATCCCGCCAGGGCCGGAAGGCAGCAACGGTATCGATTGATGCGGGCGCCGAGGTCAACCGGCGGGGACACCACCCCAACTCCCTGGGTTCCCCGCAGCGCTTGAGTTGCAAGCGTCTACTGCGCCTGCGATTCCGGATGCAGCCAGCCCGCGTCGCCTTCAAGATAATGCTCGTGCTTCCAGATCGGCACGCGTGCCTTGACCTCGTCGATGATGAAGCGGCAGGCATCGAATGCGGCGCCGCGATGCGCCGCGCTGACCCCGACCCACACCGCCATGTCGCCGATGCGCAGCTCGCCCACGCGGTGCACGCAGTAGGCATTGACGATGGCAAACCGGTGCATCGCCTCGTCGAGCACGCGCTGGCCTTCGGCCTGGGCAAGTGCGGCATAGGCTTCGTAGCGCAGCCCGGCCACGCTGCGGCCTTCATTGTGATTGCGTACCCAGCCTTCGAAACTGGCGAACGCGCCGGCGTGCGGGTGCTCCAGCGCGGCGCGCAAGCTGTCGACCGGCAATGGCACATCGGACAGCGCGAAGAGGGCGGTTGTCTGCTCGCTCATGCTCAACCTCCCGACACCGGCGGAATAAATACGATTTCACTGCCATCGCGCACGCCATCCTCCCAGCGCGCGAATGCGCCATCCACCGCCACGCGCAGCTGCGCCGGCGTCCAGCGCAGGCCGTGACGCGTCTCGAGTTCGGCATACAGCGCGCGCAGGTCCTGCGCCGCTGATTGCACCTGCTCGCTGGCAATGCCCGCCGCCTCACGCAGGCTGGCGAAATACAGCACCGTCACCGTGGCGCTCATTGTCTTGCTCCGATATCGCGCTTGCCGCCGCGCTTGGACACCAACTTGGTCGGGCCGATGCTCATGCTGTGCGACAACGCCTTGCACATGTCATAGACCGTCAAGGCCGCCACGCTGGCACCGGTGAGCGCTTCCATTTCCACGCCGGTGCGATGCACGCAACGCACCGTGCAATGGATGTCCAGCACCTGCTCGCCCGCCCAGTCGATCTCGAAGCGGCACGCGTCGATCGGCAATGGATGGCAGAACGGAATCAACTCGTGGGTGCGCTTGACCGCCATGGTGCCGGCGATCACCGCCGTTTCAACGATGCCGCCCTTGGCGCTGCGCAAGCCATTGGCGCGCAGCTGCGCGGCGACAGCGGCCGGAAAACGCACCCGGCTCTGGGCGGTGGCGCTGCGCGCGGCGACCGCCTTGTCCGAGACATCCACCATCGTGGGCAGTCCGGAAGCGTCCAGGTGGGTCAGGCGTGCGGAACGGGAGTTTGCGGGCATGGGAAACGACACGATGACAGGCGCTCAGGATGCGGCATTCTCGGTGAACGCGGCGCCTCGATGGAACCGCATTCCCTACCCGCCGATCAAAAACATTTCGACCGGCTTGCCGCGCCGTGGGGTCAATGCACGCACTTCGCTGTAGCGATCGCCACGCACGCTCCAGCGCGCGCGCAGATGCTCGGACAGTCCATGCTCGCCCTCGGCCAAGGCCGGCTTGAGGTCATGTCCCTGGCTGGCGAACAGGCAGGTATACAACTGCCCGTCGGCCGACACGCGTGCACGCTGACAATCGCCGCAGAACGGCACGCTGACCGAACTGACAAAACCCACCTCGCCCGCGCCATCGGCAAATGCATGCCGCTGCGCCACTTCGCCGGTGTAATTGGCATCCAGCGGCACCAGCGGCCAACGCGCGTGGATACGCGCGTGCAGTTGCGCGGAGGTCACCACCGCATCGGCCGTCCAGCCATTGCAGCTGCCCACATCCATGAACTCGATGAAGCGCAGCACGTGGCCGCTGCCACGGAAGTGCTCCACCAGGGGCAGCACCTGATCTTCGTTGACGCCGCGCTGCACCACGCAGTTGATCTTCAGGCGCTGGAAGCCGGCCTGCTCGGCGGCGGCGATGCCGGCCAGCACCTGCGCAATCTCGCCGCGGTTGCCACTCATGCGTCTGAACAGCTCCGGCTCCAGGGCGTCCATGCTCACGGTAATGCGGCGCAGCCCGGCCTGGCGCAGCGCCGCCGCCTGCCGCGCGAGCAAGGTGCCATTGGTGGTGAGCGCCAGATCCTCGATGCCCTCGATGGTGCTCAGGCGCGCAATCAGGCTGGGCAGATCGCGGCGCAACAGCGGCTCGCCGCCGGTCAGGCGCACCTTGGTGACCCCGACCGCGACGAAGGCACGCACCAGCGTTTCCAGCTGGTCGAAACTCAGGCGCTGCTGCGCATCGAATCCGTAATCGTCGGGCACGCGGTCGGCCGGCATGCAGTAGCCGCAACGGAAGTTGCAGGCCTCGATGACCGACAGGCGCAGATCGCGCAGCGGCCTGCCGTAGCGGTCCTGCATCGGCGCGGCGGTCAGGTTCGGCAACAGCAAGGCCGCCATCAGGGCACCATGGCGGCAGTCGGCTCCGCCAGCGGCAGATGTTGGCCGGGCACGGCCACGCGATGGCCGCGTGCGCGCAGCACGTCGCCGTCGGCGTCGCTGGCGTAGTGGTACAGCAGCATGCGGCTCAACAGGTCCTGCGGGTATTCCCGCTCCAAATCGTCCACCCCAGTATGCGACGGGTTGCCGTGAACGCCGCAGTCATGCGCGATGAGCTCGCTGTCATCGGCGTAGCGGGCCAGGATCTCCGGGATCGGCCGGGTGTCGCCGCTCCAGACCAGGGCCCCTTTCAGCCGCAGCCCGTAGGCGGTCTCCGGCCAATGGTGGCGCGCCGGGAACACCTCCAGCCGCACCCCGTCGTGCCAGAACGCCTCGCCGACCGGTACCAGCTGGAACGCGTCCCAGAAGTTCGCACCGCCCTCGGCCAGCACGTTCGGGTAGTCGGCGATCCGCCGCTGCAGCAACGGCACCACCGGCGCCGGCACGTACAGGCGTGTGCGCCCGCGGCGTCCGGAGAAATAGCTGTCCACGAACAGCCGTTCCAGCCCGCCCACGTGGTCCAGATGCACGTGGGTGATGAACACCGCATGCGGCAGATGACCGTAATGGGCCTGATAAGCGGTGAGCCCTTCGCTGCCGCAGTCGATGGTCAGCCACGGCGCGCCGGCGCGCTCGATGGTGGCCATCGGCGAACCAAGCGCAACCGCCGACGCATTGCCGACCCCCTGCACACGCAACGCCCAGTTCATCAGTAGCCCCGGCCCCAGGCCAGTTCGTAAGCGCGATGCAGGCGCTCGTAATCCTTGTCCACCTCTTCGCGGCTGCGGCTGCCGCGCAACTTCAGCAGCGAGCGGTGCAGGCGCTTGAGATTGCGTTCGCGCCAGCGCGTGGCCGGAATGCGCAACACGCCGCGGTCGAAATCGATCAACCAGCCATGCCCGCCGGCATCGAACAGGATGTTGTGCGCGTTGAGATCGGCATGATCCAGGCCAGCGCGATGAAAGCGCGCGATCAGCCGCCCGGTTTCTTCCCACGGCGCCCCACGCCCGGCGACCTGCGCGTGATCGGCAAGCGAACGCACGTTCTCCAGGCGTTCCATCAACAAGGCAGCGCGATAGCTCAGCCCTTCGCGCAGGTAGCAGGCCGCCAACGGACGCGGCACCGGCAACTTGCGCTGGACCAGTTCGCGCATCAGCCGGAACTCGGCAAAGCTGCGCGTGCGTCCCGCTCCCTTCCACAGATAGTGATCGCGACTCACGCGCGCGGCCATGCCGCCGCGCAGGTACTGCCGCAACACGCTACGACCGAACGGCGCATCCACGAACCAGGCCCCACCCCGCCCGCCTTCGTCGACCGGCCGTGCCCTGTCACCCCAGCGTTGCGGCGAAAACAGCCCGGCATCGGCTTGCCGCAGCCGTTCGCGGTCGAACAGAATGGCGCCGTAGCCGCGGCCTTCGCGGTACGGCGTCAGCGCTTCAGTGGCGTCGAAAGCAACCATCCATCGAGTCTAACAACACCATGGCTTCTACGCCCGCTTCGTTATGTCTGCTGCGCCTGTCCGCCCTGGGTGACGTCACCCATGTGGTGCCGCTGGTGCGCACCTTGCAGGCGGGATTTCCGGCAAGCCAGCTGCATTGGATCATCGACAAGGCCGGGTTGAAATTGCTCGACGGCCTGCCCGGCGTGCAGTTCCACGCCTACGACAAGCGCACCGGCGTGGCCGGCATGCGCGCGCTACGCCAGTCGCTGGCGCCATTGGGCCGCTTCGATGCGCTGCTGCAGATGCAGGTGGCCTTGCGCGCCAACGTGCTGTCGGCCTTCGTGCCGGCGCAACGACGGATCGGCTATGACCGCAGCCGTTCCAAGGACCTGCACGGCCTGTTCGTCAACGAGCGCATCGCCGACCGCCCCGGCATCCACGTGCTCGACGCCATCGGCAGCTTCGCCCAGCCGCTCGGCCTGACCCAGCGCCAGGTGCGCTGGGATCTGCCGGTTCCCGACGAGGCCCATCACTGGGCACGCGCACAATGGGACGACGACGGCCGCCCGGTACTGATGATTTCGCCGTGCTCCAGCCACGCACGCCGCAACTGGTATCCCGACCGGCATGCCGCGCTGGCCGACCATGCAGCAGCCCAGGGCTGGCGGGTCGTACTGTGCGGTGGCCGCAGTGAGCTGGAACGCAGCACCGCCGATGCCATCGTCGCGGCCACACGCGCGCCGGTGCTGGACCTGGTCGGCAAGGACACGCTCAAGCAACTCCCCGCCCTGCTCGCCCGCGCCGATCTGGTAGTCACCCCCGATTCCGGGCCGATGCACATCGCAAACGCGATGGGCACCAAGGTGCTGGGCCTGCATGCGGCCAGCAATCCACTGCGCAGCGGCCCGTATTCGGACGTGCGCTATTGCGTGGACCGGTACGACGCGGCCGCCCGCAAGTACCTGGGCAAGCCGGCCGACCAGCTGAAATGGGGCACCAAGATCGAGTTCGACGAGGTGATGGCACTGATCACCGTGGACGATGCGATCGCCGCATTCGAGCGTTATCGTGGTGATCATCCGCGCTGAAGACCGGCGGCGGATCGTCGCCGGAACGGGGAGTCAATCGCTGCCGGACGGTCCGCGCTGCGGCCCGTTTGCCCGGAACAGCCGGGAAACAACGGCGAAGTCCCGACCCGGCACGCGCGGCAACCAATCATTGCGGTACCCGATGACGTACACCCTGGCGACACGCCAGGGCGCGCGGCTCACGGACCGGCCGCCGTCATGCCTCCGGTCACGCAGGCCTGCGATCAGCGGCCATCAGGCACCGGTGGCGCGATAGTCCTGGTACGACTTCTCTTCCACGTACGACGAACCCAGCGCCAGGTTGATCTCTTTCTTGATGCGCGCGCGCTCGTCGTTTTCGATATAGACGCTGCGCGCCAGCTGCACGAAGCCGTCGTCGAAGCTCTGCGCCTGCTCCTTGAGCCGGATGTCGTCCTCGATCACCCATAGCCGCTCGTTGACGGCCTTGAGCGCGGCACGCAGGCGCACGATGTCGTGGCCGGCGGCCGGATGCGCCATCCAGCTGGTCTCCAGCGCGGACAGCTCGCTGCGCACATTGGCCAGCTTGGCGGGGTCGCGCATGCGCTCGGACTTGATCTGCAGGATCGCGATCTTGTCGAGCAGCTCGCCAAAGGACACGGGTACCAGGATCTCGGACATGACAGGCCTCCAACGGATATCGGGCGATTGTAGCCAGCGCAGCAGCGCGCGGCGGCGACACATAAACAAAAGCCCCCTTGCGGGGGCTGATGCGAATCTGGCGGAGAGGGGGGGATTCGAACCCCCGAGGCGCTATAAACGCCTGCCTGATTTCGAGTCAGGTACATTCAACCGCTCTGCCACCTCTCCAGATGGTCCCCAGTGTCCCGGGGCCGTGCATCATACGGGCACGGGCGCCCGGCCACAAGCGGCCCGGGCCGGCATCGCCGGCACGATCGAGGCTCCGGGCGTGAACCCGCCCTGCGGCATCGGCGATCGGCGTGTTGCTGCTGGCCGGCCGCCCCGCGATGATGGTCACGCACCTCCTCTCTTTGGCGACCCGCCCCCATGCTCGAATTCGGACACCTTACCCATGTCGGCCTGCGCCGTGACCTCAATGAGGACACGTACTACGGCGACAGCGAATTGGGGCTGTGGCTGGTGGCCGACGGCATGGGCGGGCACGCCTGCGGCGAAGTGGCCAGCGCGCTGGCGCGCGAAACCATCGTGCGCGAGGTGCGCGCCGGCACCCCGCTGGCGCAGGCGGTACGCATCGCCGACGAAGAGATCATCAAGACCTCGCGCCGCTGCAACGACACCTTGCCGATGGGCACCACGGTCGTCGCTGCGCGCGTACTCGGCCAGCGCTTCGAAGTGGCCTGGGTCGGCGACAGCCGTGCGTACCTGTGGCGCGACGGGCGGCTGGCGCAACTGAGCCAGGACCATAGCTATGTGCAGGAACTCATCGCCCAGGGCACCCTAACCAGCGAGCAGGCGCGTGCACATCCGCATCGCAACGTGGTGACCCAGGCGCTGGGCGTCACCGATCCGGTCCACCTCAATGTCGCCACCATGCAGGGCGAACTCAAATCCGGCATGCAGCTGCTGCTGTGCAGCGACGGCCTCACCGAAGAAGTCGACGACGCCGCGATCGCCGCAACCCTGTCGCAGGCCGATTGCAGCGCCCAGGAGTGTGTCGAGTGCCTGGTCGCCGCCGCGCTCGATGGCGGCGGCTCGGACAACATCACCGCGATATTGGTGCGCAGCTACTGAAAACGGCCAACGAAGCTTAGCGAGCGCTGGCAGGCGGTGAGCACGGGAGTTTCGTCGGCCGCACCTTGTGCGATGCAGACAAATGCCTGGTCGGTCGAGGGCGCGACGTCCTCACCGCCTGCGGGCCACGCCGTGAATCTAATCCTAAAAACTCCCTGGCGGCATCCATGCTGCCAATGGTCCCGGAACCGCCGAGAGCACTGCACCAGAGCATGAGTGGGCTGCCTGGTCGAATACCCTGCTCACCGACCATCTCGACAGGTCCTTGCCCGCCCACCGTCGCGGGACCTTACGCGGCATGGATGGATTCACGGCGTGTCCCGCGATGGTGGGCGGGCAAGGGCCCCTCGGCAAAGCCGCAGATCACCGGCCTGCAGCGAAGAGCAACATCATTCCGCTCCGCACTAGACCAGAGAGACATCAGCTTCGTTGGTAGAGCCAGGCACGGACATCGAACCCGCGCGGTAGCCATTCCGGGCGCGTATTTCGCGGCCTCGCCGGCACCAACTGCGCACTGCACTCCCACCACATCGCCCGCCGCGCGACAGCAGGACACCAGTTGCCGAAAGCCGCACTACCCGGCAGCAGTCACCTCTTCGACCGGCGCATCCCACAACGCGCGCCCAGCCTTCTTGCGCAGATACGCCAGGCGCGCCTCGTGCGCCTGCGACTCCGAGGCGGTTACCACCACCCGTGCGCGCGGCAACAGCAGCGCCGGATCGAAGGTGATCATGCCCTCGCCGTGCTCGCTGCGCTGGCCGGTATCGGCACTGGCAAAGCCGATTTCTTCCTGGCCCGAGGTCAGTGCGATATACACATCGGCCAGGATCTGCGCATCGAGCAAGGCGCCATGCAACTGGCGATGCGAGTTGTCCACGCCCAGGCGCTTGCACAAGGCATCCAGCGAGTTGCGCTGCCCCGGATAGCGCTCGCGCGCCATCATCAAGGTATCCACCACGGTGGTGCGATCGACGATACGGCCGTAGTCGTCGCCCAGCAGCGACAGCTCGTTGTCCAGGAATCCCAGATCGAACGCGGCGTTGTGGATGATCAGCTCCGCGCCGTCGATGTAGGCCAGGAACTCCTCGACCACATCGGCAAACAGCGGCTTGTCGGCCAGGAACTCCAGGGTCAACCCGGTCACTTCCTGCGCACCGGGTTCGAAGTCGCAATCGGGCTTCAGGTAGCGATGGAAGTTGTTGCCGCTCGGGCGCCGCTCCAGCAGCTCCACCGCACCAATTTCGACGACGCGGTTGCCCTTGCGCCATTCCAGGCCGGTGGTTTCGGTATCGAGAATGATCTGACGCATGAATCCTCTTGCTTACGCGGTTGCGCTGCCACCGCGCTGGGCGATGGCCTGATTGCGGGCGAGCACGTCGACGCGCTCGTTGTCCGGGTCGCCATTGTGGCCTTTCACCCAGCGCCAATCGATGCGGTGACGTTGCGTGGCCGCATGCAGCCGCTCCCACAGTTCACGGTTCTTGACCGGGTCGCCGCCGGCCGTCTTCCAGCCGCGGCGCACCCAGCCGGACATCCACTCGGTAATGCCCTGGCGCACGTATTGCGAGTCGGTATGCAGCACGATCTGGCACGGCTCGGTGAGCGTTTCCAGCGCCATGATCGCCGCCATCAATTCCATGCGGTTGTTGGTGGAGGTGGCTTCGCCGCCGGACAGTTCCTTCTCGCGGCCGTTGTAACGCAACAAGGCCGCCCAACCGCCCGGCCCGGGATTGCCGAGGCAGGAGCCGTCGGTATGCACTTCAATGGATTTCATCAGGTTCTGGTGTTTGGAAAGTGGTCGGTAGTCAGATCGTGGCCACGGGCTGCGGCCAGCGCGAGGGCATCGCGATCGGGGTCGGCCCGATCGACGCTGCGGCGCGCTTTTCCACCTCGAGCAGATACACCGCGCGCCAGGGTGCGCCATCGATGTCGGCCGCGCCACGCCCGGTGCGCCAGATCGGTCCCAGATAGCGCTCGGTCTGCACGCATTGCAAGCCCGCACGCTGCGCCAGCAACCGCCAGCGATCCGGCCGCAACGCCACCGGACCACGCCGTGCCCAGCGAAAGCGGTACGGGCTCAGCGGATTGAGCGCGAACAGCCATAGCCGCCCGCCCGGCATCAGCAACCGCTCGCATTCGGCCAGGAAGTCCGCCGCGCCGCCCACCACTGCATGCTGCACCACGATGGCCTGCAGGCTTTCGGTCGGCAACGGAAACGGCATGGCGCAACATGCGTCGCCGACAAAGCGGCCAGCGCTGCGAGACAGCCGCAGCCCGCGCCCCTGCAGGACCTCGCGCGGCGGCAACTCGGTAGTCGGCGTCAGCCACAGCCAGGGCTGCGACGGGCGCGTCTGCAGCGCTGCAAGCGCCAATCGGCGCTCCAGCTGGAGCAGGCTGCGCCCTGCACCTGTTTCAAACCAGGATGAGACGCCAGCTTGACGGGAGAATGGCGTGACAGGCATGGTCCCAATTCTATGCGACTGACCGCCCTGCCCGCATTCGACGACAACTACATCTGGGCGCTGGTCGCCACCGATGGCCGCGCGGTCATCGTCGATCCGGGCCAGGCCGAGCCGGTGTTCGCCGCCGCGGAGCGCGACGGCTTCCGTCCCTGCGCAGTCCTGTTGACCCACCACCATGCCGACCACATCGGCGGCGTGGAAGCGCTGCAGCAGCGTTGGCCGGACCTTGCGCTGTACGGCCCGGCCGACGAACGCATCCCCTCAGACGCGCGCCGCGTGGGCCAGGGCGAGCGCTTGAGCCTGCTTGGCACCCATTTCGATATACTGGACGTGCCGGGCCATACCCGCAGCCACATCGCCTTCGTCACCGACCACCATCTGTTCAGCGGTGATACCCTGTTCAGCCTAGGCTGTGGGCGGATGTTCGAAGGTACCGCTCCTCAGATGTTCGACGCGTTACAGCGCCTGGCCTCCCTGCCCGGCGAAACGCTTGTGTGTTGCGGCCACGAATACACGTTGGCCAACGCGACCTTTGCGCTGCACGTCGATCCCACCAACGCTGCCTTGCAGCGCCGTCAACAGGAAGCCCAGGCCATGCGTCAAGCAGCCCGTCCTACCCTGCCGATTTCGCTCAAGAGTGAACTGGCCACCAATCCTTTCCTACGCACCAGCAGTCCTGAAATCCGTGCCGCAGTAGCATCGCGTGCAGCCGGCGCACTTTCCTCTGAAGTTGACGTTTTCGCCGAACTTCGGCGCTGGAAAGACGAATTTCGCGCATGAGGCGCCTGCTTCTGGCAGTGCTGGCCGCATCGGCGGTCATAGCACCTGCAGCCGCATCGTCCAACGACGCAAGCCGCCTCACCCCCGCACAGAGCTCGATCACCCAGACCGTCGCACCCGAGGTGCGCAATGGCAGGGAGATCTTTTCCTCGTTTCTGGACGGCCGCGCCGACCCTGGCTGCGACAGCGACCATAGCGATACGCGCTGGGAACAACACTTCTCGCGTGCAC
Source organism: Xanthomonas sp. BRIP62409 (assembly GCF_003992965.1). NCBI lineage: Bacteria > Pseudomonadati > Pseudomonadota > Gammaproteobacteria > Lysobacterales > Lysobacteraceae > Xanthomonas > Xanthomonas sp. BRIP62409. The sequence continues at coordinate 197,087 of NZ_QEZJ01000012.1, read as the reverse complement.
CGGCCCGTCTGGCCGACGACGCGCAGGATGTGTTGCCGCTGTTCGGCTACGTGGTCGATGAACTACGCGAAGCGGACATGCCGACCGAATTTGCGCTGATTCCGTTCGTCGAAAGCGGTTATCGTCCAGGAGCGCGCAACGGCAGCGGCCCGGCCGGCCTCTGGCAGTTCATCGCCACCACTGCCCGCAACCATCATGTCCCGGTCGGCGCGCAGTACGACGGTCGGCTCTCGGCAGTGGATTCCACCACGGCGGCGGTGCGCTATCTCAAGACGCTGTATGGCATGTTCGGTGGCGATTGGCGCCTGGCCCTGATGGCCTACAACGCCGGCGAGTATCGCGTGCTGCAGGCCATGCGCAGTGCCGGCATGAACGCGCAGAATGCCCGCCCGTCCGAGTTGCCCGGCATGTCCAAGGTCACCTATGAATATGTGGAAAAGCTGCACGCACTCGCCTGTGTGCTCGACCATGCACAGCAGCAAGGCAATCTGCTGAGCTCGCTCGACCGTCCGGTGCCAGTACTCACCGAACACGCGTTGCCGGCCGGCACCAGCCTCAACGCCTTTGCGGGACAACGTGCCATCGAGCCGGAACTGCTGGCCCGCCTGAATCCGGCGCTGGCCAGCGCGCGCGCCGCACCGCGCGGCGTGCACGTGCTCGCCCCGATCGCACCCGCACAGCCGGGCGCGACAGGCACTGTGGTCGCATCCGCCGAAACGGACAGCCTTGCGGACCACAGCGCTGACGCTCCCACGGTCGTTGCCACCGCAGCGACGAAGGCATCCAGGCCGCAAGCGCGCACCACGCATACGGTGCGCAATGGCGAATCCGCCTGGGCCATCGCACGTCGCTACGGCGTCACCGTCACCACCCTGCTCACCAGCAATGGCCTGGACAAGCGCGCCGTGCTGAAGCCCGGCATGGTGTTGTCGTTCGACGACGCACGCTGACGCGACCGGCCTGCTTCCCGCGCCGCTGACGGCTACCGCCCCAGCGATGCTCGCTTGATTCGACATTGCACACGCGGAAGACCCATGCCGCGCTGCCCGGACGGAGGCCGGATGCGAACCGAGCCTCTGACATTTGCCCGTCGCTTGCGTGGCTGCAGCGAGGCCTAGCGGAATAGAAAACCCGGACGGGATCGAGAGCGGGCATGCTCGCGGTCGACTGGCCCCGTCATCGCTGCAAGCCAACCGGACATCGCCGTTGATTGCGCGCCTGCAGTGCCAGTTACCAACCCCACGCAGGTAGTCTTCCGCCACGGCGCCAACTGCGCAAACCGACCCCCGGCACTTCCTGGTCTGGCAGATCAGCACGCTGAATCATGCACGTCGTCGCGGCTGCCACCCGCAGTCCCGACCTGGCCAGCCCGCACGTCCGGCGGACATGCAGCCAACCGGTAACGCCGCGCAGAACCTGAGCTCGGTTGCCGCCATGCGCCCGGCTCCATGCGACCACGGCCTCGCAGTCACGCCGGCAGCCGGATGACGCAGCGCCCCGCAGGGAAAGCGGGCAGCGACCTGCGGCATCGGCCAAAGAAAAAGCCCGGTCACCCGGGCTCTTTCTCCTCCAGTCCAAGAGCAGCTGTTACAGCTGCGCCTCTTCGATCTGGATCTTGTAGCGCTTGCGCATTTCCTTGACGTAGGCCTGCGCCGCGTTGTTGCCGTCGATCTGGCTCAGCTGCTCGCGCAGCATGGTCTGCTGCTCGGCCGGCATCTGCTTCAGATCGCCCGGAGTCGCCTTGCTGATGACGAAGACCGCAAAGCGCCCGCCATCCAGTTCCACCTTGCCCACCGACGGCTTGCCTTCGCTCGGACGCGGCGCGCTGAAGATTGCGCGGTTTGCCGCCGGCGTCGGAATCGGCGCAGTGCGCGGCAAGCCCGGGATCGGCTGCACCTGCAACTTTTCGCTCGCGGCCAGCGCCTGCAGGGTCTCGCCCTTCTGCACCCGTGCCAGCAAGGCATCGGCAGCCGCCGCGGCCGCCTTTTCGGTGCGGTCCGCATGGACCGCCGCGATCACCTTGTCGCGCACCTTGTCCAGCGGCAAGGCCGCCTCGGCGGTGTGGTTGGTCACGCGCAACACCACGCTGTGGTTTGGCGCGATGGTGATCGGATCACTCACCGTGCCGTCCTGTACCAGTGTCTCGGAAAATGCCGCGCGCAGCACCGCCGGGTTGGCCGCGATTCCGCTAGCATCGGCGCGCGAGAACGGGCCCAGCGTCTGCACCGGCAGACCGACCTGCTTGGCTGCAGGCTCCAGCGCGGTGGGATTCTTGTAGACCTGATCCACCAGCTTGCCGCTCACATCCGCAAACGCCTTGTCGGCATCGGCCTTGAGCTGCTCGGCGGCGAGCTGGTCGCGCACCTGCTCGAACGACTTGCCCTGGCCGCCCTTGACCTCGCGCAACTGGATCACGTGGTAGCCGAACTCGCTCTTGATCGGGCCGACCACCTCGCCAGCCTTCATCGCGAACAAGGCATCTTCGAACGGCTTGACCATCGTGCCCTTCTCGACCCATCCCAGGTCGCCACCGGCACCCTTGGAACCGGGGTCCTGCGAATTGGCCTTGGCCAACGCGGCGAAATCGGCACCCGGCTGCTTGGCTTGTGCGGCCAACTTGGCCGCCTTTTCCTCAGCGGCCTTCTGCGCGGCGGGATCGCTACCGGCGCTGATCAGGATGTGCGATGCCAGACGCTGATCCGGCTCCACAAAGCGTGCCTTCTCTTCGTCGTAGCGCTTGCGCAGCGTCGCCTCGTCAGCGGCGGTTGCCGGCGGCAACTTGGCGGCATCGAGCTCGACATACTCGATCGTCACCGTCTCCGGCTGACGGAAATCCTGGGTATGCCCGTCGTACCACTGCTTGATCTGCGCATCGCTGACCGGGGCGGTATCGGTGGCCGGCGGCGGCAGCATCGCCAGTTGCACGTCACGCGTTTCGCCCATGAGCTTGAGCAGGCGCTCGAACTCGGCCTTGGTCGCAAAGCCCGACTCGGCAATCGCCTGCGGAATGACCGACTGCTGCAAGCTGTCGCGCACCAGTGCGTCGAACTGCGCCGGCGTGCGCGGCGGCGTGCCTTGCGCAAGGGCCGCGCGGTACTGGTCGGGGCTGAACTTGCCATCGACCTGGAACGCCTGAATGCCGGCGATGTAATCGCGTACCGTCGCATCGCCGATCACGATGCCGGCATCTTCGGCGCCCAGACGCACGACTTGCTCGTCGACCAGCTGGTCGAGCACCTGCAACTTGTTCTCGCGGGATTCGAACGTGCGTGGATCGAATTTCTCGCCCTGGCGCTGCCGCTCCTGCATGCGCGCCTGCTCGAAGCGTGCGCGGAAATCCTGCGTACTGATTTCATGGTGCTGCCACAGCAGCGACACCGGCCACCAGGACGGTGCCGATTTCCACCATGTCGGTGGTGCCTGTACCTTGGCCACGTTATTGGCGCCAATGCCGCCGAGGTAGCTGTTGTCGATGACGAACAGGAACGGAATCATCAGCAACCCCAGGATGGCGGTAGCGATCCAGCCTGACGTCTTGTCGCGAAGTTTCTGCAGCATTGGCAAATCACGGCCTGTGGGCGAGCCGCGCAGTGTAACGCGCCTGACGCCGGGCACCCAGCCCAATCCCGCACTGCACCGGGTTACGGCATGGCTTTCGATGCGTAATGACCGCCATGGCCGCAAAAAAAAGCCCCCGGCATGACGCCGGGGGCCTTGTATAACTGGCGGAGCGGACGGGACTCGAACCCGCGACCTCCGGCGTGACAGGCCAGCATTCTAACCAGCTGAACTACCGCTCCGCTTTAAACTTGGACTTCTGCTTCTTCACCGCAACCGCATTGCGAATGCGGTGAAGAATGACGAAGCCCCCAATCGCTCAGGGGCTTCGGTGTAACTGGCGGAGCGGACGGGACTCGAACCCGCGACCTCCGGCGTGACAGGCCAGCATTCTAACCAGCTGAACTACCGCTCCGCGCTTGAAACAGTTGCCTGGTGCTTAATGGTGGGTGCTGAGGGTTTCGAACCCCCGACCCTCTCCGTGTAAGGGAGACGCTCTACCGCTGAGCTAAGCACCCTAGCGAGTCGATTAGTTTACTGCATCCTTCAGGGCTTTGCCAGCCTTGAACGCAGGATTCTTCGAAGCAGCGATCTTGATGCTGTCGCCGGTCTTCGGATTGCGGCCGGTACGCTCAGCGCGCGCGCGGACCTGGAAGGTGCCAAAGCCAACGAGGGTGACGGCATCGCCCTTCTTCAGCGCCTTGGTGATTTCGCTCACAACCGCGTCAACAGCACGGCCGGCCTCAGCCTTGGAGATGTCAGCGGCAGCGGCAACGCCATCGATCAATTCGGTTTTATTCATTCTTGAAACTCCCTTTGCGGCAGATGCCGCGGAATCGACAATCGGCGCTCTTGCCGTTAGCGAAGAACCCGACACAAGTGGTATCGCGTGACGCATCACAATTTGCCGCGCCCACGAGTCGTGCATTTATACCAGCGCCCCCAACCGCACGCAAGCCAAAACCCAATAACGACGCGGGTTTTGGCTTGTTTCGCCTGGGTTTAGACAAGCGGTTTTAGTGCTTGACGCGGGCACCCGGAGTAGTGCGTGACTTGCCGCGAACCGCAACCCGCGAGGCGGTCTTGCGGACCTTTTCCTTGCTCGCCTTCTTCGGTGCCAACGGACGCTCCAATGCAAGGTCCAATACTTCGTCGATCCACTTGACCGGCACGATCTCCAGGTCACGCGTGACATTGGCCGGGATGTCGGCAAGATCCTTGCGGTTCTCGTCGGGGATCAGCACGGTGCGGATGCCGCCGCGCAACGCGGCCAGCAACTTCTCCTTCAAGCCACCGATCGCCGACACGCGACCGCGCAGCGTGATCTCGCCGGTCATCGCCACATCGGCGCGGATCGGCACACGGGTCAACACCGACACCAGCGAGGTCACCATCGCGATACCGGCGCTCGGGCCGTCCTTCGGTGTCGCGCCATCGGGCACGTGCACGTGCACGTCCTGCTTCTGCAGGAAATCCACATCGATGCCCAGGCGCTCGGCGCGCGAACGCACCACCGACAGCGCAGCCGATGCCGATTCCTTCATGACGTTGCCAAGCTGACCGGTCAGGATCAGGTTGCCCTTGCCCGGCACCAGCGTGGACTCGACCTGCAGCAGTTCACCGCCGACCTCGGTCCAGGCCAGGCCGGTCACCAGGCCGATTTCGTTTTCCTCTTCGGCACGGCCGAAATCGAAGCGACGCACACCCAGGTACTTGTCGAGGTTCTTCGCATTGACCGTGACCAGCGCCTTGGGCGTGCCCTTCTTGGCAGGCACCTTCTTGGCAACGAGCTGCGGACCGGCAAGAGCGATTTCCTTGACCACCTTGCGGCAGATCTTGGCCACTTCGCGCTCGAGGTTACGCACACCGGATTCGCGTGTGTAGTAACGCACGATGTCCTGGATCGCATCGCTGCCGATCTCGATCTCTTCCGGCTTCAGGCCGTTTGCCTTGATCTGCTTGGGCACCAAGTAGCGCATGGCGATGTTGAGCTTCTCATCCTCGGTGTAACCGGGGATGCGGATGACTTCCATGCGGTCCAGCAACGGCCCCGGAATATTGAGCGAGTTGGAGGTGGCGACGAACATCACCTCCGACAGGTCCAGGTCCACTTCCAGGTAGTGGTCGTTGAAGGAGTTGTTCTGTTCCGGATCGAGCACCTCCAGCAGCGCCGAGGACGGGTCGCCACGGAAATCCATCGACATCTTGTCGATCTCGTCGAGCAGGAACAGCGGATTCTTGCTGCCGACCTTGTTGAGGTTCTGCACCAGGCGGCCGGGCATCGAACCAACGTAGGTCCGGCGATGGCCACGGATCTCGGCCTCGTCGCGGATACCGCCCAGGCTCATGCGCACGAACTTGCGGTTGGTGGCCTTGGCGATCGACTGGCCCAGCGAGGTCTTGCCCACGCCCGGCGGCCCGACCAGGCACAGGATCGGCCCCTTCATCTGCTTCACGCGCGACTGCACCGCCAGGTACTCGAGAATGCGCTCCTTGACCTTGTCCAGGCCATAGTGGTCGGCATCCAGCGTGTCCTCGGCGACCTTCAGGTCCTTGCGGACCTTGGTGCGCTTCTTCCACGGCACACCCAGCAGCCAGTCCAGATAGTTGCGAACCACGGCCGCTTCCGCAGACATTGGCGACATCTGCTTGAGCTTGTTGAGCTCGGCCTTGGCCTTGGTCTCGACCGGCTTGGGCATGCCCGCCTCGGCGATCTTGCGCGCCAGTTCTTCCAGCTCGCCCGGCGCATCGTCCAGATCGCCCAGCTCCTTCTGGATCGCCTTCATCTGCTCGTTGAGGTAGTACTCGCGCTGGCTCTTTTCCATCTGCGACTTGACGCGGCCGCGGATGCGCTTTTCCAGCTGCTGCACGTCGATTTCGCCGTCCACCAGCCCGACCAGCAACTCCAGCCGCTCGCCGATCTCGGTGATTTCCAGCAGGCGCTGCTTGTCGGCCAGGCGCACGCCGATGTGCGCGGCGATGGTGTCGGCCAGACGGCCCGGCTCGTCGATACCGGCCAGGGTCTGCAGCAACTCCGGCGGCAGCTTGCGATTGGTCTTGACGTACTGCTCGAACAGCGACATCAGCGAACGCGCAATGGCCTCCACTTCGCGCGGCTCACGCGCGTCGCTGGCTTCGATTTCGATGCCCTGACCCTGCAGCGCACCATCCAGCTCGACGACCTTGTCGACAGTGACCCGCGACAGGCCTTCGACCAGCACCTTGATGGTGCCGTCGGGCAGCTTGAGCAGCTGCAGCACCTGCGCGAGCGTGCCGACGGTATACAGGTCGCTGGCGGCCGGGTCGTCGGTTTCGGCCGACTTCTGCGCGACCAGCAGGATGCGCTTGTCCGCTTCCATGGCTTTTTCCAGCGCGCGCATCGACTTGTCACGGCCGACGAACAGCGGAATCACCATGTGCGGAAAGACCACCACGTCGCGTAGCGGCAACACCGGCAGATCGAGAACTTCTGATTGGGACTGGGCCATGGGGCGCTCCGCAGGAATGGGGGTTTTGGGCGTAAAAAAAGCCGATGGCCCCGTTATGGGGCCATCGGCGAGGTGTTGCAAGTAGCGTTCGGAAACCCTTTATCCGCGAGCGAGGCCAGGGCCCGGCGAAGCGGCCTCAGGGACTCAATCGCCGGACGCTGCCTTGGCCGGAGCCGGCTGCGCCTGGTAGATCAGGTACGGCTCGGATTTGTGCTCGATCACCGACTCGTCCACCACCACCTTGCTGACATTTTCCTGCGAGGGAAGCTCGTACATCGTGTCCAGCAGCACCGATTCGACGATGGTGCGCAGACCACGCGCGCCGGTCTTGCGCTTGAGCGCCTTCTTGGCGATCGCAGACAGGGCGTCCGGGCGGAACTCCAGTTCCACGCCTTCCATGTCGAACAACTTCTTGAACTGCTTGGTGATGGCGTTCTTCGGCTCGGTCAGGATCTTGATCAGCGCCGGCTCGTCCAGTTCCTCGAGCGTGGCGACCACCGGCAGGCGACCGACGAACTCGGGAATCAGGCCGAACTTGATCAGATCTTCCGGCTCGACCTCGGCCAGGATCTTGCCGACTTCCTGCTTGCGCTCGCTGCTCTTGACCTTGGCACCGAAGCCAATGCCGCCGGCATCGTTGGAACGCTGCTGAATCACCTTGTCCAGTCCGGCGAATGCACCGCCGCAGATGAACAGGATGTTCTTGGTGTCGACCTGCAGGAATTCCTGCTGCGGATGCTTGCGGCCGCCCTGCGGCGGTACCGAGGCCACCGTGCCTTCGATCAGCTTCAACAGCGCCTGCTGCACGCCTTCGCCGGACACGTCGCGGGTGATCGACGGGTTTTCGCTCTTGCGCGAGATCTTGTCGATTTCGTCGATGTAGACAATGCCCTGCTGGGCCTTTTCGACATCGTAATCGCACTTCTGCAGCAGCTTCTGGATGATGTTTTCCACGTCCTCGCCGACATAGCCGGCTTCGGTCAGCGTGGTGGCATCGGCGATCGTGAACGGCACATTGAGCAGCCGCGCCAGCGTTTCGGCCAGCAGCGTCTTGCCCGAACCGGTCGGGCCGACCAGCAGGATGTTGGATTTCGCCAGCTCGACGTCATCGTTGCGGCTGCGGCTCTCGATACGCTTGTAGTGGTTGTACACCGCCACGGCGAGCGTGCGCTTGGCGCGCAACTGCCCGATCACGTATTGATCCAGCACCTCGAGGATCTCGCGCGGCTTGGGCAGGCTGGAACGTGCCGACTGCGCCTTCTCTTCGAGTTCCTCGCGGATGATGTCGTTGCACAGCTCCACGCACTCATCGCAGATGAATACGCTGGGACCGGCAATCAGCTTGCGGACTTCATGCTGACTCTTACCGCAGAACGAGCAGTAGAGAATCTTGTTGCTGTCGCCGGAACGACCTTGGCGGTCTTCGCTCATGCTTCTGTTACCCAGTTACCCCACCCGATGCACGGGGGTTCGATTTCGAGAATAGCACAGGGTCGGGAGGACATCCGCCCAGCCCGACCCTGCCGGTTTTTCCTGCAATTTCAGCAATCTGGCGATCAAGACGGCTGGATCGACTCTTCCGGACGGCGTTCCAGCACCTGGTCGACCAGGCCATAGGCCTGCGCATCGACCGCGCTCTTGAAGTTGTCGCGCTCGGTGTCGCGCGCAATGGTCTCCAGGGACTGGCCGGTGTGCTTGGCCAGGATCTCGTTCAGGCGCGAACGCAAGGTCAGGATCTCGCGCGCGTGGATGTCGATATCGGTGGCCTGGCCCTGGAAGCCACCCAGCGGCTGGTGGATCATCACGCGCGAATTCGGCAGCGCATAGCGCTTGCCGGCCGCACCCGATGCCAGCAGCAGCGCGCCCATCGAGGCGGCCTGGCCGACGCAGATGGTGCTCACGTCCGGCTTGATGTATTGCATGGTGTCGTAGATCGCCATGCCGGCAGTGACCACGCCACCTGGCGAGTTGATGTAGATGCTGATGTCCTTTTCCGGGTTGTCGGCTTCCAGGAACAGCAACTGGGCCACGATCACGTTGGCCATGTGGTCGTCGATCGGACCGACCAGGAAGATCAGACGCTCCTTCAGCAGACGCGAGTAGATGTCATACGCACGCTCGCCGCGGCTGGTCTGTTCGACCACCATCGGCACCAGGTTCAGGGCTTTGGTCACAATGCTCATCAGTCTTCCTGTAGTGGCAGCGGCGTGCGCCGATGCCCGGGTTTGACATCCGCATCCCAGCCATCGGGATGCGGGTTGGTGTCACGCGGTCGCTTACCTTAGACCCGAATGGCGTCCTGGAACGACAGCGACTGCTCGGTGTGCTGGGCGCGCTCGGCGATCCAGTCGATCACCTGCTCTTCCATGACACGGCTCTGCAGTCCACTCATCAGTTGGGGGTCGTTGCGGTACATCTCAATGACCTGTTCCGGCTCTTCGTAGGTCGAAGCGATCAGACGCAGCGTTTCGCTGACGCGCTTGGATTCCAGGCGCAGCTCGTTGCGACGGGCCACCTCGCCCACCAGCAGACCGACCAGCACGCGCTTGGCCGCCGCATCCATGAACCCCTGATGGGCATCGGCGGGGATCTCTCCCGGGTTGCGGCCGCTGCGACGGACCTGCTCGACCTGCTGTGCCAGCATCGAACGGGCTTCGTTCTCGACCAGTCGCGGCGGCATCTCCACGTGCGCATAGGCGGCGATCAGCTGCTCGCCCACTTCGCGACGCAGGCGGTTCATCAGCGCGCCCTTGAGCTCGCGCTCCAGGTTGATGCGGATGTCGGCGCGGAACTGCTCGGCATCGCCACTCTTCACGCCGAAGCTCTTGATGAACTCCTTGTCCACCACCGGCAGCACCGGCTCGGAGACCTCGACCGCCTTGACGTGCACCTGCACGGTCTTGCCGGCCAGCTGGGGCACGCGCCACTCGGCCGGGAAGTCGATGGTCAGGGTCTTGTCTTCGCCCTTGGCCAGACCTTCCAGGCCCTTTTCGATCTGGTCGAACATCACGCCCGAGCCCAGCACGCTGCTGCCGGTCTCCACGCCCTCGGCGGGCAGACGCTCGTCGCCGGCCTGCGACCAGGTCTCCAGCGACACCAGATCACCGACCTGCGCGCCACGCTCGACCGGGTTCCAGGTGCGGCGCTGCAGGCGCAGGTTCTCGATCATCTGGTCGATGTCGGCATCGGTCACCTCGGCGGTATGACGCACCACCGACAGCTTGGCCACGTCAATATCACCGAAATCCGGCACCACTTCGAAGGTGGCGACGAAGTCGAAATCGCTCTCGCCCTGATCGATGCGCGGGTTGCCGGCCAGGCGCAGCGAATGCTCGCGGACTGCCGAGTCGAAGGTCTCACGCAGCAGGCCTTCCATCGCCTCGGCACGCACCTGCTGACCGAAGCGCTGCTCGATGACCTTGGTGGGCACCTTGCCCGGGCGGAAACCCTTGATGCGCGTGGTACGCGCGAGTTCGCGCAGGCGGCCACCGACATGCGTCTCCAGGCGCTCCTGTGGCAGGGTGAAGGTCAGGCGGCGTTCCAGATTGCCGGTGGATTCGATCGATGCTTGCATGTTGACTCCTGCCACCGACTGCACAAGCGTCGGCACGAGATGGAAGATGCGGGTTGACGGATGGCGAGAAAGCCGCCGAGCCTTGTAGTTTCGCCGATAATGGCGGCCGCTGCCAGCGGAATACGCGTCACCGCAGCGCGCAAGGCAGAGGCGCCAGGCCTATGGCTGAAAGCGGCCGGACGACACACGGCCGCACTGCATGGTGCGAAAGGGGGGACTCGAACCCCCACGCCTTGCGGCGTCAGAACCTAAATCTGGTGCGTCTACCAATTCCGCCACTTTCGCGATGCTGCAGTTGCCCGGCCATTGTTGCAGGGATGCCGGCAAAGAAAAAGCATCGCGGGCGTAATGATGCCGCCCATTGGCCGCGAATGGATGCCGCCTGCCGGTGCGGGCAAACTGACCCCAGCCGATGCCCCACCCGGCGCGCCGACGGTAAACGCATTCATTATGCGAGGCATCACCTGCGCGCGCCCCTGGTTTGCTCCGCTAGCGTTGGGTAAAGCCGAGATTAGCTAAAATTCCGTTAACACCTGAGAGGCAGTCATCGCGATGAGAGATCGGTATCGGCAAATCGTGGCGTTGTCCCGCGATTGCATCAAGGAGATCGACCTCGACGGGCGGATTACCGCGATCAACGTCAATGGCCTGACCGAATTGGGTGCCAGCCACCAGGATCAGCTGATCGCGCGGACATGGCGCGAACTGTGGCCACCGGAAGCGGCCGAGCTGGTGGACGCGGCGATCGCCGGCTCCCGCGCCGGTTCGATCCAGGAATTCGAAGCTGCCAACGTGAACTTCGCCGGCGTGCGCCAGATCTGGCAGGTCGTCACCAGCCCGCTGTTCGATGCGCTTGGCAAGGTCGAAGCGATCCTGGCCGTGAGCAAGAACATCTCCGACCGCCGAGCGCTGGAGATTGCCTTCCGCACGCTGGATTCGACCCTGGCGGCAGAGCGCGCGTTCTCCAACGGCGCGCTGCGGCTGGCACGCGCGCGCGAACATTCGCTGTCGACCGAGCTGCACAGCCTGCGCGACCTGCAAGAGCGCATCGAAGGCGATCTGGACATCGCGCGCGCCGCGCAAGGCGCTGCCGAAAAGATTTCCGAGCAGGCGCAAAAAGGCGAAGCGGTGGGACAGCTGCTGGCCGGCGTCGTGCACGATTTGAACAACGTCCTGCAGGCGGCCACCTCGGCCATCGACCTGGTGGTACGGCGCGCCAGGATCGACGCGCACGACGCCAAGCTGTTGGGCGTGGCCGATGCGGCGCTTCAACATGGCTCGGTCATGGCCCAGCGTCTGGTCGGCTTTTCCCGGCAGTATCCGTATAGCCCGGAATCGGTGGATCTGGCCGCCCTGACCGAACAGCTCGGCCCATTGCTTGAACAGGTGATCGGCGCAGACCTGCAGCTGCAGCTGCGCACCGCCGAAGGTGGATGCTGCGCCATGGTCGATCGCCACACGGTGGAACGCGCCATCTTGAACCTGGTGATCAACTCCCGCGATGCCTGCCGACGGGGCGACGTCATCCGCGTGGAGACCGGCGACACCGTGGTCGCCGAGGAACAGGCCAACCTGGCCAGGCCGGCCGGGCACTACGTCACCATTGCCGTGGCCGACAACGGGCATGGCATGGATGCACACGTGCAGGCGCATCTGTTCGAAGCGTATTTCACCACCAAGGATGCCGACAAAGGCGCGGGCCTGGGGCTGGCACAGGTGTACAGCGCGGTCTGCCAGGCGGGCGGCTTTGTCGAAGTGACCTCGGCGCCCGGCCAGGGCGCGTGTTTTACGCTGGCATTTCCGCGCATGCAGCAAAGCCAGCCGCCCGCGCCCGCTGCATTGCCGTAAGGCGACCACGGCTGCCGTTGCCCGCAGCTGCCTTGCGCATCGCAGCGCATCACCAGCAGGCGTATCGAAAGCGCCGCCCGACGCAACAGGGAACGTCTTCCTGCGCATCCTGGGGAGCGCTGGTGGCCTATCCCCCGGCCCGGGGAGAGCCTGTCAGGCGCGACCACATCAGCCAGACGATCGCGGCGCAGGCACTGCCTGCCGCCAGCCCACACTGCAGCAGCGTCAGCATCACCGCGCGATCGGACAGCCACGACCAGCCGCCGATGATCGCCAGCAGCAGCACCATCACCCCGGCCGAGAGCAGACCGCTCGAGGCACCGATGCCGATGTGGACCAAGGGGTTGGGCCGGCGCCCGCGGTACCGCCAGGCGCAGGTGCGCGCGCATAGCCATCCCGCGGCAGCACAGGCAATCACCGGCAGCACCAGCGCATACGACCAGGCGACGATCGTCAACACGGCCTGCAGATCGAGCCGGCTCCACCGCACCAGGCCCAGCAGCCCACCCAGCGGGGGACCGACGATCGCGAAGACGCCAATCTGGCCCAGGATGGAATGCCGCATTACTCCAGACACATCAGTCCTCATTCGCCTGCGTCATCCGGGCGGAGACGGCCGTCGGTGGCGATTGCGCACCTGACGCAGGCAATCCATCGCACCGAGCCGGGAGGGTCACTGCGGTTGCGCGGCCACCGACCGAGACGACGACAACGCTGCAGCCAATCCCTGCACCATCGCTTTCCGCAGCACAAAAAGAAAAGCACCTAGGCTGCTGCCTAAGTGCTTTTGTTTGGTGGGCCGTCAAGGATTCGAACCTTGGACCTATTGATTAAGAGTCAACTGCTCTACCAACTGAGCTAACGGCCCTGAAACTGGTCGCACATTGTATGCGCGTTTTTGCCTCGTTGCAACACCCGCGATGCATCGGGTCCAACTTTTCCTGCAATCAGTGGGGTGGCTGAGGGGACTCGAACCCCCGACATCTGGAATCACAATCCAGTACTCTAACCAGCTGAGCTACAGCCACCACTGAAACCTACTTCCTACCGCACCGCCGATGGCGCGCCCGACAGGACTCGAACCTGTAACCGCCGGCTTAGAAGGCCGGTGCTCTATCCGGTTGAGCTACGGGCGCCCGGACCGAACTTCGCATTCCCACGCCGTCAAGAGCTCGGAATGGTCGGGGTAGAGGGATTCGAACCCCCGACATCCTGCTCCCAAAGCAGGCGCGCTACCAGACTGCGCTATACCCCGGCGGGACCTTTCAATCCCGAAGGCTGGAAAGGTCGGCTATTTTGGGAATGATTGGCCTTGCTGTCAATCACTCTGTGTAAATTGGACGATCCGGTATCCTCACACCCAATTGCTCGCCAAGTCGGCAGGCACCTACATTCATGGAGAATACGCATGCGTAGCGGCAATCCCGCCCTTCGGGAATCCACCTTCCTCGACCTGGGCTCCGGCGCGGTGGTCACGCGCGACGGTGAGGCGATGACCCTCAACGGCACCGTCAACAAGACCGGCCTGCTATTGCTGATGGCGGTACTCACTGCCGCCTTCGCCTGGTCGCAATCGATCGGCGCCGATGGCATGCCGCTACCGGCAGCACGCCTGTACATGATCGCCGGCGCGATCGGCGGACTGGTATTCGCACTGGCGACCAGCTTCAAGCCGACCTGGGCCCCGGTCACCGCGCCGCTGTATGCGCTGGTGGAAGGCTTCTTCCTGGGTTCGATCTCGGCGGTGTACGAGGCGCGTTTCAACGGCATCGTATTCCAGGCGGTGTTGCTGACCTTCGGCACCATGTTCGCGCTGCTGTTCGCCTACCGCAGCGGCATGATCAAGGCCACCGAGAACTTCAAGCTGGGCGTGGTGGCGGCCACCGGCGGCATTGCACTGGTGTATCTGGCGACCATCGTGCTGGGCTTTTTCGGCGTGCGCATTCCCTTCATCCACGACTCTGGCCTGATCGGAATCGGCTTCAGCCTGTTCGTGGTCGTGGTGGCCGCGCTGAACCTGGTGCTGGACTTCGACTTCATCGAAAGCGGCGTCGAACACGGCGCGCCAAAGCACATGGAGTGGTACGGCGCGTTCGGCCTGATGGTCACGCTGGTGTGGCTGTACATCGAGTTCCTGCGCTTGCTGTCGAAGCTGCAGTCGCGTAACTGATTGGAGAATCGGGAATCGGGAGTGGCGAATCGCAACAGCGCCCCCTTCGCCTGATGGCGTGACACTAACTTCAAGCAACCCGCTTCCAGCAAAAAAGAAAGGGCGCCGTCGGCGCCCTTTCTCTTGTGCGACCTACCGGCGCGCTCAGAGGCGGCTGGCGATGGCCTTGGCGAAGCCCATGGTGTTGCCGGTGCCGCCCAGGTCGGGGGTCAGCGCATCCTTGGCTTCCAGGGTGGCCACGATCGCTTCGCGCAGGCGCTCGGCGTTCTGCGGCTGACCGATGTGGTCCAGCATCTGCGCGGCACCCAGCAGCAATGCGCACGGGTTGGCCTTGCCCTGCCCTGCGATGTCCGGCGCCGAGCCGTGCACGGCTTCGAAGATCGCCGCGTCCACACCGATGTTGGCGCCCGGGGCCAGGCCCAGGCCGCCGACCAGGCCGGCACACAGGTCGGAGATGATGTCGCCAAACAGGTTGGTGGTCACGATGATGTCGAACTGTTCCGGACGCATCACCAGCTGCATGCAGGTGTTGTCGACGATCATTTCCTGGAACTCGATTTCCGGGTACTGCGCGGCCACGTCGCGTGCCACCTTCAGGAATAGGCCCGAGGTCGACTTGATGATGTTGGCCTTGTGCACCGCGGTGACCTTCTTGCGGCCGGTGGCGCGCGCCAGGTCGAAGGCGTAGCGCACGATGCGCTCGGAGCCCTTGCGGGTGACGCGGGCGCCGGAGAACGCGGTCTCGCCATCCTCGGACACGGTCTGGCCTTCGCTCAGGTAGGCGCCTTCGGTATTCTCGCGCACCGTGATCAGGTCCACGCCATCGGCGAAACGCGACTTGGTGTTGGGGAACGACTTGGCCGGACGCACGTTGGCATACAGGTCGAACTTGCGACGCATGGCCACGTTGATCGAGCTGAAGCCTTCGCCGACCGGCGTGGTCAGCGGGCTCTTCAGGGCCACCTTGTTCTTGGTGATCGAGGCCAGGGTGGACTCGGGCAGCAGATCGCCGTGCTTTTCCAGCGCGACCAGGCCAGCGTCGGCGTACTCGTAGGTCAGGCCAGCCTGCAGCGCGTCGAGCACGAACAGCGTGGCATCCATGATCTCCGGGCCAATACCGTCGCCGCGGATGACCGTGATTGTCTGCGTCATAACGTTGGGTTTCCGAACTTGAAGGGGGGAGCGCCAGCCGCAATACCCGGCAGAGCGGCGCAAGGAGGTTTCACAGGCAATTATGCCCGATGCCGGTGAAGGCGCCCAAACCGACCTTGGTCTAAGAGCGGCCCGGATGACTGCTGCGGAAACCCGGTGCAGTCAGTGGCATCAGACAACCGCAGTGCGCGCCCGCAGCCTCCAGGCGCACCAGGACCCAGCGTGTGGAGGCGCTCTGGACGCACCGCCCTCGCCTACAGCCGGCACCGGACAAAACCAGAGCGCACAAAGTCTGTGCCGCCGACTAGGGCAGCACGCGCGCGCTCGCTTTTACGAATCCCGAATCACCACTCCCGACTCCCGCTCGACACATCAATCGTGCGCGTGCTGCGCCGGTGCCTGGGCGCCGCCCTCGAGCTGGTCGAGGAAATCCACCGCGCGACGCAGATGCGGGATGACGATGGAGCCGCCAACCACCAGGCCGACTGAGAAGGTCTCGAAGAACTCTTCGCGGGTCACGCCGGCTTCCTTGCATTGGGCGACGTGGTAGCTGATGCAGTCGTCGCAGCGCAGCACCATCGAGGCGACCAGACCGAGCAGCTCCTTGGTCTTCACGTCCAGCGCGCCGGCCTGGTAAGTCTGGGTGTCCAGCGCAAAGAACCGGCGCACCACCTGGTTGGGCTCGGCCAGAATGCGCTGGTTCATGCGCTGGCGAAATTCGGTGAACTCGCGCAGACGGTCGTCGCTGCTGCCGTCATGCTCACTCATGCCTGGCCGCCTGCAGTGCCGGCCAGCAACGGTTCGAGCTTGCCGGCCCGGTGCATGGCCATCATGTCGTCGTAGCCGCCCACATGGACGTCGCCGACGAAGATCTGCGGCACGCTGGTGCGCTTGGCCAGCGCGACCATCTTGTTGCGCTCGGCCGGGTCCAGGTCGATGCGCACCTCGGTCCAGGTCCGGCCCTTGCTCTTGAGGAAGTTCTTGGCCGCCACGCAGTACGGGCAGATCGCAGAGGAATACAGGGTGATCTGCGGGCCGGCGGCCGCATCCTGCACATTGGGGTCTTGGCTCACGGGAAACTCCGCGGTTGGTCTGAGGTCTGACAATGGTACCGGGCGACTGGAATTTCCATGTCGTCACCGCAACACTGTGGATTAACCGATGATTCACGCCATCGCGCCGTGCTGCCCGCATGCTCCGCGCATTACCTGGGAGTTCCACTTGCGCCTGCTACCGCTCGCCACTGCCCTCACGCTGGCCGTTGCCATGGGCGTGGCACCCGCGCAGGAAAACCGCCTGCCCGACATCGGCTCGTCCGCCGGCGAGCTGCTGACCCCGGCGCGCCAGGCCGAGTACGGCAAGATGATGCTGGCCGAGTTGCGCAACTACGACTACGTGCTGGACGACCCGCTGATCACCGACTGGCTGCAGACCATGGGGACCCGGCTCGGCGCCAACAGCGACCAGCCGCAGCAGCCGTTTACGTTCTTCATGCTGCGCGACCGCCAGATCAACGCCTTCGCCACGCTGGGCGGCTATATCGCGGTCAATGCGGGGCTGGTGTTGACCGCCGAGCGCGAGGACGAAGTGGCCGCGGTGCTGTCGCACGAAATCGCCCACGTCACCCAGCAGCACGTGCTGCGTGGGGTGGAGCGGGCCCAGCGCGACCAGATCCCGATCCTGCTGGGCATGCTGGCAGCGGTGGTCGCCGCGCAACAGGCCGGCGGCAATTCCAAGGGCGATGCCACCATGGCCGGCATCACCAGCGCGATGGGCCTGATGCAGCAACGCCAGATCGACTACACCCGCTCCAACGAATCGGAGGCCGACCGGCTGGGTATCCGCACGCTGGTGCGCAGCGGCTACGACGTGGATGCAATGGCCGGCTTCTTCGAACGCATGTCGGTGGCAATGCGCGCCAACGAGGGCGGCTACAGCGCGCCCGACTTCCTGCAGACCCACCCGGTCACGGTCACGCGCATCAGCGAGGCCAAGGCGCGCGCCGAACAGATGAAGAAGAACACCGTGGTGCTGACCACCTCGGTACCGGGCGGAACGCGCCAGGAACGGGTGGACCCGGCCGACCCGTCGCTGTCCGAACCGCTGAGCCGCAACGGCAACGCGATCCTTCCGTATGCGCTGCGGCTGCCGGTGGATGCACTGAGCCGCGGCGACGACCAGCAGAACTTCGACTGGGCCAAGGAGCGCCTGCGCGTGCTCAGCGCGACCACGCCGGATGCGGCCATCCGCGAATACGAGACCCTGCGTCGCAGCAACAAGCACGGCCTGACCGATGCCCAGCGCTACGGCCTGGCGCTGGCGCGCCTGCGCAATAGCGGCGGCCGGCCGAGCGAACCGGTGGCCGAACTGACCAGCCTGCTGGAGGCGCATCCGGATAATTTATGGCTGACGCTGGGCCTGAGCGAGGCGCAGGCGCGGGTGGGCCAGCGCGAGGTGGCCAATGCCCGCTTCGACGCGCTGCTCAAGCAACTGCCGAACAACCGCGCGGTGGCGCTGACCTACGCCGGCGCGCTCAACGAGCAGGCCAGCAAGGAGTCCGGCCAGCGCGCGCGTCAGGTGCTGGAGCCGCTGCTGCATCGCAGTAGCGAGGATGCCTTGTTGCAACAGACCTACGCACGCGCCTGCGAGCTGTCCGGCGACCATCTGCGCGCCAGCGAGGCCTATGCCGAATCTGCGTATCTGAACGGACGCCCGGAACAGGCGCTGATCCAGCTGGAAGCGCTGAAGAAGAAAGATCTCGACTATGTGACACGGGCTCGGGTGGATGCGCGCATCGCGGCGATCACCCCGAGCGTGCTGGAACTGCGCCGGCAAGGGATTCGCGACCCGGATCTGTCGACCCGCTAGCGCTTGTGACGGTTGGCGCAATGGTCATCCCGACGTGTGCCTAGGCGTCCCGCACTGCGCCGGCCCCCGGTGCAGGCCGCTATCGCCGAGTGCCTGGTCACCGTGCATGTCACATTAGAGTCACAAAACCGTAGTCTACTGGCGATCACCAAAGCCAGACGGTAAGCCCCGCGTGCAAAAACGCATTCTGATCGTCGATGACGAACCCGCGATTCGCGACATGGTGGCGTTCGCGCTGCGCAAAGGCGAGTTCGAACCCATCCATGCCGGCGATGCCCGCGAGGCGCAGACCGCCATTGCCGACCGTGTGCCGGACCTGATCCTGCTGGACTGGATGCTGCCGGGCACCAGCGGGCTGGATCTGGCGCGGCGCTGGCGCAAGGAACAGCTGACCCGCGAGATTCCGATCATCATGCTGACCGCGCGCGGCGAAGAGAACGACCGCGTCGGCGGCCTGGAAGCCGGGGTCGACGATTACGTGGTCAAGCCGTTCTCGGCGCGCGAGTTGCTGGCGCGCATCCGTGCGGTGATGCGGCGCACCCGGGAGGACGACGAGGACGGCAGCGTGTCGGTGGGCCGCCTGCGCATCGACGGCGCCGCGCACCGGGTGTTTGCCGGCGACGCGCCGGTGCCAATCGGCCCGACCGAATACCGCCTGCTGCACTTTTTCATGACACACCCCGAGCGCGTGTACACGCGTACCCAGCTGCTGGATCATGTCTGGGGCGGCAGCGTGTACGTGGAAGAGCGCACCATCGACGTGCATATCCGCCGCCTGCGCAAGACGCTGGAACCGTTCGGCCTGGAAAACATGGTGCAGACCGTGCGTGGCTCGGGCTACCGTTTCTCTTCGGCAACCTAGTGGTTGCCGCACAGCCGGCCGGCCACGCAGGCCGGCCGGCTCGCACGCCCATCTGACGCCCGGTGGTAACGCCTTCCATGCCTCGACATATCCGTTCCGCCTGGCTCAAGACGCTCGGCACCCTCGCGCTGTTGCTGGGCGCTGCCGTGCTGGTCGGCGTGCTGATCGAGCATGTGTGGATGGCGCTGACGCTGACCGCCCTGGGCGTGCTGGCCTGGCATTACTGGCGGCTGCGCCAGGTGCTGCGTCGCCTGACCGCCCGGCAGCGCGCCGAACCCGCCGCCGGGATCGGGGCCTGGAACGAACTGGACCGCCTGCTGTATCGCAGCCAGGCCGAGATGCGTGGGCGCAAGCGTCGCCTGATCGAAATGCTGCGAACTTATCGCGCCGCCGCACAGGCGCTGCCGGATGCGGTGGTGGTGGTGGATCGCAACAGCCAGCGCGTGCAGTGGTTCAACCGGGCCGCGGGCGGACTGCTCGGCCTGCATCATCCGGGCGACATGGGCGTGTCGGTGGTGGAGCGGCTGCAGCCGTTGCCGCTGGCGCACTGGCTGGCGGCCGGCCGCAATGCCGAACCCATGCTCGACGCCGCCTCGCCGGTGGATCCGGACCTGCGCCTGAACCTGCGCCTGATTCCCTACTCCGACGATTACTGGCTGCTGGTGGCGCGCGATGTCAGCAAGCTGCTGCGGCTGGAGCAGGTGCGCCGCGACTTCGTGGCCAACGTCTCGCACGAACTGCGTACGCCATTGACGGTGGTGCATGGCTACCTGGACATGCTCGACCCGGAAGACTTTCCCGATGCCGGCCCGATGCTGGCCGAGATGCGCAAGCAGTCGCAGCGCATGGCGCAGCTGGTCGAGGACCTGCTGACGCTGTCGCGGCTGGAATCGCAGGAAGAACTCGGCGAGGAGCACGTGGCGATGGCGCCGATGCTGTCGACCCTGCGTCGCGAGGCCGAAGCGCACAGCCAGGGTCGCCACACGGTGAACGTGCTGGACGAGGCCGGCGTGGACCTGCTCGGCTCCAACAAGGAACTGCATAGCGCCTTCTCCAACCTGGTCACCAATGCGGTGCGCTACACGCCCGGCGGTGGCACGGTGACGATCCGCTTCGTGCGCGAGGGCGATGGCGCAGCCCTGGCGGTACGCGACACCGGCTACGGCATTCCCGCCTCGCACCTGCCACGCATCACCGAGCGCTTCTATCGCGTGTCCAGCAGCCGCTCGCGCGAGAGCGGCGGCACCGGGCTGGGGCTGTCGATCGTCAAGCACATCCTGGGACTGCACCAGGCGCGCCTGGAAATCGAAAGCGAAGTCGGACGCGGCAGCGAATTCTCATGTCATTTTGTCGCTGCGCGCGTCGTACAGCGCGATCAGTCCCTGCCACTGTCACGTTCGGCGTGATATGTAGGGGGTGCGCGCCGCAACGCGGTGCGATGCCCGCGCACCGGACGCGCTGCATTGCCTGCGCTGCGACCGGCGCGCTGTCACGCCGCACACCATCTCCGTCTTGATGACCGATTCCATGGGCCACGCCAAACACTTGCACGACATCACCCCTTCCGAAGACGTCGCCACCGATCCGCTGCGCGATCCGTCGCTGTACATCAACCGGGAACTGTCGCAGCTGGACTTCAACTTCCGGGTGCTGGCACAGGCGATGGACGACCAGGTGCCGTTGCTGGAACGGCTGCGCTTCCTGTGCATTTCCTGCACCAATCTGGATGAGTTCTTCGAAATCCGCGCGGCCACCGTGCGGCATGCGCAGGAATTCGGCCTGCCGCCGGCACCGGACGGGTTAAGCCCGACGGCCATCCTCAACGCGGTGCACGACCGCGCGGCCAAATTGGTCGAGCAGCAGTACCACGTGTGGAACGAGGTGCTGCGCCCGGCGATGGAGACGGCAGGCGTGGCGGTACTTGGGCGCTCGACCTGGAATTCGCGTCAGAAACGCTGGCTACGGGCCTATTTCCGCAACGAGATCATGCCGGTGCTGTCGCCGCTGGGCCTGGACCCGGCGCATCCGTTTCCCAAGATCCTCAACAAGACCTTGAACATCGTGGTGGTGCTGGAGGGCCAGGACGCATTCGGGCGCGCCGGTCATCTGGCCATCGTGCGTGCGCCGCGGTCGTTGCCGCGCATCATCCAGCTGCCGGCGAGCCTGTCGCCGGAGGGCGCGCAGAGCTTCGTGTTCCTGTCCTCGGTGCTGTCCGAGTTCGTCGACGAGCTGTTCCCGGGCATGCAGGTCAAGGGCTCGTATCAGTTCCGCGTCACCCGCAACTCCGAACTGGTGGTGGACGAGGAAGAAGTCGAGAACCTGGCGCTGGCCTTGCGCGACGAACTGGTCACGCGCGGCTATCGCCCGGCGGTGCGCCTGGAGATCGCGCACGACTGCCCGGCGCCGATCATGCGCACCTTGCTGCAGAACTTCGGCCTGAACGAAAACGCGGTGTATCGCATTGTCGGGCCGGTCAATCTGAGCCGCGTCATCCAGGTCTACGACCTGGTGCAGCGCCCCGAATTGAAATATCCGTTGTTCAATCCGCGCACCTTGCGCGACACCGACGGCATCTTCCAGATCGTCAGCAAGGGCGATGTGTTGTTGCACCATCCCTTCGATGCGTTCACCGCGGTACTGGACGTGATCCGTCAGGCCGCGGTCGACCCGAACGTGCTGGCGATCAAGCAGACGCTGTACCGCACCGGCAAGGACTCGTTGATCGTCGATGCGCTGATCCTGGCCGCGCGCAACGGCAAGGACGTCACCGTGGTGGTGGAGCTGCGCGCGCGCTTCGACGAAGAGGCCAACCTGGGCCTGGCCGACAAGCTGCAGGAGGCCGGCGTGCAGGTGGTGTACGGCGTGGTCGGCTTCAAGACCCACGCCAAGATGCTGCTGATCGTGCGCCGCGAGGGACGCAAGCTCAAACGCTATGTGCACCTGGGCACCGGCAACTACCACAGCGGCACCGCGCGCCTGTACACCGACATCAGCCTGATCACGGCGGATGTGGAAATCGGCAACGATGTGCACATGCTGTTCCAGCAATTGTCCGGGCTCGCGCCGCGCATGAAACTGGAGCAATTGCTGCAGTCGCCCTTTACCCTGCATGCCGGCGTGTTGAAGCGGATCGAGCGCGAAACGCGGCTGGCCCGCACCGGCCGCCCGGGCCGCATCATCGCCAAGATGAATGCCCTCAACGAGCCGCAGGTCGTGCGCGCGCTGTATACCGCCTCGCAGGCCGGTGTGCAGATCGACCTGATCGTGCGCGGCGCGTGCACGCTGCGGCCGGGCGTGCCCGGCGTCTCCGACAATATCCGCGTGCGCTCGATCGTGGGGCGCTTCCTGGAACATAGCCGCGTGTACTGGTTCGGCAACGATGGCGCGGCAGAGCTGTACTGCGCCAGCGCCGACTGGCTGGAACGCAACCTGCTGCGCCGCGTGGAGACCTGCTTCCCGATCCTGGATCCGGATCTGGCCAAGCGCGTCTACCGCGAAGTGCTGCAGAACTACCTGGACGACAACGTCAATGCCTGGGAACTGGATGCCGAAGGCGTCTATCACAAGCGCGTCCCCGGCCCTGGCGAGCCGGCACATTCGGCGCAGATGACCTTGCTCGAGCGGATCTGAAGGGGCGCGGGCGCGGCCCCTCACGGGGCCAACGGCCCATCGGCTACCATGCGCCCATGCCAATGCCCTCCCCCACGATCCCGCCCCTGCGCGATGGCGATTTCCTTGCCGCCATCGACTTAGGGTCCAACAGCTTCCACATGGTCATTGCGCGCTACCTGATGGGTCAGCTGCGTGTGGTCGATCGCCTGCGCGAAACCGTGCGCATGGCCGACGGCCTGGATGGCAAAGGTGGCATCTCCAACGAGGCGCGCCAGCGCGCGCTCGAATGTCTGGCGCGTTTCGGCCAGCGCATCCGCGAAGTACCATCGTTGCGCGTGCGCGCGCTGGCCACCAACACGGTGCGCCAGCTGCGCTCGCCGCAGGCGTTTCTGATGCCGGCCGAAACCGCGCTCGGGCATGCGATCGAAGTGGTCAGCGGACGCGAGGAAGCGCGCCTGATCTATCTCGGCGTTGCGCATGCGCAACCGCCCAAGCCAGATCAACGCCGGCTGGTGATCGATATCGGCGGCGGCTCGACCGAGTTCATCATCGGCCGCGGGTTCCAGACCCTGGAACGCGAGTCCCTGCAGGCCGGCTGCATCGCCAGCACGCGGCGCTTCTTTCCCGGCGGCAAGCTGTCGAAGAAGAAATGGAAGGATGCCCTGACCGAGATCGGCGCAGAGTTCCAGCAATTCGCCAATCAGTACAAGGCGCTGGGCTGGCACGAGGCGATCGGCTCGTCGGGCACGCACAAGGCCATCGGCGAGATCTGTGCGGCGATGAAGCTCACCAAGGGCGCGATCACTGCCGAGGCGCTGCCGGCGCTGCGCGACGAACTGCTCAAGGCCAAGCGCATCGAGGACATCCAGTTGCCCGGCCTGGCTGCCGAACGCCGGCCGATCATCGCCGGCGGCATTCTGGTGCTGGAAGCGGCGTTCCAGGCCCTGGGGCTGGAAAAGCTGATGGTCAGCAAGGCGGCGATGCGTGAAGGCATCCTCTACGACATGCTCGGACGCGGCGGCGAGAACGACCCGCGCGACAGCTCGGTGGCCTCGCTGGTGCAGCGTTACGGCATCGACGAAGTGCAGGCGCAGCGCGTGGAGGCCACGGCCTGCCGCCTGTTCGACCAGGTCTGCGAGTCCTGGCAGCTGGATGGCGACGACGCGCAGGTGTTGCGCCGCGCCGCCCGCCTGCACGAGCTGGGGCTGATCATCGCGCACAGCCAGTATCACGTGCACGGCAGCTACATCCTGGAGCACTCGGATATCGCCGGTTTCTCGCGGCAGGAGCAGCAGGTACTGGCATCGCTAGTGCGCACGCATCGGCGCAATGTGCCCAAGACCGCGTTCGATGCGCTGCCGGATCGGTTGCTGCTGCCAACCCGACGCAAGGCCGCACTGCTGCGGCTGGCGGTGCTGCTGCATCGCGCGCACGAATCCGACCCGATTCCGACCCTGGAACTCACCGCCGATGACACCCGCCTGTCATTGATCCTGTCGCAAAGCTGGATCGACTCGCGCCCGCTGCTGCGCGCCGACCTGATCGGCGAAGTCGAAAGCATGGCCGGGCTGGGGATTGCGTTCAAACCGTTTGTGACCTGAGGCCTGCGGCCTCAGGCGGGAATCGGGAATGGGGATTCGGGAATAGTCGACCACGGAGCTCTGAGAAGTTCTGACTGGTGGCGATTGCGCTAAACGAGTGCAGCACGCTGCCTTTGCGATTCCCCATTCCCCATTCCCCATTCCCGGCTCCACTGTCACCACCGCGACTTGTGGGCGCAACATCCATGCCATCGCCCTCCCGGAAGCTAGCGAAAACCGGAGAACGGGCATGCGCTACGCGATCGTTACCGAAACCTATCCCCCTGAAATCAACGGTGTTGCGCTGACCGTGCACGGGCTGGAGACCGGCCTGCGCGCACGCGGACACCAGGTGGACGTGGTGCGTCCACGGCAGAGCGGCGATACGGATGCGGCCACGGCCCTGCTGGTGCGCGGTGCATCGCTGCCGCGCTATCCGGGACTGAAATTCGGGCTACCGGCAACACAACGCCTCGTGCGTCATTGGCAGATCACGCAACCGGATGCGGTCTATGTGGCCACGGAAGGCCCCTTGGGCTGGTCGGCGATGCGTGCGGCACGCCGACTGGGCATCCCGGTCGCCACCGGCTTCCACACGCGGTTCGACGAGTACCTGCCCGACTACGGTGCCGCCTGGCTGCAGGGCACCGCGTTGCGCTGGATGCGCCGCTTCCATAATCAGGCCGAGGCCACGCTGGTGCCCACGCGCGAGCTGCAGCAGTTCCTGCGCGACGGCGGCTTCGAGCGGGTGCAGCTGCTGGCGCGCGCGGTGGACAGCCAGCAGTTCGATCCGGCCCGGCGCGATCCGGCCCTGCGTGCCGAATGGGGCATCGAAGGCGAAGGCTTCGCCGCGATCTACGTCGGACGCATCGCCAATGAAAAGAATCTGCCGTTGGCGATCCGCGCCTTCCGCAAGTTGCAACAGATCCGCCCGAAGGCGCGCTTCGTCTGGGTCGGCGATGGCCCGGCACGCGAAAAGATCGCGCATGAAAATCCGGACTTCCTCTTCTGCGGCGTCCAGCGCGGCGCGGCGTTGGCACGCCACTTCGCCAGCGGCGATCTGTTCCTGTTCCCCAGCCGCAGCGAGACCTTCGGCAACGTGACCCTGGAGGCAATGGCCAGCGGTGTGGCCACGGTCGCCTTCGACTACGGCGCCGCGCGCGAGTATCTGCGCAACGGCCACAGCGGTGCGGCTGTGGAGAACGATGAGGCGTTCATCCAGGCCGCCGTCGCACTCACCGAGGACGATGCGCTGCGCCGGCGCCTGGGGGCTGCGGCCGCACAGGCGATGAAGAAACTGCATCCGGACACGGTGGTGTCCGACTTCGAGGCCTTGCTGATGGGCATCACCGCGACACGGGGGCGTTATGTCGGCAACGCGGCTTGAGCTCCTGCGCGGTCACGAAGCGCGCTGGTGCCGGCGCGCCAATCACTGGTGCCGGCGCCACCCGGTGCGGCGTGCATTCGCCACCATCAGCCGGCTCGGCGATGGGGTGTTCTGGTACAGCCTGATGGGTTTGCTGGTGCTGCTCGACGGCATGGACGGCGTGCGTGCATCTGCGCACATGGCCGCCACCGGCGTGCTCGCGCTGAGCTTGTACAAGTCGCTCAAGCGCTGGACGCGCCGACCACGCCCGTACGCGGCCGACGTGCGCATCCGCGCCTGGGTGGCACCGCTGGACGAGTTCAGCTTTCCGTCCGGCCACACCTTGCACGCGGTGTCCTTCAGCATCGTGGCGGTGGCCTACTACCCGTGGCTGGCACCGGTGCTGGTGCCGTTTTCGGCCGGCGTGGCGCTGTCGCGCGTGGTGCTGGGCCTGCACTATCCCAGCGATGTGCTGGCTGCCACGGCGATCGGCGTGGTGCTGGCCAGTCTGTCGCTGTGGGGAGTGCCGGTGCTGCTCGGCTAAGCGTGAGATCTGCCATCGCCGTGCTTGCCTGACCAAGCCGATGCCCCTCGTCGCCCAGCCGGCCGTTCCCGGCGCTCGCGCCGCAATGCAACGCTCCAGCAATTCCCCATTCCCCATTCTCGATTCCCCATTCTCGATTCCCCACCCCGATTCTCCATTCCCGATTCCCGTCCCGCGCTGCCGCCGTACAATGGCGCAATGACGACCCTGTTCATTTCCGACCTGCACCTGGATCCGGCCCGGCCGGCGATCACCGAGCTGTTTCTGGACTTCCTGCGCACGCAGGTGCCGGGCAGCGACGCGCTCTACATCCTCGGCGATCTATTCGAAGCCTGGATCGGCGATGACACGCCATCGACCGCTGCCGATGCGGTGGCCGTGGCGCTGCATGCGGTGGCCGATAGCGGCGTGCCGGTGTTCTTCATGCCGGGCAATCGCGACTTCCTGGTGGGCGAGGCATACGCGCAACGCGCCGGCTTCCGCATCCTGCCCGATCCCACGGTGGTCGACTTGTACGGACACCCGACCCTGCTGATGCATGGCGACCTGCTGTGTACCGACGACACCGCCTACCAGGCGTTCCGTGCACAGACGCGCGATCCGGTCTTCCAGGCGCAGTTCCTGGCGCAGCCGCTGGCCGCGCGGGTCGCCTTCGCGCAGCAGGCACGCGCTGCCAGCCAGGCGCGTCATGCAGAACTCAAGCAAGGCGACCAGTCGCGCTTCGAGACCGTCACCGATGTCACCCCGGCCGAGGTGGAAACCACCTTCGTGCGCTATGGCCTGGACCGTCTGATCCATGGCCATACCCATCGCCCTGCGATCCACACCCTGCAGGCCGGCGGCCAGACCTGCACCCGCATCGTGCTGGGCGACTGGTACGAACAAGGCTCGGTACTGCACGTGGATGCCGACGGCGTTTCGCTGGAGCAGCTGAGTCTTTAACGTGGCTGTCAGCAGCTAGCGAGCGGCCAGCTCGACGCAGGCCGCTCGTCCGGAACCCGTTTGCAAGCGACAGACCGCGATGGGCACAGGCCGCGCCGTCTGCAGGCGAGCGTCTTGCTTCGAGATCAGGCATGCGCATCCTCGGCGTGCTGCTCACCCGTGCTGGAATGCAGCTTGACGCGCTGTCGGCACGCCTGCTCGCGACAGCCTGCTGATACGTAACCGCACGGTCATGCAGTATCCAGAAGCATCACTGCATGCTGCGCGCATGTTCGGCATAGTCGACGAAGTCGGCGTTGACCACGTCGTACCAGAGCACCGTGCCATCGGCCTGCACGCGGAAACGATCGCGCACCGGGTTGGTCTGCGGGTCGCCGGGGCACTCGTTGCCATGCCGCTCGCGCACTGCGAAGTCGAACGCATCCGCTGCGGACTCAGCGTCGTCTTCCTCGACGATGCTGATGCAGTTGTCCGGATAGAAATGGTCAGCCTGCAGCCGGGTTTCCAGCACATGCAGCGCGCGGGCGCGGGCATCGTTGCCGGTCGGCGCGGCCGGCGCGGACACGGCCGGTGTGGGTGGCGCAGGGGCTGGGTCGGCAGGTTGCTGTTTGCAGCCGGCAACTGCCAGCGCGGCCAGGCACAGCGCCGCGTAACGCAGGGACTTGGACATGGGTGCTCCGCTCCGCAGGACACGCCGGCGACAACCGGCAGTGCCTCTAGTCTGCGCGATCACTGCGCCTGCGTGTAGCGGCAAAGGCCCGGCACCTGCGGTGCCGGGCCGACAGCGGTAGACGCGTGGCCCTCAGCGGAAGCCGGCGATGGTGGCCTTGGTATTGACCAGCACGCGCTGATTGTCGGCGGTGCTGGCATTGCCCATCGGCACGCCGTTGTAGCTGATGTTGGGGTTGGACCAGTAGTTCAGGCGCGGGCAGCCGCTGCTGCAGTCGTAGGCCATGATGGTGCGCCAGCTGTTGCCATAGCGATAACCGTGTCCGTACGCGTACGGCGAGGTGCTCGGGTCGTTGGTGGCGTCATGACGGGCGCTCTGCAGATGGCCGATTTCATGCGCGAAGCTGTAATAGCCGGTGGCGCAATCCCAGTACACCGAGGCGAACGCGGTCGCGGCGGTAGAGCCGATCCCCGATGCCAGGCCGCAGTAGCTGCTGTTGTTCAACACGATCACGCCCACATCGGCGGTGTAGGTGTTGCGGCTGGTGTGGATGCTGTCCATGTAACCATCGTTGGTCACGCGGAAGCGCTGCAGGTCGGTGGTGAAATTGCCGGTTTCGCTGTAGCTGGTGGTCTCGTAACGCGCCAGTTGCAGGGTGATGCCGACATTGCTGTTGATGTAGCCCTGGTTGGCCTCGGCCACTGCCAGTTGCACCAGCGACTGCATGTTGCCGCCGTAGGCGGTCACCGCCTGATTGGTCGCCACCACCAGCACGCGGATGGTCGCCGGGCTGCCCGACGATGCGGCGGCTGCGGTGACGCGCCCGTCGCTGGGCATCTCGATCTTCGGCAGCAGGCTGTATTCGGCCGGGTGCTCCTGCGGCAAGCGGCTTTCCTCCACCTGCACCAGGACGTGGCGGCCATCGGCGAGCGGACGCAGCCGATACAGCTTGCCGGCGTAACGGATGGTGCCGGTGACAGTATCGCCGCTGCGCACCAGGATGGCCGAGTTCAGCGGATCCACCCCCGACAGCGTACGGGCACGGGTCCCGGCGCGCGGGCCGAGATTGCCGTACCACACGCTATCGCCGCCTTCCAGGGCATCGACCTTGGCCTGGGTGGCGGTGATGGTCTGCCCGTCCAACTGCAGCTCCAGCAGCTTCTCCGAGGCGGTCACCGCATCGGCGTCGAGCTGGACCACCTGCGCGTTGGCTGTGGACGGTGCGCTGAGCAGGCGCTGCAACGAGGGCTCGGCAGTGGCGGTGGCGGCCGCACTTCGGCTCAACGCCGGGCCGGATTGATACAGCGGCTTGCCGGCAGCGGCGGCCGAACCGGCCAGACACATGGCAATCAGACCCACCGTGGTGCACATCGACTTCGACTTCATCGTCTCTCTCTCCTTAGACATGGAAGTAACGGATGTGAAACACCGGGCCCCTGCCCCCGGGACGCCATTAAGGCGCGCCGTGCCGTACGGATTGCAAGTTGTTACAAAAGAAAATTACGTTTTTGTGATGTCTGCCGTTGAATGGATGCGATTCCGGCGGCTGCATGGAAGGACCCAGCGCACAGTCCGGCAGTCGAAGGCGCATTGCGACGCACGTCGCCTGCGGCATCCGGCGACATCGAGTCCGCGTGACTGCCGGGGGCGACCGGTGGCGGCACGCACTGATGCGGCGCGTTGCGCGCGTTCCGCACGCAGTGCGCCCGGTGCTGCATGCACGACACGGCGGGCACGTTTCAGCAGCGCGGCAACGGTACTGGCCGATTCGATCTGCCCGCCTACGGCGCTCGAGCAAGCGTGCAACTACGGCCCACGCCTCCCACCACCGGCTGCTCAGCCGGCCTGCTCCACCAGATCGGCCAGTTCGTCCTCGTCGAAGCCGGCAAGCAGCCGCGCCTGCAGATTGAACGGCCCGTGCAGGTAACCGCCGGCGTACTCATGCAGCAGCGCCTTGAAGCGCGCGCGCGGCTCGATGCCGGCCTGCGCGCAATACCAGCGGTACCAGCGCGAGCCGGCCGCCACGTGCGCCACTTCCTCGCGCAGGATGGTGTCCAGCACCTCGGCAGTGGCGGTATCGCCGAGCGAACGCAGTTTGACGATCATCGCCGGCGTCACATCCAGCCCGCGCGCTTCCAGCACGCGCGGCACCAGCGCCATGCGCGCCAGGCCGTCGCGTGCGGTTTTCTCGCACATTTCCCACAGGCCGTTGTGCGCAGCGAAGTCGCCGTAGTCGTGGTCATGTGCGTGCAACCGCGCGCGCAGCAGCATGAAGTGGCGCGATTCGTCATCGGCCACACCAACCCAGTCGGCATAGAACGCCTCCGGCAGCCCACGGAAGCGATACACCGCATCCCAGGCCAGATCGATGGCGTTGAGCTCGATATGCGCGATGGCGTGGATAAAGGCGGCGCGCCCTTCCAGGCTGCCCAGCCCACGCCGCGGCACCTGCCGCGGATGCACCAGCACCGGCCTGGCAGGCCGGCCCGGCATGCGGATCGGCTGCGGTGGCGCTGCCTGCGGCGATGGCAGCGGCAAGGTGCCGGCGCGGAACGCGGCCGCATGCCGCTGCGTCAATGCGACCTTCTCCAGCGGATCGGCCGCCTGCAGGCAGGCATGTGCGGCTTGCAGAAGATCCATCGTGTCCATCACTCCGTCTTTGCGATAAACCGCAGGGCCGACAACACCGGCAGTTGGCGCTTCACGCTGCAGCGGCGATCGCTACCCCGACGCCGCCATCGCATGTTCGGTCTGCGCACATCCACAGCGGCTGGCGACACTGCCGCACCACCGCAGCGCACGCCATGTCGCGCCCGGCTGCAGCCAGCTGACGCGATCACCACGCAGCCGGTCGGCATGGCACAGGGACGCCATGCCATGCCTGGGGAGCGCCGGCCTGCAGCGCTAGCGCAGACCCTTACGCGCGGCGACGCTTCTTGGCATCGTCCGAGCGCAGCTGCTGGATGCGTTCGAAATAGCCCGGCTCGATGCCGGTGATGTATTCGCCGTTGAAGCACGAGGAATCGAACTGCTGGATGTCCGGGTTGCCTTCGCGCACCGCCACTTCCAGGTCTTCCAGATCCTGGTAGATCAGCCAATCGCAGCCGAGGAATTCCTGGATTTCCAGCTCGCTGCGGCCATGCGCGATCAGTTCTTCGGCCGCCGGCATGTCGATGCCGTAGATATTGGGGTAACGCACGGGCGGCGCGGCAGAGGCCAGATACACCTTGCGTGCACCGGCGTCGCGCGCCATCTGCACGATCTGCCGGCTGGTGGTGCCGCGCACGATCGAATCGTCGACCAGCAGCACCACGCGGTTGCGGAATTCCAGGTGGATCGGATTGAGCTTGCGACGCACCGATTTCTGCCGCTCGCCCTGCCCCGGCATGATGAAGGTCCGGCCCACGTAGCGATTCTTGACGAAGCCCTCGCGGTACTTCACCCCGAGCACGTTGGACATCTCCAGCGCCACATCGCGCGAGGTGTCCGGAATCGGAATGATGGTGTCGATATCGTGATCCGGGCGCAGGCGCAGGATCTTCTCGCCCAGCTTCAGGCCCATGCGCATGCGCGCCTTGTGCACCGAGATGTTGTCGATCATCGAATCCGGGCGCGCGAAGTACACATACTCGAAGATGCACGGCGCGTTGACGGTCGGCGCGGCGCAGACTTCCGAAAACAGCTCGCCGCGCGCGGTGATCACCATCGCCTCGCCGGGGCGCAGGTCGCGCACGCGCTGGTAGCCGAGGATGTCCAGGGCAGCCGATTCGGAGGAGACGATGTATTCGGTGCCTTCGGCGTGCTCGCGCTTGCCCAGCACCAGCGGACGGATGCCGTGCGGGTCGCGGAAGGCCACCAGTCCCAGGCCCAGCACCACGCTGACCACCGCATAGCCGCCCTTGCAGCGGCGGTGCACGCCGGCCACCGCGCGGATCGCCGCCTCGGGGGTGAGCATGCGCTGCGCGTCCAGCTCGTAGGCGAACACGTTCAGCAGCACTTCGCTGTCCGAATCGGTGTTGATGTTGCGGCGGTCGGCCTCGAACACCTGCTGGCGCAAGGCCTCGGTGTTGATCAGGTTGCCGTTGTGCGCCAGCGCGATGCCGTAGGGCGAGTTGACGTAGAACGGCTGCGCCTCGTCCATGCCTTCCGAGCCTGCGGTCGGATAGCGGCAATGCGCGATGCCGACACGGCCTTCCAGCACCGCCATCTTCTTTTCGTCGAAGACATCGCGCACCAGCCCGTTGGCCTTTTGCACGCGCAGGCGCGTGCCGTCTGCGGTGGCGATGCCTGCGGCGTCCTGCCCACGATGCTGCAGGACGGTCAGGCCGTCATACAGCTGCCCGGCGACGTTCTGGTTGCCGACAATACCGACGATGCCACACATGGTGCGCGTTCTCCGCTACGGCTTGCGCCGTTACTGTGAAGGGGGCCGTGCCTGGCCTTGGGGCTCGACCCGAGCCGGGTCGCTTTCTCCGCCGCGAACCTGCGCCGGATCGATATTGGCCGGCATCGCCTGCGCCGGATTGCGTCCGTCGCTGGCAGCTTTGCCGGGTTGTCCAAGCGCACGCGTGATGGTGTCACTCAGACCGGACCCGGACAGCGCCTTGCCCAGGTCCGTATTATCGCCTGCCGAGGGCAACTTCCCCAACTCCGTTGGCAGGTTGCCGAGTTCCATCGATGGCATGTCCATCGACGGCATCCGCCAGGCCGGCAGTTGCGCCCGCATCCAGCTCGCGCCCGGCGACAGCATCGGCATCAGCATCGACTGGCGCCAGGCCGGCTCGCGCGGCAGCGGCGTGAAGCTCATCAGCAGCACCAGCACGCTGGCCAGAAAGCCGCCGCGCACCAGGCCCAGGCCGAAGCCGAGCATGCGGTCCATCCCGCCCAGGCGCACCGCATCCACGCCGGCGCGGATCACCATGCCGATCACCGCCACGGTGATCAGCACGCCGACGAACACCATCGCGTAGCCGCCGAACGACTCGGTGGCCGACGGATGCTTGCCATCGGCGATCCAGCGCGCGGCCGGGCCGCCGAACTGGAACGTCGCCCAGCCGGCCAGCAACCACGACAGCGTGCCCACCACGATGGCGACAAACCCGCGCAGCAGGCCCAGCAGCGCCGATACCAGGATGATGACGCCCAGCACCATGTCGATCATTGCCCACTTCTCCGCGCGGCGCGCACGCCGCTGGTCCAACCTGGCTCGGTGTTCATTGCGCTCCCCTCCATGGGTGTGAGGCGATCAGGAATCCGCTCGCCGCCGGCGATACCACCCGAAACGGTGACCCGGCATGCTGCGGACGAGCCGCACCACGCAGCGAACCACCCGACTGCCGATCCTCGGCACTGACCGCGCCCGCCCGATGGCGGCGCAGTGGCTTACGGATGCGGACGCACCATGCCGGAAATGCCGACCTTGGCCGCCACCTGCGCGCGCAGCTGTTCGGCATCGCCGCGATTGGCGACCGGGCCGACGCGCACGCGGTTGAGCGCGCCCTTGTCGGTGCGCACCTGTTCGACGAAGGCGCTGAAGCCGGCGGCGCGCACGCGGTCGCGCAAGGCGTCGGCGTCTTCGGCGCGCCCGAAGGCGCCCAGCTGCACCGCAAAGCCGACCGAGCTGGCTGCAGGCGCTGCCGGCGCGGCGGGCGCCGCGACGACCGGCTTGGCGGGCTCGGGCTTGGCCGGCTCCGTTTTCGCCACCTCCGGCTTGGCCGGGGCAGGCTTGGGCGCTTCGGCCGGCTTGGGCGCGGCGGTCACCGGCTTGGCCGGCTCCGGCGGCAGGCTTTCGGTCTTGGTCGGGGCGGTCGTGCCGGCGGCGGCCGCGCTGCTGTTCGGCTTGGCGGCCGTTGCGGGCGCCGGCGTGCTGGCTGCCGGCGCCGGCGCGGCGGCGTTGGCATCCAGCGTCACCACCTGGGCGTTGACATCGCTGCGCACTTTCACCGCCTGCAGGCGCGCCGCTTCGGCCTGGGCCTGATCGACATACGGCCCCACGCGCACGCGCCAAGCCGGGCGGCCGTTGATCTGGGTCTTTTCGCTGAAGCCGGGCAGCTGCGCCTGCTTGAGCCGCGCCAGTACCGCATCGGCATCGGCGCTGGTGGCGTAGGCACCGAAGTTGACCGCGTAGTTGCCGGCCGCCACCTCGGGGGCCGATGGCGTACTGGCCGGGTTGGCCAGATCGGCTGCGTCCGGGTTGTCCTGCACCGCGGCCGGCGCGGTGGCGGCACCGCGCATGCCCAGCGCGCCACCGGCCGGCGCATCGCCCGGGGTGACCAGCGGCAATTCGCGGGTCTCGAACTCGCCATTGGCCGGTGCGGCAGGTGCCTCCAGCGGCACGTCGGCCACGCCGCTCGACGGCGCAGGGCCCTTGACCAGCATCGGCAGGAAGATCACGGCGAGCGCCACCAGGACGATGGCGCCAATCAGTCGCTGTTTCAGAGCAGTATCCACGTAGAGAGACGAAAGGCGGCGTGGCGGGGTGCCGCGGCGATTATAAGGCCGCAGCCGGGCTACCGCCCCGGGTGGACTGAACGAAGTGCGTTTAGCGCGTCGGCAACGGTATGAAACGAGCCGAACACCAGCACCCGATCACCGGGGGCGGCCTGCGCCAGCACTGCGCCCAATGCGCCCGCCACGTCGCCGTGACATACCGCCTGCGCTGCCGCACTGCCCTGCAGACGGGCCTGCAAGGCCTGCGCCGACTGCCCACGCGCGCCGTCCAGCCCGGCCAGGGTCCAGTGGTCGACCTGCGTGGCCACCGCCTCCACCACGCCTAGCACGTCCTTGTCCGCCAGTGCCGCGTAGATGGCATGCGTGCTGCCCGTGTGCGCCTGCGCGCCCAGTGCATCGGCCAGCGCGCGCGCGGCCTGCGGGTTGTGGCCGACGTCCAGCAGCACCTGCACGCCATCGACGTCACAGCGCTGCAATCGCCCGACCACCTGCGCGCTGGAAATTCCCTGCGCCCACGCGGCATCGGGCAGCGCTTCCGGCAAGGCCTGCAGCGCGGCAATTGCCGCGGCCGCATTGGCCAGCTGCACCGGCGCGTGCAGGGCCGGCATCGGTAGTTCCAGCGTCACCGCGACATCGCGCCAGCGCCACTGCGGCGCTTCCGGATGCTGCGCCTCGATCGGCTCGAAGAAGTAATCGCTGCCGGCGCGGATCGCGTTGGCGCCCAGCTGGTAGGCACGCCGCAATACGCTCGATGGCGGGTCGATTTCGCCCAGCACCACCGGCTTCCAGGCGCGGATGATGCCGGCCTTCTCGGCGCCGATCGCTTCGCGGTCTTCGCCCAGCCAATCGGTATGGTCGATATCCACGGTGGTGATCACCGCCACATCCGAGTCGACGATATTGACTGCATCCAGGCGCCCGCCCAGGCCGATTTCCAGCACCGCCAGGTCCAGCGCAGAGCGCTGCAGCAGCCACAGCGCCGCCAGCGTGCCGTATTCGAAATAGGTCAGCGTGGTGTCGCCGCGCACTGCCTCGACCGCTGCAAATGCCTCGACCAGCGCGGCATCGCTCGCATCGACGCCATCGATGCGCACACGCTCGTTGTAGCGCAGCAGATGCGGCGAGGTGTAGCTGCCCACCTTCCAGCCGGCGGCGCGCCCGATCGCCTCGATGAAGGCCACGGTGGACCCCTTGCCATTGGTGCCGCCGACCACGATGACGTGCCTGGC
Source organism: Xanthomonas sp. BRIP62409 (assembly GCF_003992965.1). Taxonomy (NCBI): domain Bacteria; kingdom Pseudomonadati; phylum Pseudomonadota; class Gammaproteobacteria; order Lysobacterales; family Lysobacteraceae; genus Xanthomonas; species Xanthomonas sp. BRIP62409. Next base: position 161,174 of record NZ_QEZJ01000012.1, on the reverse strand, counting down.
AGGCGCGGCAAGCTGCAGACGTGCCGCCACCTCGCGCACGCGCTCCAGGCCCATGGCAATGGTGCTTGGATGCTGCTGCTCGATATAGACGAGCCAGTCGGAGAGGGAGTCGGTTGCGTTCACGGCGGGGACTGCGCAGGAAGAACCGCATTATCGCGAATTTTCAGGCCCTCACGTAGTCGGACAAACGACGCCATCTTGCCCAGGCGCATGCGCCTGTCGTTGCCGACTCCAATTGTCTGTGTCGGACGTCCCGATCACCGGGCGTCTTCGATCGCTGCAACCCGCATTCCCAACAGCGAGCGCTGACCGGTCAACACCACGGTCACCTGCTGATCGAGATGCCGACGATAGAGCGCCTCGCTGACGCACAGATGGCCGGGAAACCGATTTTCCAGCGGCCCGCCACGCAATCGGTATTTGCACGAACGCCCGCTTTGAAAGTACTCGACCTGCATCACATGCGTTTCCTTGAAATCGACACCGGCCATACGCGTGTACACCCACGGCGCCCCTAGAGCCAGTACGAGCCAGCACAGAAATCCCAACAGCGGCGGCGCCAGGCAGATCGCCAGAACCGTGTTCAGCGGCTGCGTACCGAAGACCGCCTTCCATCCGCCGATGCGATAGGCCGGCGCAAAGATCAGCACCGTCAATGCGCCTCCCAGCAGCACCATCGGCGCTACCCAGTTCCGACCAGAAAGAAACGGTGCGGGAATGAAGTCGGAAAACACCGCTAGCGCCAACAGGCCGCACACACTGCCCAAGACAGCGCACCGAAGCACCTTGGGCCAGTTGGCGATGGTCCGGCGATGACGCACCACAGCGCGATCCTGCATCCTTGCCGGGCGTTGCCTTACAGCGCCCGATGCTTGGCTTCGCCAAAGAACGGCGTGTGGTGCGCGCAGTCGTTCAGGCGCACCACTTCCAGGTGATCCACGTCCTCGCCTTCGAGCAGGTTGAGCGTGGTCGGCGCCTGGCGGAAGGTCCACAGCCGGGACAGCGGCAGGCCCAGGATCTTGCACAGGATCACGCGGTTGACCGCATCGTGCGCGACCACCAGCAAGGTGTCGGCCGCGCCCAGGCCTTCGGCCGCGCGCGCCAGGCCGCGCCAGCTGCGGTCCAGCACCTGCCGCAGGGACTCGCCGCCGGGCATCAGCACGGTATCGGGCTCGTCGCGCCAGGCGCGCAGACGTGCCGGATCCTTGTCGTTGATCTCGCTGGCCAGCAGGCCTTCCCATTCGCCGTGGGCGATTTCCTGCAGGTCTGCATCGGTCTGCAGCAGGCTTTCGCGGTTGCTGCCCAGCGCCAGCCTGGCGGTGGCCTGCGCACGCGACAGCGGCGATGCCACCGCGCGGGTGATCTCCAACGATTGCAGACGCGCGCCGAGGGCGGCGGCCTGGCCTTCGCCGACCGGCGACAGCGGGATATCGATCTGGCCCTGGTAACGGCCTTCGGCGTTCCACGGCGTCTCGCCGTGACGGGCAAGCAGGATGCGCATGCGCGAGGGATTCCTTGGGGAAGGGGCCGGCTCGCCGCAGCGAAACGGGAGCGCATGATAACCCCTCCCGCTGCGGCGCCGGCCGCCCGCGTCGGCACACGCCGAATTCCGGCAACAGCTGCGATGCCGGGCGACTCCGGCATGACCCAGCGCAAATACCGGCTATCCACGGCGACCGTGCGGGTCATCGCCGGATCGAAGAGCCCGTTGCAGCCCACCGACGCTCGGTTGCCGTCGAGGCCAGAACAACCCGCCTCCCCTGCGCGTCCATCACCGGTGCGCCCCCGGCGCCGGCTCAGGCGCGCCCGAATGCCGGATCGCTGCGGCTGGGCCTGCCGGTTTCCAGATGCCCGGCCAGGCGGCGGCGGAATGCCGCGCCCGGTTGTTCCAGCACCAGGTCGTACCAGTGATCACTGGCAGCAAGCGCCAGACGCACGGTCTGGCGCTGACCTGCAGCCAGGTGCAGCGAGCGCGCGGTCGGGTCTGCGTAGTCCAGCGCGCGCAGTTGCAGCGTGCACGGCTGCTGCCCGGCATTGCCGATGTCCAGCACCAGCGCCTCGCCGTCCTGCCGCGCCTCCAACCATGGCGCAGCCGATTGCGTCCCGGCCGCAGCGAGGTCGCCGGCGAATTCGCGCAGGAAGCCATTGGGTCCATGCACGCTCAGCGCATAGGTACCGTTGTGCGCAGCGCCGACCGGCACATCGTCGAGGCGGGTGCCGGGCAATACGGTGTAGTACCACGGGCCCCCACTCGCAGCGCTGGTGTAGACGTTGAACGCGGCTGCCGCAGCGCCGCTGTTGACGAACTGCAGCTGCACGCCGCCGTCGCCCTGCTCGCGCGCATGCACCTGCAAGGCATACGGCAACGCGCGCGCCGGACGTTGTCCCGGCTCCTGCCGCGGCATGCCGGCCTTGGCCGGCGGCACCGGTAGCGGCTTGTTGCGCACCGCGGCGGTGCGCGCGCGGTAGTCGTCGACCGACGGCAATGCGCGCAGTGCCGAATCGTCCGGCTTGCGGAAATCGAACACGCTGGTCAGATCGCCACTGACCGCGCGACGCCACGGGCTGATGTTGGGTTCGGCCACACCGAAGCGGCGTTCCAGCAAGCGCAGCACCGAGGTGTGATCGAACACCTGCGAATTGACCCAGCCGCCACGCGTCCAGGGCGAGATCACCAGCATCGGCACGCGGATGCCCAGCCCCATCGGCACACCTTCGTAGACCTCCCCGCGCGTATCGACATTGCTGCGCCCCATGCGCGCATCCAACGCCGGCAGCGCTGCGGGCACGTGATCGAAGAAGCCGTCGTTCTCGTCGTAGTTGATGATCAACGCGGTCTTCGCCCACACCTGCGGGTTGGCGGTGAGCGCGTCGATCAGGCGCGCCACCAGCGATTCGCCGTAGGCCGGCGGCGCTTCCGGATGCTCGCAGTACGCGGTGGGCGGCACGATCCAGGACACCTGCGGCAAGCGATCGGCCTGCACGTCGGCGGCGATTGCGGCGATCAGATGATCGGCCTGCGTGGTGGCGGCATTGTCTGCAGTGGACCCGGGTACGCAGGCACGTGCACGTCGATAGCGTTCGTCGCTCGGGTGCAGATCGCGGTAGTGCGAAAAATACGCCAGCGAGTTGCAGCCGAAGTTGTCGTACTCCTGGTACACGCGCCAGTCCACGCCTGCGGCCTGCAGGCGCTGCGCATAGGTGGTCCAGTCCATCGCCGCATAACCGGGCTTGTCGCGCGCCATGTCGGCGGTCCAGTTGCCATCGTCGGCATTGGTCACCGCCTGCGCGCCGAGATTGCCCACGCTCGGGCCGCTGGTGCCGGTGAACAGATACATGCGATTGGGATTGGTCGGCCCGTGCAATGAACAGAAATAGCCATCGCAAATGGTGAACGCATCGGCCAGTGCGTGGTAGTACGGGATGTCGTGACGCTGGAAATATCCCATCGTCAATTCGCCCTTGTACGGCACCCAGGCGTCGTACTCGGCCCAGCGCGCCGGGTCCTGCCCGTGGCCGGCTTTCCACGAATGATCCAGGCTCTTGATCAACGGCGCGCAGGTGCTTTGCGAATCGAAAGCAAACGGCAGCAGGCGACGACCATCGGCGGCCGGCTGGCTCCATACCGGGTGACCGTCGCGCAGCTGCAACGGACGCGGATCGCCGAAGCCGCGCACGCCGCGCAGCGCACCGAAGTAATGATCGAAGGAGCGGTTTTCCTGCATCAGGATCACCACGTGTTCGATGTCGCGCAGCGTGCCGGTGCGCGAGTTGGCCGGCAGCGCGAGTGCGCGGCCGATCGAGGACGGCAAGGCGCCGGCGGCAGTCAGCGCGGCGACGCGCTTGAGGAAATCGCGGCGCGAGGGGGAGGACGTCATGGCTACTGGACCTGCAAGAAATACATGTACATCGCCGCGCAGTGCGGCTGGGTACGACACGTATAGCGGGCAAGCACGACAGTTTTGCGACAGCCACCGTCATCAATGTTTCATACGTCGTTGACACCCTGCGTCGCGAAACGCCGGTCCTGCACCGTGCGTTGCCCTCAGCCGTGCTCGAACAGGATTCCCCCATGACTTCCGCTCGCCGTTTTCGTGTCACTCCGCTGGCGCTTGCCCTGGCCGCGCTGCTCCCCGCCATCGCCTCTGCTGCCACACTGGCGGCCGATCCGGTTGCCGGTGCAGATGCGCCGGTAGCCGATGCCCCGGCCAGCGTGGCCGATGCTGCCACCAACGCCACCCAACTGGATGCGATCAACGTGGTGTCGCAAGGCAGCACCCGCCAGGTCCAGCGCATCAGCCGGCAGGACATCGAGCAGCTGACCCCGGGCAGCAGCGCCTTCAAGGCAGTGGAAAAACTGCCGGGCGTGCAGTTCCAGTCGGCCGATCCGTTTGGCACCTACGAGTGGTCCACGCAGGTCACCCTGCACGGCTTCGATCAGAGCCGGCTGGGTTACACGCTCGATGGCATTCCGCTCGGCAACATGAGCTACGGCGTCACCAACGGCCTGCACATCACCCGCGCCATCATTTCGGAAAACCTCGGCTCGGTGGAAATCGCGCAAGGCGCCGGTGCGCTGGGCACTGCGTCCAACACCAACCTTGGCGGCACCATGCAGTTCTACTCGGCCGACCCGCAGAGCACGCCGGGCCTGCGCCTGGTGCAGACGGTCGGCAGCGATGCCACGCGCCGCACCTTCGTGCGCGGCGACACCGGCGATCGCAACGGCTTGTCGGCGTACCTGTCATATGCCAATGCCAGCACCGACAAATGGAAGGGCTTCGGCGACCAGCAGTCCGAGCAGGCCAACCTCAAGACCGTCTACCAGTGGGGCGACGGCAACCGTCTGAGCCTGTTCGTGGATACCTCGCGGCGCAAGGAATACGACTACATGGACCTGTCGTTGACCAGCCAGCGCGCACTGGGCTGGGACTACGACTACCTGCAGCCGGATTGGGCCACCGCCGTGCAGATGGCGCGTGCGTATCAGAACACCGGCGCCACCAGCGGCGTGGCCAACGGCTATCCGCAATCGCTGGCCGGGCTGCCCGACGATTACAGCTGGCTCGATGCCAGCTACTACGCGGGTGGCGGCCTGCGCCGCGACAACCTGGCCGGGCTGTCGGGCACGTTCGTGTTCGGCGGCGCCACCCTGGATGCCACCGGCTACTACCATGCCAACCGTGGTGAAGGTCAGTGGGTGACGCCCTATGTGCCGACGTCTGCGCAGGTTCCGCTGTCGATGCGCACCACCGACTACGGCCTGGATCGTTACGGCGGCACCAGCGCATTGAAATGGTCGTGGGGCAACCACGATCTGGAAGTGGGCCTGTGGGCGGAAAACGCACGTACCACGCAGCAGCGCAACTACTTCGCGCTCGGCAACGAGGGCTATACCTCGCTGTACAACGTGTACGAAGTGCAGACGCCGTTCCGCCGCGATTTCCTGCAGCGCTACACCACCCAGACCCGCATGCTGTACCTGCAGGACAGCGTGCGCCTGCTCGACGACCGCCTGACCATCAACTACGGTGCAAAGGCGCTCAGCACCACCACGCGTGCGCAGTCCCTGGTGCCGACCACCGCGCTGGCACAGGGCCGCATCCGCGCCGAAGACAATTTCCTGCCGCAGGTTGGCGTGAACTACAAGCTGGACGAGCGCCAGGACATCTACGCCTCCTATAGCAAGAACATCGCCGCATTCGGCTTCACCCCGTTCGGCACCTCGCAGGCGGCGTTCGACCGCAGCAGCTCCACGCTGGAGCCGGAAGAATCGCAGACCGTGCAGGTGGGTTACCGCGTGCAGGATGCGCAGTTCCAGCTGTCGGCCGACGCCTACTTCACCAAGTTCTCCAACCGCTTGTTGACCACCTCGCCATGTAGCGCGGTGCAGACCTGCGCGGCGATCCTGAGCAATGTGGGTGCCGTGCATAGCGCAGGTGCGGATCTGGCCTTGATGTGGCGTCCGATGGAAGGCCTGAGCTGGTTGAATTCGCTGTCGTGGAATCGCTCGCGCTACCAGGACGATTACCTCAACAACGGCGTGGTCGCCACCTCCGGCAAGGACGTGGTCGGCATCCCCGCGTTGATGTTCTCCTCCAGCGCGAGTTACCAGCTCGGCAACCTGCGCCTGGATCTGGACGGCAAGTACGTCGACAAGCGCTACATCACCTTCCTCAACGATTCGCAGGTGCCTTCGTACTGGCTGTTCAATGCGGGCGCGCGTTACGACTTCGGTCGCGTGGGCGGGGTGGCCGATGTGGCGTTGGCGCTCAACATCACCAACCTCACCGACAAGCGCTATTTCGCCAGCACCGGCACCAACGGCTACGTGGCCTCCGATCCGGATGGCTACAACCAGACCATGGTGGTCGGCGCACCGCGGCAGTACTTCATGAGCCTGGATGTGAAGTTCTAAGCAGCTTTGCACCACCTAAGGCGCCCTCATCCGGCGCTATGCGCCACCTTCTCCCGCATGCGGGAGAAGGCATGCCGACACTCCCCGATACCTCGAGCAGGTCGGCAAGTTTCTTTTCCGGGCCTTCACGCCTTCACGCCTGCTTGGCCGCTCCGTATCTCGGCCTCATCTGCTTGTTGTCTCCCCAGCTTTTCCTTGTTTTTCCTAATTCTCTTCTGTCTTCCCCGCTTTTCCTTTCTGCCTTCCCTGCGTGTCTGCCCTCCCTGCATGGACACCGACGCATTCACGCAAGGCGTCGATCGCATCGGCCCGCTGCGGTGGCCCTTCCTGCACTGCAACTTGCCTGCTTGTTGACTTACGTGCTTGCTGGCTTCCCTGCGCCTCGAATTCCTTACTTGTTGCCTCCCTGCTTCTCGAATTCCCCGCTTCTCGAATTTCCTGTTTGTTGCGTTCCCTGTTTCTCGACTTCCCGCCCTTCCCCCGCTTGCGGGGGAAGGGGCCCGAAGGGCGGATGGGGGCAACCGTCCCGCAACAAACACATGCTGTCTGCCAACCAACCCAGCGCCACCGCCGCCCCCGACCGCACGGGGACCATTGCTGTTGCACCGCCACATGCACTCACCGCGCGCCGCATATAATCGCCGCCTTACTTTCACTCAGCAGGTCCCGCCAGATGGCGCAGACGATGAAGGCGCTGGTCAAGCGCGAAGCAAACAAGGGCATCTGGCTGGAACAGGTCGCCATCCCCAGCCCCGGCCCCAACGAGGTGCTGATCAAGCTGGAAAAGACCGCGATCTGCGGCACCGACCTGCATATCTACCTGTGGGACGAGTGGAGCCAGCGCACCATCACCCCCGGCCTGACCATCGGCCATGAGTTCGTCGGCCGCGTGGCCGAGCTCGGTTCGGCGGTGACCGGCTACCAGGTCGGCCAGCGCGTGTCGGCCGAAGGCCACATCGTCTGCGGCCATTGCCGCAACTGCCGTGGCGGCCGCCCGCACCTGTGCCCCAACACGGTCGGCATCGGCGTCAACGTCAACGGCGCCTTCGCCGAGTACATGGTGATGCCGGCCAGCAACCTGTGGCCGATCCCCGACCAGATTCCCTCGGAGCTGGCCGCGTTCTTCGACCCTTACGGCAACGCCGCGCACTGTGCGCTGGAGTTCGACGTGATCGGCGAGGACGTGCTGATCACCGGCGCCGGCCCGATCGGCATCATTGCCGCCGGCATCTGCAAGCACATTGGTGCGCGCAACGTGGTGGTCACCGACGTCAACGACTTCCGCCTCAAGCTGGCGGCCGACATGGGCGCCACGCGCGTGGTCAACGTGTCCAAGACCTCGCTCAAGGACGTCATGGCCGACCTGCACATGGAAGGCTTCGACGTGGGCCTGGAAATGAGCGGCAACCCGCGCGCCTTCAACGACATGCTCGACTGCATGTACCACGGCGGCAAGATCGCCATGCTCGGCATCATGCCGCGCGGCGCCGGTTGCGACTGGGACAAGATCATCTTCAAGGGCCTCACCGTGCAGGGCATCTACGGCCGCAAGATGTACGAGACCTGGTACAAGATGACGCAACTGGTGCTGTCGGGTTTCCCGCTGCACAAGGTACTGACCCACCAATTGCCGATCGACGACTTCCAGAAGGGCTTCGACCTGATGGAAGAAGGCAAGGCCGGCAAGGTCGTGTTGAGCTGGAACTGATCGGCCAATACGCTTCAACGCAAAAGGCGCCGCAAGGCGCCTTTTGCATGTCCATCTTCAGAGCACTGGCTACGCAGCAGGCAAACTCACTGGTTGAGGGCGCGGCGCCTTTACCGCTCGCGGGACACGCGGTGAATCCATCCCTGCAGGCGCCTTGGCGGCATCCATCCATGCCGCCAAGGGTTCCGCAACCGGCAAGGACACCGCACCAGAGAAATAGTCTGTGACCGCATAAGAAAACGCTTCGCCCAACCTACATTGGATGTTGAGCCTGCACACCATTGTCGAACAGCGCGCACCGAGCACTGCTCCTACCGTGCACACCGACCATCTCGACTGGTCCTTGCCCGCTCACCGTCGCGGGACCTTACGCGGCATGGATGCCGCGTAAGAGCCTATAAGGACGTACTTGCGGCGTGTCCTGCGAGGGTGGGCGGGCAAGGGCCCTGCAGCCAGGCAGCAGATCAGTCGCTCCGCAAGTGATCTATCCGCACGATGCATCACTCAAAAACAAAACAAACGAGATTTGAGCCTCGGTGTCCTTCAAATTTAGACACTGAAGAACCCGGGCATCAACTCTTGTTACCGCCTCACCACTACCACTGCACGGCCGAGTCGTTAGAGCCGCTGTTCAAGCGATTACCATCACGGCATCACGGCCAGGTGACCGTGGCAGTCGCGACCAGATGGTTCTGCGAATTCTGCCGACCGAAGCCGAATTCCGCCGCCTCGCTGGTGTCGTAGTAGCCAACGCTCAGGCCCAGCGGACCGAAGGCCTTGCCGACATTCACGCCGAAGTCGTTGTAGTCGTGATCCACCTGACTCAGCGACGAGGTATAGACACTGTGCCCCGCATGCGCGCCGAAGGTGAAGTCGTAGGGCAGTGACCAGTTGGCATCCAGCGCGTAGTAGTAGCCATCGGTCTTGGTGCCGTAGAGATCGTTGGTGTAGGCAACGGTGAGGCTATAGGTTTTCAGGAACGTGGTCTTGGTGATCAGCTCGGCGTAATTGGACGCGCCCGCTCCCAGATACTGGTAGCGATTGACCATTACATCGAAATTGAAGTTGGTGCCCAGATCGGTGTTGTAGCCGACAAAGCCATCCACTTCCCAATCCGGATCGCCGGCACCGTAGTCGACGTTGGACGTCCAGGTGCCGATGTACAGGCCGAACGGCGTCTTATAGGTGAGTCCGGCCTGAAAGGCGGGCTCTTCATTGGTCTGCGAAATACCGCGGAACAGATAGTCGCTGGTCACCGCAAAGGTGCCGCTGAAGGGAGAAGCGGGGGCTTGTTCGTCCTGCGCCTGTGCCAACGGCACCACACCGAGCAGCAGCAACGACAGACAACACGCGAGCGAGGACGGCTTCATGGACATCTCCTGGAACGATGGGCGGTCGGATTGCGCAAGGCGGGACTGCCATGACTTCTTAGTCCAACCGTCATTGCAGCGCAACAGACAAGTCGCGCTCGCTTGACCTGGCGCACAAGCTTGAGAGCAGATGACGCCGGTCAGCGTTCTGTCTCATCGACCGCCCGCGCGGAATCTTGATGGGCCGGGAGTGGAGATTGGAGATTGGGTATTAGCAGGGATTCGCTTCGCTTTTGCGAATTCCCAATTCCCAATTCCCAATTCCCAATTCCCAATTCCAATCCCGAATCCCGAATCCCGAATCCCGGCCCAAATCAGACCGGAAACACACCGTAATGCCGCGCTGCCAGCCGCAGCTGCTGCCCAGGCTGGAAGCTGCCCGCCGATGCCGGCAGCTCCACTTCCACCTCGTTGCCTGCCGGCTCCAGCGTGGCGCGCAGCCGCAGACGCGCCCCGCTGCGCTGCGACCAGGCCACCGTGGCCGGCCAGCCAGCGTCGTCCGGCACCAGATCTTCCGGCCGCACGTAAACCTCGACCGGGCCGGCCGCCAGCGCGGCATTGGCTGCCGGCAAGGCATGCCCGGCAACCTGGATCTGGCCTTGCGCCAGCACGCCGGGAATACGGTTCACCGCCCCCACGAACGAATACACGAACGGCGAAGCCGGCTTGTCGTAGATCATCGCCGGCGTGTCGAGCTGCTCGATACGGCCACGGTTGAGGATCGCCACCCGGTCGGCCAGCTCCAGCGCTTCTTCCTGGTCATGGGTGACGAACACCGTGGTCAGGCCGGTCCGCTCGTGCAGTTCGCGCAGCCAGCGGCGCAGATCGCGGCGCACCTGCGCATCCAGCGCACCGAACGGCTCGTCCAGCAACAGTACGCGCGGCTCGATCGCCAATGCGCGCGCCAAGGCCACACGCTGCCGCTGGCCACCGGACAGCTGGGTGGGATAGCGCTGCTCCAAGCCCTGCAACTGCACCAGCGCCAGCAGCTCCTCCACCCGTGCGCGGATACGCGCTTCGGCCCAGCGCTCGTTGCCGCGCCGCACCCGCAGGCCGAAGGCAATGTTCTCGAACACGTCCATATGCTTGAACAGCGCGTAGTGCTGGAACACGAAGCCGACCCGGCGCGACTGCACGCTCATGCGGGTGGCGTCTTCGTCGCCGAACAGCACCTGCCCGCCATCGGCATGCTCCAGCCCGGCCATGATCCGCAGCAGGGTGGTCTTGCCCGAACCGGACGGCCCCAGCAAGGCCAGCAACTCGCCCTGACGCACGTCCAGGGTGATGTCGTCCAGCGCGGTGAACGTATCGAACTGCTTGCGCAGGCGGTGGATGCGGATGCCCATGTTCACCTCAATGTCGGTGGTTGGCGGCGAGCGAATCGCCGTGCCGCCATTCCAGGTACGTCTTCAGTGCCAGCGTCAGCAGCGCGGTCAGTGCCAGCAACGAGGCACACGCAAACGCGGCGCTGTAGGCGTATTCGTTGTAGAGGATTTCCACGTGCAGGGGCAGCGTGTTGGTGCGCCCGCGGATATGCCCGGACACCACCGACACCGCACCGAACTCGCCCATCGCGCGCGCCGCGCACAGCAACACGCCATACATCAGGCCCCAGCGGATGTTGGGCAGGGTCACCCGCCAGAACATCTGCCAACCATTCGCGCCCAGGCTCAGTGCTGCCAGCTCCTCATCGCTGCCCTGCTGCTCCATCAGCGGCATCAGCTCGCGCGCGATGAACGGGAAAGTGACAAACGTCGTCGCCAGCACGATGCCGGGCAACGCAAACACGATGCGCGGCAACTGGATCAGCAGCTCGCCAAAAAACGGCAGCTGCAGCCGCCAGCCTTCGTCGATCAACGGCCATGCCCAGCCGCTGCGGCCGAAGATCAGCACGAAGATCAGGCCGGCCACCACCGGCGATACCGAAAACGGCAGGTCGATCAGGCTGATCAGCAAGCGCTTGCCGGGGAACTGGTGCTTGCTGACAGCCCACGCTGCCGCCACGCCGAACACCAGGTTCAGCGGCAGCACGATGGCAGTGACGATCAGGGTGAGCTTGATTGCCGACAGCGCATCCGGGTCGACGATCGCACGCAGGAAGGTCTCCCAGCCGCCGCGCAGCGCCTCGGCGAACACCAGCACCAGCGGCAGCAGCAGAAACGCCAGCAGGAACAGCAGCGCACCCACAATCATCAGCCACTGCACCCAGCGCGGCTCGTTGGTGGCCGAGTCGGTGATCCGGCGCGCCTGTTCGGTCATCTGGCGGGTCTGCACCATGGCGGGCAGCGGCGAGACAGCATCGTTCATGCAGTCCTCCGTTGATAGCGCAGCAGGCGTGCCTGCAGCGTATTGACCACCAGCAGGATCACGAACGACAGCAGCAGCATCGCCGCGGCAATGGCGGTGGCGCCGGCGTAGTCGAATTCCTCCAGCCGGATGGTGATCAGCAGCGGCGCGATCTCGGTCGAATTGGGCAGGTTGCCGGCGATGAAGATCACCGAACCGTACTCACCCACGCCGCGCGCGAATGCCAGCGCGAACCCGGTCAGGACCGCCGGCCAGAGCCCCGGCAGCACCACCCGCCACACGGTCTGCCAGCGCGATGCGCCCAACGTGGCGGCGGCCGCTTCCAGTTCGCGCTCGCTCTCGGCCAGCACCGGCTGCACCACCCGCACCACGAACGGCAACCCCACGAACACCAGTGCCAGCACGATGCCCAGCTGGGTGTAGGCCACCTTGATGCCGACCGCTTCCAGCCAGCGCCCGACCCAGCCGTTGCCGCCGTACAAGGCGGTCAGCGCGATGCCGGCCACCGCGGTCGGCAACGCAAACGGCAGGTCGATCACCGCATCGAACAGGCGCTTGCCCGGAAAGTTGTAGCGCACGAACACCCAGGCCACCCAGGTGCCCATCACCGCATTGAAGGCACCGGCCGCGAACGCGGTGCCGAAGCTCACCCGCAACGCCGACAGCACGCGCGGCTCGCTCCACACCCGCCACAGGCCGTCCCAGCCCAATCCGCTGGTCTTGATGAAGATGCCCAGCAGCGGGATCAGCACGATCAGTCCCAGCCAGGTCAGCGTGATTCCAAGACTCAAGCCCAGCCCGGGCATGACGCGTCGGCGCGGTGCCGGCGCTGGGTGGGGTGCAACCGACATCTGCATCGCCTACTTTTTTGCCTGGATCTGGTCGAACACGCCACCGTCGGCGAAGTGTTCCTGCTGCGCCTTGTCCCACGACCCGAACGCGTCCTGGATGGTCACCAGCTTGATGTCCGGGAACCGTGCCAGATCGGCAGGGTCGGCAAATTCCGGGTGGCGTGGACGATAGAAATGCTTGGCCGCCAGCTTCTGCCCTTCCGGCGCATACAGGTAGCGCAGATACGCCTCGGCCACATCGCGGGTGCCGTGCTTGTCGACGTTCTTGTCGACCAGCGCCACCGACGGCTCGGCCAGGATCGACAGCTTCGGCACCACGATCTCGAACTTGTCCTTGCCCAGCTCCTCGCGCGCCAGCAGCGCCTCGTTTTCCCAGGCCAGCAGCACATCGCCGATGCCACGCTGCACGAACGTGGTGGTGGCGCCGCGCGCGCCGGTATCGAGCACCGGGACGTTGCGGAACAACGCCTGCATGTAGCGCATGATGCGCTCGCGGTCGCCCTTGAAGATGTGGTCGGCGTAGGCCCAGGCAGCCAGGTAGTTCCAGCGCGCGCCGCCGGAGGTCTTGGGGTTGGGAGTCACCACCGCCACGCCCGAGCGCAGCAGGTCCGGCCAATCGTGGATGTTCTTCGGGTTGCCCTTGCGCACCAGGAACACGATCGTCGAGGTGTACGGCGCGCTGTTGTCGGGCAGGCGCTTTTCCCAGTCGCTGTCGATCAGCTTGGCCTTTTCGGCGATCGCATCGACGTCGTAAGCCAGTGCCAGCGTCACCACGTCGGCTTCGATGCCATCGATCACCGCGCGCGCCTGTTTACCGGAGCCGCCGTGCGAGGTCTCCACCGTGACGGTGTCCTGCGGATGCTGCTGCTTCCACTGCGCGGCAAAGGCGCTGTTGTAGTCGCGGTAGAACTCGCGGGTGGGGTCGTAACTGACATTGAGCAAGCCGATGTCGCGCGCGCCTGCGTGGCCGGCCAGGACCAGCAGGCTGCACAACACGGTCGATACAAGACGGAAGCGGGGGTGGGTCACAGCAATCTCCAAACCGTTGGGGCGCAGCTGAACAGCAAGCATGCCATGCTGCGCAGCGGCACGCAGGCGGTGAAATGACATCAAGGCCGCGCCTTATGCCGATTTTGCATGACGTAGTGGTATGCCACCGTGATCGTTAAAATCATGCGTCTCTTGCCACTGCGATCGCCATGACCAACGCTCCCGCCGCGCTGACCGCCCATTACGCCGCCGAACTGGACACCATCCAGGCCCAGGGCTTGTTCAAGTCCGAGCGCATCATCACCGGCCCGCAGTCGGCCCGGATCACCCTGGCCGATGGCCGCAGCGTACTCAACTTCTGCGCCAACAACTATCTGGGTCTGGCCGACCACCCGGACATCATCCAGGCCGCCAAGGACGCGCTGGACACGCACGGTTTCGGCATGGCCTCGGTGCGCTTCATCTGCGGCACCCAGGATCTGCACAAGCAGCTCGAGCGCACCATCGCCGACTTTTTCGGTACCGAGGACACCATCCTCTACGCCGCCTGTTTCGATGCCAACGGTGGCCTGTTCGAACCGCTGCTCGGCGAAGCGGACGCGATCATCTCCGATGCGCTCAACCACGCCTCCATCATCGACGGCGTACGCCTGTGCAAGGCCAAGCGCTTCCGCTACGCCAATTGCGACATGGCCGATCTGGAAGCACAGCTGCAGGCCGCCGATGCGGCTGGCTGCAAGACCAAGCTGATCACCAGCGACGGCGTGTTCTCGATGGACGGCTTCATCGCCCCGCTCGACGAGATCACCGCCCTCGCCCGCAAATACAACGCGCTGGTGCATATCGACGAATGCCATGCCACCGGCTTTCTTGGCGCCACCGGCCGCGGCTCGGCCGAGGTCAAGGGCGTGCTGGACCGGATCGACATCATCACCGGCACGCTGGGCAAGGCGATGGGTGGTGCGTTGGGCGGCTTCACCACCGCCAGGCGCGAAGTCATCGAACTGCTGCGCCAGCGCTCGCGCCCGTATCTGTTCTCCAACTCGCTGCCGCCGCATGTGGTGGCCGCCGGCATCAAGGCCTTCGAGATGCTGGAAGCCGCCGGCGAGCTGCGCACGCAACTGGTCGACAACACCCGCTATTTCCGCGAGCGCATGACCGCCGCCGGCTTCGACCTCAAGCCCGGCGTGCATCCGATCAGCCCGGTGATGCTCTACGACGCACCGCTGGCGCAGAAGTTCGCCGAGCGCCTGCTGGAAGAAGGCATCTACGCAATCGGCTTCTTCTTCCCGGTGGTGCCCAAGGGGCAGGCGCGCATCCGCACCCAGATCAGTGCCGCGCATACCCGCGCGCAGCTGGATCAGGCGATCGACGCGTTCATCAAGATCGGCCGCGAACTCGACGTCATCAAGGACTGATGCGCACGGTACTGCGCCAACGGCTACTGCTGGCGGCGCAGACCGATACCCAGGCGCAGCTGCTGGACGGCAACTGGGAAACCCGTTGCCTGCATTGCCGTCGGCGCCTGCAGCTGCGCGCCGATGGCGAACCGCTCGGGCACACCACGCTGGAACACGTGGTCCCGCAGGCCTGGTTTGGCCGTCGCGCGGCGGCAGCGCTGTGCGCGCTGGTCGACGACGATGCCAATGCAGCGCGTAATCTCGCCCTGGCCTGTGCCGGCTGCAACCACGCCAAGGGCCGTCGCCACGACGCCAACGGTGCCGGCGACGCCCGCGCCGTGGAGGTGGTCAGCGCCTTGCTCAGCGCGCGCCTGGTGCGTTGGCGGGAGCCGCCGTCAGCGCGCTGACTTCCTCCGGACTGAGCATCCGCCACGCCCCCTTACCCAACTCGCCCATCGCCAGCGAGCCGATCGCCACCCGCACCAGCCGCAGCACGCCGATCTCCACCGCCGCCAGCAAGCGGCGTATCTGCCGATTGCGGCCTTCGTCCAGCACGATCTCTAGCCACGCATTGCGCTCACCCTCGCGCAGCACGCCGACCCGCCTGGCGCGCAGCAGCACGCCCTCGCCGTCCGGGTCGGGATCGACCACGCCGGCCTGCAGCTGCGCCAGTTGCGCAGCGCTCGGGCGGCAATCGATCTGCACGTGATAGGTCTTGTCCGGCCCGGTCGCCGGGTCGGTCACGGCCGCTGCCCATTGCGGGTCGTTGCTGAAGAGCAGCAGGCCTTCGCTGGCCTTGTCCAATCGCCCGACCGGGGCGATCCATGGCAAACCGGCGCCATCGAAGCAGCGATACACCGTGTCCCTGCCCTGCTCGTCGCGCACAGTGGTGACCACGCCGCGCGGCTTGTTGAGCATCAGGTAGCACCGCGCCGGGCCGGCCAACGGGTGTCCGTCGATGCGGATGCTGGACTGCTGGTCGGCACGGACCGGATATTCGGGATCGTGCACCACGCGTGCCGCCACGCTGACCCGCCCTGCAGCGATCCAGCGCGCCGCTTCGGTACGCGAACACACGCCCAGTTTGGACAGCACGCGCGCCAGCCCGTGGCGCGGCGCGCTGGTCGCCGTGGTCATGCCGGCGGCGCGCGACGCGCCCGCCGGACCACGCGTGCGCTGCCGGGACGTCGCCGGCGCAGGCCGCCGGGTCATGCCGTCCCGACCGCGCTGCTTACTTGTTTTCGACCGACTTGGCGTCGGCCGCGGGCGTTGCGGTTGCCGCAGCAGCCGGCGCCGGCGCAGCCACCGGACGCGCCTTGACCACGCGCACGCCGCGCGCCTTCATCCAGGCGTCGAATTCTTCGGCGGTCATGCGCTTGCCGTTCTGGCTCATGTCAAAGCGCCACGGCGTGTTGTCGAATGCGGTGGTGGCCTTGTAGGCGGCCGGATCGTTCGGATTGACGGTGCCGCCGGGCGGAATGACCTTGGCCAGGTCCTGGCAGCCTTCCACGCGCAGACGCAGCAACACGCGGTCCACCGACTGCTCGGTGGTGTAAGGCTGTGCCAGCACGCCAGTGGGCATGCCCAGCTGCACGCTACGGGTGTAGAACTCGGCGGCCGCCGGCGCAATGACGGTGGCGGGCAACGGCAGCGGCTGGGACACCGTGCTGCCGGCACAGTTCGGAGCGGCGTAGGCGGCGGGAATCAGGGCGAGACAGAGCAATCCAGCCGTAGCGGTACGCAGCATCGGGTTCTTCCAATATGAGTGTGGTGTTGACGCGGCGAGTGTAGGCAGCGATGAACGCTGTTTCAACCGGAAGCGTGCCTGGATGGCAACGCAGACAGGATTTGCACTGTCCGGGTACAGATTTCCGGTTCCCACAAAGACAAAACCCGGCGCAAGGCCGGGTTTTGTATGCAACAGCTAGCGGTCCAATTAGTTCTGGACGTTCAGCTCGGTACGACGGTTCTTCGCACGGCCTTCCGGATTGTCGGAACCATCCGGGTTGGCGTTCGGAGCAATCGGACGGCTCTCGCCGTAGCCGATCGGACCAACCAGACGCGACGCATCGACGCCGTTCTTGGTCAGGTAGTCGTACACGGTGGTCGCACGACGCTCGGACAGCTTCTGGTTGTACGCGTCGGTACCCTTCGAGTCGGTGTGACCGGCAACCTCGACCTTCAGGTCGGGGTAACGCTTCAGGATCTCGGTCGCTTCGCTCAGGATCGAGACGGCGTCCGGACGCAGGGTCGACTTGTTGAAGTCGAAGTTCACGCCCTTCAGGTCGATCGACACAGGCACCGGGCAACCGTCCGGACCGATGGTCTGGCCAGGCTGCGAAGCCGGGCACTTGTCGTCGCAGTTGTTGACGCCGTCACCGTCGTCATCCAGGTCTGCGCAGCTCGGTGCAACCGGAGCCGGAGCCGGCGGCGGAGCGGTCGACGGAGCCGGTCCCAGCGGGATCACGACGCCGACCGAAGCCAGCACGTCGCCGAACCAGTCTTCCTGCGGAGCAGCAACGCTCTGGTCGTTGAAGTCAGCGCGGTAGGCCAACTCGGCACGCACGGCGACGCGCTTGTCGAAGGTGGTCTGCAGACCGACACCAGCCTTGGCGGCAAAGTTGCCGTCCTTCTGCTGGCCCGGCGAAACCGGGTTCGGGGTGGCGTCGAACTCTTCTTCCGAACGCTGGTAGCCCAGACCGAACAGCAGGTAGGGGTTCCAGCCGCGGCCTTCCTGGATGAAGTGGCGACGCAGGTCGAACGAGATGCCGTACTGGCTCCAGTTCTGGTCCTGGTTGGCATCGAAGTTCGGGTTCTGATAGTTCAGCTCGCCGTCGATCGACCAGTTCGGGCTAACAAACTTGCCCAGACCCAGGGTGACGAACGGGGCGTCATTGGTCAGACGATCGCTGTCCTGGAAGTTGAAGCCAGCGCTACCGGTCAGGTACCAACGGTCATCGAACTCCTGCGCGGAAGCAGCCTGGGCAACCGCCAGACCGCCGAGCAACGCGGCAGTGAGAATTTTCTTGTTCATGTGTATACAGCTCCTTCTTTGGGAGATAAAACCGATAGAGGCGTTGTTCTTGGTAAAGATGCTCGTCACATCCAGAGCCATCGGGGCGCAGATTAAGCCGGCTTCAGTGAAGATCGCGTTAACGGTCATATAACATGTGAAAGCAATCACCAGGGCCGGCGATCCCTTTCAATACTACGTATACAGTTTCATGAAGGGAAGGACCGCGCACGCAGTTTGCACATCCCGGCTGCATGAACCGCAGCCCAATTAAGCCAGTTGAATACGTTGGCGGATCCAGCCTTCCGGCCCGCTGCGCACTGATGCGTCAACTACATTGGTGAACGCCAGGCCCCGTCCGAGCTGAATTGTGGGGTCGGTGGTTGCGGCGCGACGGCGACACAACGCACCCTGAACTCCCCACCTGGAGCGACCCGATGAAAGCTGTCGTCATCACCCGTCACCTGCCGATTGACGATCCCGCCGCATTGCTTGACATGGAACTTCCAGCCCCGTCAGCCCCGTCGGGGTATGACTTATTGGTGCGTGTCGAGGCGATCTCGGTCAATCCGGTCGACACCAAGGTGCGCGCGCCCAAGCCGCAGACACTGGATGCGCCGAAGATCCTGGGCTACGACGCGGCTGGCGTCGTCGAAGCGGTGGGCCCCGATGTCACCGCGTTCGCAGTCGGCGACGAGGTGTATTACGCGGGCGACATCGGGCGACCGGGCAGCAATGCGCAATATCAGCTGGTCGATGCGCGCATCGCCGGCTGCAAGCCCACCTCGCTCAGCTTCGCCCAGGCCGCGGCCCTGCCGCTGACCACCTTGACCGCATGGGAGCTGCTGTTCCAGCGCATGCCGTTCTCTTTCGACGGCGCCCGCAATCGCGGCAAGCACCTGCTGATCATCGGTGGCGCGGGCGGCGTGGGCTCGATCGCAATCCAGCTGGCGCGGCATGCCGGCTTCAGCGTGATCGCCACGGCCTCGCGGCCGGAGACCATCGAATGGGTCCGGCAGATGGGCGCCCAGCATGTGATCGACCATCACCAGCCGCTGCTACCGCAGTTGCAGGCGCTGGGAATGCAGAGCGTGGACGCCGCCCTCAACCTGGCCGACACCGATCGCTACTGGCAGCAGCTGGGCGAGATCCTGGCGCCGCAGGGGCATGTGGGCCTGATCGTGGAGCCGCGCGGCCCGCTGTCGATCGGCGATCCCTACAAGGCCAAGTGCATCGGCATCCACTGGGAACTGATGTTCACCCGCGCCCGCTACGCAACCGAGGACATGGTCGAGCAACACCGCATCCTCAACCGCGCCGCCAGCCTGATCGATGCGGGCGAGTTGCGTACCACCCACACCGAAACGCTGTCGCCGATCAATGCGCAGCACTTGCGCGAGGCACATCGGCGCCTGGAAAGCGGCAGCACGATCGGCAAGCTGGTGCTGGCGGGTTGGTGATCGCCTGCGCGCTTGAGTTCGGCTGTTGCGTGGTGCACGGGCCGGTTGGCTTGCACATTAGAACGCGGCAGGACCACGGCGCGCGCACGTGAATCAGCAGCAATGCGGGACCGGCATCCGGATCGCAGGCAGCGTTGCAGCTGTGGCATCTGCGCAATCGCAGCTATGTGAGTCGCAGTGCGCGCAAGGCAATCTGTTCCGCAGCAACGCGCAGATGGATCGGCCTTAGTCTATAGAGAGTCGCCATTGCGGCCACGGCGACCCGCGTGACGCGTCGGATGCGGCTGCGATCAGGGGCCGTTGATCGGGAAGCCGGCAAGCCGGATCGACCGCCAGGTCTCCCAGACGGTCTCATCCAGCAAGCGGGATCGCACCAGGGACGTGCCGCGCTGCCAACGGGTACGCGGCCTGCTGCGGACGCCACCCGCCCTGTCCTGCCCCTGCCCCAGGCGGCCAACTGCACCCGCTGTGCGCGTCGGGACTTGCCGCCACGCCCGTTTGCCGGCATCGTGCGCACTCCGTACGCCAGCGTATCCACACCATGTCGCCCGCCACCGGCCCGTCCGTCTCGCCCTATCCGCACCTGTTCACACCGCTCGACCTGGGCTTCACGCAACTGCGCAACCGCGTCCTGATGGGCTCGATGCACACCGGCCTGGAAGACCGTGCGCGCGATTTCCCCAAATTGGCCGCGTATTTCGCCGAGCGTGCTGCCGGCGGTGTCGGGTTGATCGTCACCGGCGGGTTTTCGCCGAACGTGGTGGGCTGGCTCAAGCCGTTCGGCGGCAAGCTGTCATGGCCGTGGGAGGTGCGCCCGCATCGTCAGGTCACCCAGGCGGTGCATGCACACGGCGCCAAGATCTGCCTGCAGCTGCTGCATGCAGGCCGCTACGCCTATCACCCGCTGTCGGTGGCCCCGTCCCGGCTCAAGGCGCCGATCAACCCGTTCACTCCACGCGCGCTCTCGGCACGTGCGGTGGATCGGCAGATCGCAGCCTACGCGCGTGCGGCGCGGCTGGCGCGCGACGCCGGCTACGACGGCGTGGAGGTGATGGGATCGGAAGGCTACCTGATCAACGAATTCACCGCCGCGCGCACCAACCAGCGCAGCGATGCCTGGGGTGGCGATGCGGTGAAACGCATGCGCTTTGCGGTGGAGATCGTGCAACGCATCCGCGACGCCTGCGGGCCGGACTTCATCATCATCTACCGGCTGTCGCTGGTGGACCTGGTCGACGGCGGCAACCAGTGGCAGGACATCCTGACCCAGGCGCAGGCGATCGAAGCGGCAGGCGCGACCATCATCAATTCCGGCATCGGCTGGCACGAGGCACGCATTCCGACCATTGCCACGTCGGTCCCACGTGCGGCGTTTGCCGGCGTGACCGCCAAGCTCAGGCCGCACTTGCACATCCCGGTGGTGGCGACCAACCGCATCAACATGCCGGAGGTGGCTGAACGCATCCTCGCCGACGGCGCGGCCGACATGGTGTCGCTGGCGCGCCCGCTGCTGGCCGATCCGCAGTGGGCCAACAAGGCCCGCGCCGGCCAGTCGCAGGCCATCAATACCTGCATCGCCTGCAACCAGGCCTGCCTGGATCATGTGTTCGACAACAAGCTGGCGAGTTGCCTGGTCAACCCACGCGCAGCGCACGAAACCGAACTGATCTACGCACCGACCCCTGACCCCAAGCGCATTGCGGTGGTCGGTGCCGGCCCGGCCGGTCTGGCCTGCGCCACGGTGGCGGCCGAGCGCGGCCACCGCGTCACCCTGTTCGATGCAGGCGATGCAATCGGTGGGCAATTCAACGTCGCCAGGCGCATCCCGGGCAAGGAAGAATTCACCGAGACACTGCGCTACTTCGGTCACCGCATCGACGCGACCGGGGTGCAGTTGCATCTGAATACCCGCGTGCAAGCGGCCGATCTGAAGGACTTCGACGAGATCGTGCTGGCCACCGGCATCGAGCCGCGCAAGGTGGATTTCCCCGGCGCCGATCACCCGATGGTCGTGAGCTATCTGGACGTGGTGCTGGGCCGTCATGTGGCTGCCGAGAAAGTCGCGATCATCGGGGCCGGCGGGATCGGCTTCGATGTGGGCGAATTTCTCGTGCACACAGGGCAATCGCCGTCGCTGGACCCGGCGCGCTGGATGGCCGAATGGGGCGTGGACCCCAGCTTCGAGACCCCCGGCGCATTGGCCAGGCCGCAGCCCGAGCCCCCCGCCCGCCAGGTCTGGCTGCTGCAGCGCAGCCCCGGCAAACCCGGCGCGCGCCTGGGCAAGACCACCGGCTGGATCCACCGTGCCACGCTCAAGGCCAAGGGCGTCAAGATGCTCGGCGGTGTGGAGTATCTGGGTGTGGACGACGCCGGCCTGCGGATCCGCGTGGAAGGTAACGAGCAACTGCTCGATGTCGGCACGGTGGTGATCTGCGCCGGGCAGGAACCGCGCCGCGACCTGCTTGCCGCGCTGCAGGCGGATGGCCGGCAACCGCATCTGATCGGCGGCGCGGATGTTGCCGCCGAACTGGATGCCAAGCGTGCGATCAATCAGGCCTGCCGCTTGGCGGCGACCTTGTAACGCGCGCTTGGCAGCGCGCTGAAAGCCACGGCGGCCTGCTCACGGCGCCACTCGAACACGTGTCCGAGCGCGGGTGTGCGCCGGATGGGCGCACCGTCACCGCTGCGGGTGGCAGCGGCAGGGCGATGACCGGTCTGCGCGTCAGATGCCGCCGCAGGGTTCTCTAGCGAAGTCCGATGCGCCGGATCAGTGTGGACTCCGACGCCGTTGGCGATCGCGCCAGACGGTACAGGCGCCACCGATTGGCGCGGCACCGGTAGATTCTTTTTCCTGTCGTGCAGCTCGGCTATAAACCGGTGATGCGCTCCACCCTGACTGCACCGCCCCACATGCTGCCGCCGGCAGCATTGCGGGCCTATGTTGCGGCGCATTTCGGCAAAAGCCTGCTGTGGTACACCGGCGAGTTGCTGCTGATTTTTGCGTTGACCGAATACGTTGGATTGAGCGCGGTGGCGGCTGGCGTGTCGGTCGCCGGTGGATTGGTGATCAGTGCAGTGATGGGCATGGTCGCCGCGCGACGCTGGAGTGCCGGCGCCAGCCTGGCCTGGGCCGGGCGTTCGCAATGGCGTGGCATTGCGTTGGCAGCCCTCGCCCTGGCACTGGTGTTCGTGACGCCAGCGCTTCCTGCCGGTGCCAGGCTGATCAGCGTGTTGCTGCTCAGCCTGCCCTTCCGCGCGGCCTATGCGATCGGCGACGTCGCACAGAACACCTTGTTGGGGTTGGGCCACTGGCCCTGGCGCGGTGCGCGCGGCGTCAGTGCGCTGCGCCTGATCGGCAGCGGGCTGGCCGCGCTATCGGTCAGCGCAGCGATCGGCCTGGTGCTGAAGGCCGGCGCACATGCCGGCGCATCGACTGCGTTGATGGTCGTCGCGCTGGTCAGCAGCATCGCACTGCTGTCGGCATGGTGGTTACGCAACACGCTGCAGCCTTACGCGCACGCAGTTGCCGCCGCTCCGTTACCGCCAGCCACGTCGGAGTGGCAGCGCAATCAGTTGCTGCCCGTGGCGGTCATCGCAGCACTGGCGTTGGCGTTGCCGACGTTCACTAAATTGGCGCCGTATCTGGCGCAATCGCGTATCGGCTCGGCCGGATGGGGCAGCGCGGTGTTGATTGCGTACGCGTTGGGCAGCGTCTGCATACAGCCCTTGGCAGCGCGTTGGCCGACCGTGGCGCTGCGTCGATTGGGCCTGAGTGGAGTTGCACTGTCCGGGCTGGGATTGATCTTTGCCATCACCATGGCTCGACACTGCGTGCTGGATGCCGGCCTGGCCTTCGGCATGGGTGTGGCGGCGGGAAGCGCCGGGCAGTGGGTCTGGGCACGCCACGCAGAACTCGCCTCGCGCCATGGCCCCGCACGGCAGGCCCGCGCATGTGCCGCACTCACTGCGACGGCCCAACTCGCACTGGCGGCCGGCAGTGGCGTGATCGGACTGCTGCTGAACGTCTCCGGCTATCCGCATGGGCACGCTGCGCAGCTGGCGTGGGCGATGGCCCTGGGGCCGATACTCTGCGGCCTGTCATGCATGCTGATCGCCTGGATCGGCAGCGCGTGGGCGATGTCTGAAAAACGCAGACCTGTTGCAACAGCGCTGCCAACAAGTCAGGCATGAAATCCCGATCAGGCCACAATAACGTAACGCTTACGCGCAAGATGCTGTGCCGACCGCAATCACGTGCTTCGGCGATCGCCACGCACGTCTGCACGCTTGCAGGTTCTGTAGGTTCTGTAGGTTCTTTTTTTTCATCAAGTCGAACTTGATGCGCGTGGTTCAACGTGCCTAGTTCTTCTGGAAATAAACAGTGCGCGTACGCAAGGCGGCAGTAAGCGCACGGCAGTCGCAATGTCGTCAACGACGATGCGCCGCTGCCACCGTCAAGAAATCGTGCGACGGGGTCTGGCGATTTCGGCGGCATATCTGAGTGCTGCCACTGCAGCGCATCCTTGCGTGATGCAGGTGCAGGCGTGGCGAGCGACCTGGGGATGCGATGCGACAGCAATAGCTGTCATGACGCGTCGCGGATACCCACCCCCATCAATTCGCATCGAACACGCTACCGCCTTCTCTGGCCCTAGCGACTGCAACACAGGGTTGTACGCTGCATGAGCAAGCGCACGATGCATGATCCCGGCAGCACGACATCCCGCACTGACAGTTCTTTCCTGCACCCTGCGTTCGCATGTGGATGTCCCACTGCTGCTGCGGCAAGACGCCGGCGTACAAGCACAGTCATCAGTGACGATGATGTGTAGCGCACCATGCCGATGGCACTGCATGCGTAGCCTGCGCATGAGGCGTTGCGTGTTGCAAACAACACGCAGACGCGCAACACCGCATGCGCATTGCGCCGATGTTGATTTCCACCTCCGCTGTCGCCACCACGATGCGACGCACACGACGGATGCAGCGCGCTGTCGTGCTCGAGCCAAGCGGTAGATGTAGCAAGCACTCACACGCGTCAACCCCGCCTATTCAGCCGCGATTCTGTGATCGACGCCTACCTTGCGCCAACTTTTTGACCCACCGCATTTGGTGGGCACCTCCGGTAGATCCTTCTCTCGCCGGAGACCGGGCGACCCGTGGCAGGCCGCCTCCCCATGACGCCAAGCCCTCTGTACTGGTGCATCCACCTTGGATGCTCTGCGGATCGGCCCATACGGAGCAAGGAGTTCTATGAAACTGGTTTGGATACTTTGGCTGTCGCAGTTGTTGCCGCAGCCAGCTGCAGATTCGTTGTGCTTGAGCACCACCGTGTACCTGGAAGCGCGTGATCAGACCTTGCGCGGCCAGCAAGCCGTCGCCGAAGTTGCGTTGCGTCGCCTGGACAGCGGTTTGTGGGGCGATTCGATGTGCCAGGTGGTCACCGCGCGCAAGCAGTTCGCGCCCACCATCGTGGCGCCGGGAACGCAGCTGAAAAATGACGATGCCTGGAACAAGGCGCTGCATGTGGCACTGGCTGCAGAGCGCAACTGGGCGCTACCGGTGGGTCAGCGCAAGGAAATCGTGCCGGGCGCCAGCCACTTTGCCGCAAGCGCGATCGCCAGCCCGAGCTGGCGCAATGCATACCAGGTGGCCACCATCGGCGACCACACGTTCTATCGCGTGCAGAAGCTGCGTCCGCGCACCGCATCCTGACGTCACCCACGCACTCACGCGTTGCCGCTAAGCTTGCGTCTTCGTCTTTGTGCGGGAATTCTCATGAAGCTGTACACCAAGCCGGGCGCGTGTTCGCTGGCAGATCACATCGTGCTGCGCTGGTCGGGGCTGCCCTTCGAGCTGGAAGTGGTCGACGCCGCCACGATGAAGTCGCCCGGGTATCTGCGCCTCAATCCAGCCGGTGCGGTGCCGTTGCTGGTCGTCGACGACTGGGCGCTGACGCAGAACGCGGCCATCCTGAACTACATCGCCGACGTCGCACCGCTCACCGGGCTGTCCGGCGATGGCAGCGCGCGCAGCCGTGCGGAAATCAATCGCTGGATCGCCTTCGCCAATGCCGATGTGCATCCGACCTTCAAGCCGATTTTCGGCAGCACTGCCTATCTGCAGGACGAGGCGCTGATTGCGCGCAGCCATGACGACGCACGCAACAAGCTGCGCGCCCTGTACGAACGTGTCGACGCGCATCTGCAGGGGCGCAACTGGCTGGCCGGCGACACCCACACCGGCGCCGATGCGTATCTGTTCGTGACGCTGCGATGGGCGCAGAAGGCGGGCGTGGACCTGAGCGGGCTGAGCGCCGTGGCTGCCTTCGTGCAGCGCATGCTCGACGATGCCGATGTGCAGGCCGCGCTAAAGGCCGAAGGCCTGGCCTGAGCCGAGCGCGCCGCGTGATGTGATCGATGCGGCGGCAACGCGAATCGCATCGGCCTTGCAGGATCGATGGGCGTGATGGCGCGCTTCCCGCGCCACCGACCAGCGCATGGAACGCAACGCATCACGGAAGCGACGCATAAAAAAACGCCGGGCAGTGCCCGGCGTTCTTCATGTACTGCCAAGCCGGGAAACTCAGCCCAGCAGATGCGACACGCCGCTGCGCTCTTCTTCCAGCTCGGCCAGGGTCTTGTCGATGTACTTCTGGCTGAAGTCGTCGATCGGCAGATCCTTGACCAGGGTGTACTCGCCGTTTTCGGTGGTGACCGGGAAGCCGAAGATCACGCCTTCCGGAATGCCGTAGGAGCCGTCGGACGGCACGCCCATCGTCACCCACTTGCCATTGCTGCCCAGCACCCAGTCACGCACGTGATCGATGGCGGCATTGGCGGCCGACGCTGCCGAGGACAGGCCGCGCGCTTCGATGATCGCCGCGCCGCGCTTGCCCACGGTCGGAATGAAGGTGGACGCATTCCATTCCTGGTCGTTGATCGCATCACCGATGGACGCACCATCGGCGGTGGCGAAACGGTAGTCCGGATACATGGTCGGGCTGTGGTTGCCCCACACCACCAGCTTCTCGATGCCGCCGACCGGCTTGCCGAGCTTCTGCGACAGCTGGCTGAGCGCACGGTTGTGGTCCAGACGCAGCATGGCGGTGAAGTTCTTCGGGTTCAGATCCGGCGCCGACTTCATTGCGATGTAGGCATTGGTGTTGGCGGGGTTGCCGACCACCAGCACCTTGACGTCACGCTTGGCCACCTTGTTCAACGCCGCGCCCTGCGCGGTGAAGATCTTGGCGTTCTCCAGCAGCAGGTCCTTGCGCTCCATGCCCGGGCCGCGCGGGCGCGCACCGACCAGCAGGGCGACATCGATGTCCTTGAACGCCACTTCGGCGTCGTCGGTGCCGACCACGCCGGCCAGCAACGGGAATGCACAGTCTTCCAGCTCCATGATCACGCCCTTGAGCGCGGCCTGGGCCTTTTCATTGGACAGTTCCAGCAATTGCAGGATCACCGGCTGATCCTTGCCCAGCATTTCGCCGGAGGCGATGCGGAACAGCAGGGCATAGCCGATCTGGCCGGCAGCGCCGGTCACGGCAACACGAACAGGTGCTTTCATGGGGAGTTTCCTCTGCTAAAAAACATGGGTGGAGGTGCACGCTGGCGTGGCGCGAGGCCTGGCGGCGCGCAGTGACAGACGAACGGCCGCACACGGCGGCCGTTCGGGAAAAGCCATCAAGCGGCGAGGATCTTGTTCCACTCCGCGACGCGGTCGGCCTTGGCGGCCAGCACGGCGTCGGTATCGCCTTCGATCGTCACCTTGTTGATCACATCGCCCTGGGCGACGGCATCGACCACGTCCAGGCCCTGGGTGACCTTGCCGAACACGGTGTGCTTGCCGTCCAGCCACGGGGTGGCGGTGTGGGTGATGAAGAACTGGCTGCCGTTGGTGTTGGGGCCGGCATTGGCCATGGACAGCACGCCGCGCTCGTGGCCGACGCCGTTGTTGGCTTCATCCTCGAACCGGTAGCCCGGGCCGCCGCGGCCGGAACCTTCCGGGCAGCCGCCCTGGATCATGAAGTCGGCGATGACGCGGTGGAAGCTCAGGCCGTCGTAGAAGCCGCGCTGGACCAGGTTGACGAAATTGGCGACGGTCAGCGGGGCCTTGTCGGCGAACAGCTCGACCACGATCGGGCCGCGGGTGGTGTCGAAATGGGCGATCAGGGACATGGAAATCCTTGCAGGTTTCAGGGTGTATGACAGCTCATTAGAATACACCTGGCCGTGCAGGCGACCGTGCAGGTTGGACCATCGTCGGGGGTCTCACGGCAAGCTGAATGGGCGTTTTGGACCGCTCGACGGCCGAACGCAACGGCACGGCAACGAAACCGCTATAATGTCGGGCTTACCTCATCTCAAGACTGGCGCCAGACAGGGGCCCTTTCCGCATGTCTATCGAAAAACTCCGCAATATCGCCATCGTCGCGCACGTCGACCATGGCAAGACCACCCTCGTCGACTGCCTGCTGAAGCAGTCCGGCACCCTGTCCGAGCGCACCGTGCTGGCTGAGCGCGTGATGGACAGCAACGACCAGGAAAAGGAGCGTGGCATCACGATCCTGGCCAAGAACACGGCCATCACCTGGAACGGCAACCGCATCAACATCGTCGACACCCCGGGACACGCCGACTTCGGTGGCGAGGTCGAGCGCGTGCTGTCGATGGTGGACTCGGTGCTGATCCTGGTCGACGCGATGGACGGCCCGATGCCGCAGACCCGCTTCGTGACCCAGAAGGCGTTTGCGATGGGCTTCAAGCCGATCGTGGTGGTCAACAAGATCGACCGTCCCGGCGCACGCCCGGACTGGGTGATCGACCAGGTGTTCGACCTGTTCGACAAGCTCGGCGCCACCGATGAGCAGCTGGACTTCCCGATCGTCTACACCTCGGCCCTGAACGGCTACGCCAGCCTGGATTCGAGCGTGCGCGACGGCGACATGACCCCGCTGTACGAAGCGATCATGCAGCACGTGTCGGCACCGGACGTGGATCCGGACGGCCCGTTCCAGATGCGCATCAGCCAGCTGGACTACAACAACTTCGTCGGCGTGATCGGCATCGGCCGTATCCAGCGCGGCGTGCTGAAGAAGAACATGCCGGTCAGCGTGATCGACCGTGAAGGCAAGAAGCGCCAGGGCAAGGTGCTGCAGGTGCTGGGCTTTTTGGGCCTGGAGCGCATCGAGCAGGACACCGCCGAGGCCGGCGACATCGTCGCCATCTCCGGCGTGGCCGAGCTGACCATTTCCGACACCGTGTGTGCGCTCGACGCGCCGGAAGCGCTGCCGGCGCTGACCGTGGACGAGCCCACCATCTCGATGACCTTCCAGGTCAACAACTCGCCGTTCGCCGGCAACAAGGACCTGTCCGGCGGCAAGTTCC
Organism: Xanthomonas sp. BRIP62409; assembly: GCF_003992965.1. Classification (NCBI taxonomy): domain Bacteria; kingdom Pseudomonadati; phylum Pseudomonadota; class Gammaproteobacteria; order Lysobacterales; family Lysobacteraceae; genus Xanthomonas; species Xanthomonas sp. BRIP62409. The sequence continues at coordinate 132,265 of NZ_QEZJ01000012.1, read as the reverse complement.
TGACCAGCCGCCAGCTGCGCGACCGTCTGGACCGCGAGAAGGTGCACAACGTGGCACTGAAGGTCGAGGAAGGCTCCGACGCCGACAAGTTCCTGGTCTCCGGCCGTGGCGAGCTGCATCTGTCGGTGCTGATCGAGAACATGCGTCGTGAAGGCTACGAGCTGGCCGTGTCGCGTCCGGAAGTGATCATCAAGGAGATCGACGGCAAGCAGATGGAGCCGATCGAACAGCTGGTGGTGGACATTGAAGAACAGCACCAGGGCGGCGTGATGGAAAAGCTGGGCACCCGCAAGGGCCAGCTGAAGAACATGGAGCCGGACGGCAAGGGCCGCGTGCGCCTGGATTACATGATCCCGGCGCGTGGCCTGATCGGCTTCCAGAACGAGTTCCGCACCCTGACCCAGGGCTCGGGCCTGCTGTTCCACGTGTTTGACCATTACGGCCCGAAGGAACAGGGCGCCATCGCCAAGCGCCAGAACGGCGTGATGATCGCCAATGCCGCCGGCGCCACCCCTGCCTATGCGCTGGGGCCGTTGGAAGAGCGTGGCCGTCTGTTCGCTGCAGAAGGCGACAACGTGTACGAAGGTCAGCTGATCGGTATCCACTCCAAGGACAACGATCTGACCGTCAACGCGATCAAGACCAAGCCGCTGACCAACATGCGCGCCTCGGGCAAGGACGATGCGATCAAGCTGACCCCGGCGATCAAGTACACGCTGGAACAGGCGCTGGACTTCATCGAGGACGACGAGCTGGTCGAAGTCACTCCGAAGGAAATTCGCCTGCGCAAGAAGTTCCTCACCGAAAGCGATCGCAAGCGCGCTGGCCGTTCCGGCTAAGCACGACTGGTCCATCATCGTGCGCAACACGCCCTACAGCCCGGATCCGCGCGCGCATCCGGGACTGCATGTGATCGCCTTGCTGGAGACGGTCAAGGGGGCGCTTGCGCTGTTGGCGGCGACGGGCCTGGAAATTCTGGGCCCGCTCCCGCTGCAGAACGCGGTCAGCACGCTGATCCGCCGCTTCAATCTGGATCCCGACCACGGCGCACTGCCGTCGTTGCTCAAGACCATCAGTCCCGACGCCGTCCATCTGGCCGCAGCCGCAATGCTGGCCTACGGCCTGCTGCACGTCGTGGAAGCCTGGGGTCTGTGGCGTGCCAAGGCCTGGGCGTCGCTGCTGGGCTGCCTGTCGGCGGCCATCTATCTGCCTTTCGATATCTACGCCATCGTCCGCCATCCCGGCTGGACCGCCTGGGGCGTGCTGGCAATCAATCTGATCGTGGTCGGCGTGCTGGCACGCGACCTGATCAAGCGCCGGCGGCACTGACGCACCCTGCCCGTCTGCGGGCACCTCATACACGTTGTCACCCCGACGCAGCGCCGTTAGCCTGCAAACAGTCCTCCGGGGAAGACCACCCATGCGATCCACCACCTTGTCCTTCGCGCTACTGCTGGCGCTGTGCGGCTGTGCGCATGCCGATGACGGCCTGGCGCCTGCCGATGCCCATGCAGCCGCTGCCAGGCAAGACGCTCTGAGCGATGCCGACGTCGTTGGCCTGCAGGCACGCATGGCGTCCGGCGAGACCAGCAGCCTGGATCTGACCCGCGCGTACCTGCGCCGCGTGGCGACCATCGATCGCGCCGGCCCCACCCTCAATGCGGTGATCGAACTCAACCCGCAAGCCGAAGCCGACGCACGCGCACTGGACGCCGAACGCCGCGCCGGCCATGTGCGCGGGCCCCTGCACGGCATTCCGGTGTTGCTCAAGGACAACATCGATGCGCTGCCGATGGTCAACAGCGCCGGTTCGCTGGCGCTTGCCGATTTCAGGCCAGGCCGCGACGCCTTTGTGGTGCAACGCCTGCGCACGGCCGGCGCAGTGATCCTGGGCAAGACCAATCTGAGCGAATGGGCCAATTTCCGCTCCACCAAGTCGAGTTCCGGCTGGAGTGCACGCGGTGGTCTGACCCGCAACCCTTACGCGCTGGATCGCAACCCCTGCGGCTCCAGCGCCGGCACCGGCGCGGCGATCGCCGCCAGCCTGGCCACCGTCGGTATCGGCACCGAGACCGACGGCAGCATCACCTGCCCGGCCTCGGTGAACGGTCTGGTCGGGCTCAAGCCGACCGTGGGCCTGGTCAGCCGCGATGGCATCATTCCGATCTCGGCCAGCCAGGACACCGCCGGCCCGATGACGCGCAGCGTCGCCGATGCTGCCGCCGTGCTGCAGGCGATCGCCGCGCCCGACCCGCAGGATCCGGCCACGCGCACTGCGCCTGCGCCCACCCCGAACTACCTGGCACACCTCAAGCCCGATGGCCTGCGCGGGGCGCGCCTGGGCCTGCTGCGCAATCCTCTGCGCGAGGATCCCGCGATCGCCGCCGCCTTGGACCGCGCCGTGCAGACCCTGCGCGCGGCCGGCGCCACCGTGATCGAAACCCGCCTGGCGACCGATGGCCAGTGGGATGCTGCCGAACAGACGGTCTTGCTGGTCGAGTTCAAGGCCGGCCTGAACGCGTATCTGCGCAGCCGCGCCGCCCCGGTGTCGAGCCTGGAGCAGGTGATCGCCTTCAACCGCAGCCACGCGCAGCGCGAGATGCCTTACTTCGGCCAGGAACTGTTCGAGCAGGCACAGGCCGCGCCCGGGCTCGACGATGCCGCGTATCTCACCGCCCGCGCCACGGCCAGACGGCTGGCCGGGCCGGAAGGCATCGATGCCGCATTGCAGGCCGATCGCCTGGATGCGCTGATCGTGCCCACCACCGGTGCCGCCTGGGTCACCGACCTGGTCAAGGGCGACACCTTTCCCGGTGCCGGCTACGGTGCGGCCGCGGTGGCCGGTTATCCCAGCCTGAGCGTGCCGATGGGCCAGACCCAGGGCCTGCCGCTGGGCCTGTTGTTCATGGGCAGCGCCTGGAGCGAGCCACGCCTGATCGAACTGGCCTACGCGTACGAGCAGCGCAGCAAGGCGCGGTTCGCGCCCAGCTATGCGCCGGCGGCACCAGGCGCGTCACCCGCAGCACCGCCTGCAGCTACACCGTAGTCGCAGGCTCGCCGTCTTCGGCACCGGGCGAGCGCACGCTCTCCGGGGCGATCGGCGCGGCCGCGCGCAGGGGCGGCTTTTCCTGCGCGGCGATTTCGGCACGGATTCGCGGCAAGGCGTACGGGTGCTCGCGGGTCAGGAAGTCGATCATGCGCTCGCGGCTGATGCAGCGCAGGTCGAACGCATCGCCGGAATTGCGCGCACTCACCAGCAGACGCACCTGGATCGTGCTCTCGCTGGTTTCGGTCACCTGGGTCACGCAGACCCGCCCATCCCAGAGCGGCTCGCTCTTGCAGATGCGCTCCAGCTCGGCACGCACCGCCGCGATCGGGGTGCGGTAGTCCAGCCACAGGAATGCGGTGCCGAGCAGGTCGGCGCTGCTGCGTGTCCAGTTCTGGAACGGGTTTTCGATGAACCAGGTGAGCGGCACCACCATCCGTCGCTCGTCCCAGATCCGCACCACCACGTACGAGCTGCCGATCTCCTCGATGCGGCCCCATTCGCCTTCCACGATCACCACATCGTCCAGCCGGATCGGCTGGGTCAGGGCGATCTGCAGGCCGGCGATCAGGTTGCCGAACACCGGCTTGGCCGCGATACCGGCCACCAGCCCGATGATGCCGGCCGAGGCCAGCAGCGTCTTGCCGATCTGGCGCACCTGTTCGAAGCCAAGCAGCACCACCGAGATGCCGAGCAGGATCACCGCGCCCATCACCACCCGGCTCAGCACGCGTGTCTGGGTCTGGATGCGCCGGGCGGTGAGGTTGTCGGACACCTCGATCGGATTGCTGCGCAGGATCGCCATCTCGCCAGCGGCGACCGCACGCACGAACAACCAGGTCACGCAACCGACGATGCCGACGTGCAGCAGATGCTGTACCGCTGCCAGCGTCTTGCCGGCCAGTGGCGTCGCTTCGGTGGCGATGCCCAGAAACAGCAGCGGCAGGATGAAGGCAGCCGGCAGCGTGACCACGCGGATGATGCGTGCGCGGCGGTAGTCGCGGCCCTGCATGCGGCGAAACAGCCACAGCATCAGCGACCAGGTGACGATGCCCGCCAGCAGCGAGGCACCAAGCGGGATTGCGTATTCGCGGATGACGTTCCAATCGGCAGTCAAACCGTTCCTCCTGTGGGGGGAAAGAGGGATGGCTGCAACAGCATGCCGCACGCGGCATGAGTATCACGTCATGCGCACGGCGGCCTCACCCGCCCAGCGGCTGCGCTGCCACCTGCTGTTGCTTGCGCACGATTGCCATTGCGATTTCCAGCGACTGCTCGTAGTTCAGGCGTGGATCCACGCTGGAACGGTAGGCGCGTTCCAGATCGCGCTCGGTCAACTCGCGCGCGCCACCGGTACATTCGGTGACATCTTCGCCGGTGAGTTCCAGATGCACCCCGCCCAGCCGCGTCCCGGCTGCCGCGTGCAGATCGAACGACAACTCGACCTCGCTGCGGATATTGTCGAAACGCCGTGTCTTGTAGCCATTGCCGGTACTTTCGGTATTGCCGTGCATCGCATCGCACACCCACAACACCCGACGCCCGTCGCGCCTGACCGCCTCCAGCAGCGGCGGCAACTTTTCGGCGATCTGCGCCGCCCCCATGCGGTGGATGAAGCTGAGGCGGCCAGGTTCGTCTTCCGGATTGAGCACATCGATCAGACGCAGCAGCTGATCCGGCTGCACCGACGGCCCCACCTTGATCGCAATCGGGTTGCGTACCCCACGCAGATATTCCACATGCGCGCCATCCAGCGCGGCGGTGCGCATGCCGATCCACGGGTAATGCGTGCTCAGGTTGAACCAGCCCCACTGACGCGGCACCTGGCGGGTCAGGCCCTCCTCGTACGGCAGCAGCAACGCCTCGTGCGAGGTGTAGAAGTCGATGCGATTGAGGTTGTAGACCTCCGCGCCGGACAGGGTTTCCATGAAGCGCACCGCATCGCCGATCGACGCCACCATCTTCTGGTAGTCCGCAGCCAGCGGCGAATAGCCCACCCAGTCCAGATTCCAGTATTCGGGATGGTGCAGGTCGGCAAAGCCGCCGTCGATCAGGGCCCGCACGAAATTCATCGTCATCGCCGAGCGCGAATGCGCGGTGATCATGCGCTGCGGATCCGGCACGCGTGCCGCTTCGGTGAAGGCGGGTGCGTTGATCACATCGCCGCGGTAGCTCGGCAAGGTCACCCCATCGCGGGTTTCGGTATCGGCCGAGCGCGGCTTGGCGTACTGCCCGGCAAAGCGCCCGACCCGTACCACCGGCAGGTGCAGGCCGTGCACCAGCACCAGGCTCATTTGCAGCAGCACCTTCAGGCGGTTGGAAATCGTGCCCGATTCGCAATCGCTGAAATTTTCGGCGCAATCTCCGCCCTGCAGCAGGAAGCGCTTGCCCTCCTGCGCCTCGGCCAGCTGGCGCTTGAGCGCGAAGATTTCCCAGGAGGTCACCAGCGGCGGCAACTGCCGCAATTCACCCAGGGTGTGCTCCAACGCAACGGCATCCGGGTACACCGGCATCTGCAGCGCCGGCCGCTGCCGCCAACTCTGCGGCGACCACTGGTCTGCCTGGTTGACGGACGAATGAGGGGAAGCGGACATCGTGAACTCCAGAAAGCGTGGGCGCCGGCCAGTGCCGGAACGGAACGATCAGAACAGTTTGCGCGGACCACGCTGCCTGAACCCGGCATACAGCGCCCACAGTGCCAGGCCCACGAACCAGAGCATGCTCCACATCGGCATGCTCAGGCCCAGGAAGCGCCAATCGATGTTGCCGCAGTCGCCGGTGCCGGTCAGTACCGTGCGGAACACTTCGAACGGCCCCATCGTCTCGCTCAGGAAGCTCAACGGCGGCCCGCACGACGACATCATGTCCTTGGGCCGGATCTGCACCCAGACATGCCGCGCCGCGATGCCCATGCCCACACCGGCAGCCAGGAAACTCAGCACGCCATAGACCTTACGCGTGCCCGCGGCGCGCGGCCCATGCAACGCGCCCAGCAGAAACAACACCGCCAGCGCCGCAAAGGCGATCCGCTGGAAGATGCAGAGCGGGCATGGCTCCAGACCAAGATGCAGCTGCACATAGATCGCATAGGCAAGCAATCCTGCGCATCCAAGAAAGCCCAGCAAAAACTGCGCCCGGAAACCCCAACGAAATGGATTCATCGCTACCGCTTGCCTAGGATCGAATGTCCGATTATCAGCCATCGCCGCCGCGGTGACCACGGATGCCTGCATCGGGCAGGTTGCGGCGCGAAGTCCCGTCCAGCCATGCCTATCGCCCGCCACGCGCCACCCTGCATGTTGGCGATGCAGCCCTGACGCAGCCACCGTCGCAGCAGGCCGCTTGGCGATGGTTGAACCCTGCAAGTCGCTGCACTGCATTGCGGCTGTGACATCGACGCCAAGGCGACAGGCCCGGCTCGGGGGCCTGCAATGAAAAAGCCCGGCGCTAGCCGGGCTTTTCAAGATCCTTGCGAATGGCGAACCGATTACTCGGCCACTTCCTCGGCGACGACCGGACGGTCGACCAGCTCGACATAGGCCATCGGCGCATTGTCACCGGCACGGAAGCCGGCCTTCAGGATGCGCAGGTAGCCGCCGGGACGGGTCGCATAACGCGGGCCCAGTTCGACGAACAGCTTGCCCACCGCTTCCTTGTCGCGCAGGCGGGCAAACGCCAGACGACGGTTGGCAACGCCATCGACTTTGCCGATGGTGATCAGCGGCTCGGCGACGCGACGCAGTTCCTTGGCCTTCGGCAAGGTGGTCTTGATCAGCTCGTGCTTGAACAGCGAGGCGGCCATATTGCGGAACATGGCTTCGCGGTGCGCGCTGGTGCGATTGAACTTACGGCCAGATTTCTGGTGACGCATGAGTGTGATTTCCTAAGGAATGTTGAGACTGCTTTGAGAGACGTTGTCGCCATCCTGGCGCTGTTGAATGGACTGCGGTTGGTCCGAGCCGGCCGTCCTTTGACCGGATGTCACCGCGGGCTTTGGCCCGTCGATGTAAAAACAGCATGGGCGCCCGAAGACGCCCATGCGGATGATGCATTAACCAAGCATGCCGTGCTGGGCGACACCGGCCGGCGGCCAGTTCTCCAGCTTCATGCCCAGTGCAAGGCCGCGCTGTGCCAGCACTTCCTTGATTTCGGTCAGCGACTTCTTGCCAAGATTCGGGGTCTTGAGCAGTTCCACTTCGGTCTTCTGGATCAGATCGCCGATGTAGTAGATGCTCTCGGCCTTCAGGCAGTTGGCCGAACGCACGGTCAGCTCGAGGTCGTCGATCGGGCGCAGCAGCACCGGATCCACGCCGCTGGCAGCCGGCTTGGCCGCACCGCGATCGCGGTGGGTGAAATCGCCGAACACCGACAGCTGATCGCTGAGGATGTCGGCGGCGGTGCGCACGGCTTCCTCGGCATCGATGGTGCCGTTGGTCTCGATATCGATCACCAGCTTGTCGAGGTCGGTGCGCTGTTCAACGCGCGCAGCTTCCACGGCATAGGCAACGCGACGCACCGGCGAGAACGACGCATCCAGCATCAGACGACCGATGGTGCGGGTCTCTTCGTCCGGACGACGACGCGCAGCAGCCGGCTGATAGCCGAAACCACGCTCGATCTTCAGGCGCATGTTCAGCGCCGTGTCCTTGGTCAGGTGGCAGATCACATGGTCGCCGTTGATGATCTCGACGTTGTGATCGGTCCTGATGTCGGCCGCAGTGACCGTACCCGGACCCTGCTTGGACAACGACAGCGTCGCGCTGTCGCCACTATGCATACGAATCGCCACGTCTTTCAGGTTGAGCAGGACGTCAAGCACGTCTTCCTGCAGCCCTTCGACCGTGGTGTACTCGTGCAGCACGCCGTCGATCTCGACCTCGGTGATCGCAAAACCCGGGATCGACGACAACAGCACACGACGCAGGGCATTGCCCAGCGTGTGCCCGTAACCGCGCTCCAAGGGCTCGATCACGACCTTTGCGCGATTGTCGGTAAGACGTTCGATCTGCGGACCACGGGGGCGCAGAACCTGGTTGGCGGTAACCGTCATGTTGCGGGGTCTCCTGCGAACCTCCGGCGGTGCCGGAGGCTCTCCAATGTGAATTACTTCGAATACAACTCGACGATCAGCGCTTCGTTGATATCCGAAGGCAGGTCAGCGCGATCCGGAACGGCCTTGAACACGCCGCTGAACTTCTTCGAATCGACTTCGACCCACGACGGCGTCATGTCGTGCTGCTCAGCCACGGTCAGGGCTTCCTGCACGCGGAGCTGCTTCTGTGCCTTTTCCGACAGCGTGATCGCATCGCCAGCCTTGATCTGGTACGACGCCAGATTCACCGACTTGCCATTGACCAGCACGCCACGGTGCGACACCAGCTGGCGCGCGGCCGGACGGGTAACGGCAAAGCCCATGCGGTAGCAGACGTTGTCCAGACGGGTTTCCAGCAACTGCAGCAGGTTCTCGCCGGTGTTGCCCTTCTTGGTCGAGGCCTTCTTGTAGTAGTTGCGGAACTGACGCTCCAGCAACCCGTAGATGCGCTTGACCTTCTGCTTTTCACGCAGCTGGGTAGCGTAGTCGGAGAGCTTGCCTTTGCGAGCCGCGCCGTGTTGGCCGGGCTTCTGCTCAAGCTTGCACTTGGAGTCCAGCGCACGCGCCGGGCTCTTGAGGGAAAGATCGGCGCCTTCGCGGCGGGCGAGCTTACAGGTAGGACCGATATAACGAGCCATTTCTTATCGCTCCCTTTAGACGCGACGCTTCTTCGGCGGACGGCACCCGTTGTGCGGGATTGGCGTCACGTCGATGATGTTGGTGATCTTGTAGCCCACGTTGTTCAACGAACGCACGGCCGACTCACGGCCCGGACCCGGACCCTTGATACGTACTTCCAGCGACTTCACGCCGTAATCGAGCGCAGCGCGGCCAGCCTTTTCGGCGGCAACCTGAGCAGCGAACGGGGTCGACTTGCGCGAACCACGGAAGCCGGCGCCGCCGGACGTAGCCCACGACAGCGCATTGCCCTGGCGATCGGTGATGGTGACGATGGTGTTGTTGAACGAAGCGTGGACGTGGGCGACGCCATCAGTGATGACGCGCTTGATCTTCTTCTTCGTTTTCTTTTCTGCTGGCTTTGCCATGATCTATCCCTTACTTCCTGATCGCCTTGCGCGGACCCTTACGGGTGCGGGCGTTGGTACGGGTGCGCTGACCACGCAGCGGGAGACCACGGCGATGACGCAGACCGCGATAGCAGCCCAGGTCCATCAGTCGCTTGATCGCGATACCGATTTCGCGGCGCAGGTCGCCTTCGACGACATACTTGCCGACTTCGGCGCGCAGGCGCTCGATTTCGGGTTCGGACAGATCACGAATCTTCGTGGTCGAGGTAACGCCTGCGGATTCGCAGAGCTTCTTCGAACGGGTACGGCCGATGCCGTAGATGCTTTGCAACCCGACCCAGACGTGCTTCTGGGCTGGCAGGTTGACGCCTGCAATACGCGCCATGACGCGATTCTCCAACTGAGTGATGGCCCGACAGCGCCCAGGCGCCATCCGGCAGGATGGATCAAAAGTAAACTCGGAATTGTAGCAAGGCCTCGGATTGCTTTGAAGCCCGTGGAACCAAAAGTTCCATGGACCCGGCGTGGGGAGTGTGCCCTCGCTCCGGCGCCGGACGATGTTGATCCAGAAAACTGCTCCGAATCGCCTGTACTACTCCCGCACAGGACCACCTCGTCACACCCGCGCGCGAGACGTCGCGCGAGCCGCCCTTCTGATCGGAAGATCATGGCCCGGGAACCAGGCCGTCTTCACGCAATGAAGATCTAGTGTACCACCTAACCGCCCGCGAGACTTAACTGCGCGCCAGACCGCCGCGCGAGCCACCCTTGAGGTTGGCCTTCTTCAGCAGGCTCTCGTACTGATGCGACATCAGATGCGCCTGGATCTGCGCAATGAAGTCCATCACCACCACCACGGCGATCAGCAACGACGTACCACCGAAGTGGAACGAGGTGCCCAGCTGCGTACGCATGATTTCCGGCAGCAGGCAGACGATCACCAGATACAACGAACCCGCTGCGGTCAGACGTGTCAGCACGCCGTCCACATAATCCGCCGTCGCCTTGCCAGGGCGGATGCCCGGAATCAGCGCGCCCGACTTCTTGAGGTTGTCAGCGGTTTCCTGCGAGTTGAACACCAGCGCGGTGTAGAAGAACGCAAAGCCGATGATCAGTGCCGCAAACACCAGCATGTGCACCGGCTCGCCCGGCCCGAGCGCATTGGCGATCTTCTGCAGCCAGGAGCCCACGCCGCTGCCGGACGCCGCCTGACCGGACCACATCGACAGCGTCGCCGGGAAGGCGAGGATGCTGGAGGCGAAGATCGGCGGAATCACGCCTGCCATATTGAGCTTCAGCGGCAGGAACGATGTCTGGTTCATGTACGCATTGCGACCGCCCTGGCGACGCGCGTAGTTGACCGTGATACGTCGCTGCCCGCGTTCGACGAACACCACAAACAGCGTGAAGGCCAGAATGGTGATGACGATCAGCAGCAGTGAAATGAAGCTTAGATTGCCTTCGCGGAAGGCCTCGACGGTCTGGATCGCCGCCGACGGAAGGCCTGCCACGATGCCGGCGAAGATGATCAGCGACACGCCGTTGCCGATGCCACGCTCGGTGACCTGCTCGCCCACCCACATCAGGAAGATGGTGCCGGCGGTCAGCGCGATCACTGCGGTGAGCACGAAGCCCATGCCCGGCGCATACACCACCGGAGCACCACCGGGCGCGGTCTGATTCTGCAGTGCCAGCGCGATACTACCGCCCTGCACCACTGCCAGAAGCACCGCACCGATGCGCGAATACTGGGTGATCTTGCGTCGGCCGGATTCGCCTTCCTTCTGCATCGCCTTGAGGGCGGGAAAGATGTGCGTGGCCAACTGGATCACGATCGATGCCGAGATGTACGGCATCACGTTCAACGCAAAAATACTGAAACGGTGCAGGGCGCCGCCCGAGAACATGTTGAACATGTCCACGATGCCGCCGCCCTGCGCCTGCATCAACGAAAGCATGGCATCGGGATTCACGCCAGGCACCGGCACATAGCAGCCGATGCGATAGACGATCAATGCCCCGAGGACGAACAGCAGCCGCTGGCGAAGTTCCGTGAACTTGCCGAGCCCGCCACCGAGGTTACCAATGCCAGCCTGCGCCATCTGCCGATTACTCCTCTACGCTGCCGCCGGCAGCTTCGATTGCTGCCTTGGCGCCTGCACTTGCAGCCACGCCCTTCAGCACGAACTTCTTGCTCAGCTCACCCTTCAGCACGATCTTCGCCTTCTTGGCGCGGCTCGGGACCAGATTGGCCGCACGCAGCGCTGCAAAGTCGATCTCACCGGCTTCCAGCTTGTCCAGCTGGTAGGACAACACTTCGGCACTGTCACGCGCCATCTTGGAACGGAAACCGATCTTCGGCAGACGGCGCTGCATCGGGGTCTGGCCGCCTTCGAAGCCGGCCTTGATCTTGCCGCCGCCCTTGCGCGCGAACGAACCCTTGTGGCCGCGGCCACAGGTCTTGCCAAGGCCGGAGCCGATGCCACGGCCGACGCGGGTGCGCTCGGTGCGGGCGCCGTCGGCGGGCTTGAGGTCATTGAGATGCAAAGTCATGGGATTAGTCCTCAACCTTGACGAGGTAGTGAACGGTGTTGATCAGGCCGCGAACCTGCGGGCTGTCCTTCAGTTCACGCACATCGTTGAGCTTATTCAGGCCCAACGCACGCACCGACAGGCGGTGACGCGACTGGGTTCCACGCAGGCCACGCACCAGGCGCACCGTCACGGTCTTGTTGGTGTCCTTAGCCATGGTTGAGCTCCTCCACCTTCTTGCCGCGCTTGGCCGCAACACGCGCCGGCGACTGCACTTCCGACAGACCCTTCAGGGTTGCACGGACCAGGTTGATCGGGTTACGCGAACCAACCGCCTTGGCCAGCACGTTCTTGACGCCAACCGCTTCCAGCACAGCGCGCATGGCGCCGCCGGCGATGACGCCCGTACCTTCCGAGGCCGGCTGCATGTACACGCGTGCTGCGCCATGGCCGGACTTGACGGCATGCCACAAGGTACCGTTGTTCAGATCGACGGTGGCCAGGTTCTTGCGCGCCTGCTCCATCGACTTCTGGATGGCGACCGGCACTTCGCGCGCCTTGCCGTAACCGAAACCGACCTTGCCCAGACCATCGCCGACCACGGTCAGCGCGGTGAAGGTGAACTGACGACCGCCCTTGACCGTCTTGCTGACGCGATTGACCGCGACCAGCTTTTCGATCATGCCATCGTCGACTTTCTCTTCGCGGTTACGGTCGCGATCACGACCCCGCGGTGCACGTTCTTCTGCCATCTTGATTCCTTGATTGATTGAGTATGTACGGCTCGAAGCCGCTTATGGTTGTGAAGTCACGCGGTGTTCCCGGCTCCGTTGCAAAAGAACGGGACGGTCCGGCATCTCCCTGCCGGCGGTATCGCGGACGTGACCGGTGGCCACGTCCGCAGCAGTGCTTAGAACTGCAGGCCGCCTTCGCGAGCTGCATCGGCCAGCGCCTTGATACGGCCATGGTAGCGGTAGCCCGAGCGGTCGAACGCGACCTTCTCGATGCCCGCAGCCTTGGCGCGCTCGGCGATCAGCTTGCCGACCTTGACGGCCGCATCGCTGTTCTTGCCGTTCTTCAGGCCTTCCTTGACGTCGGCCTGCAGGGTGTTCGCCGCGGCGATCACCTTGGAACCGTCGGCGGTGAAGACCTGCGCATACAGATGCTGGCCGGTGCGCAGCACCGACAGGCGAGCGACGCCCAGCTCACGGATGTGCGAACGGGTGGACTTGGCGCGACGCAGACGGGCGATGTTCTTGTTGATGCTCATGATATTTATCCTACGGAAGCTGAAGGAAGCAGGCTTTTGCATCGAAAAGTCCGGCCATGGATGGCCGGGCTCCTAGCAGAGGGACCTGCGTTACGCCTTCTTGGCTTCCTTGCGAATGATGACTTCACCGGCGTACTTCACACCCTTGCCCTTGTAGGGCTCCGGCGGACGGAAACCGCGAATCTTGGCGGCGACTTCGCCGACGCGCTGCTTGTCGGCGCCCTGGACCACGATCTCGGTCTGGGTCGGGGTCGACAGCGTGATGCCTTCCGGCGCCACGAACACCAGCGGATGCGAGAAACCGAGCGCCAGGCTCAGATCCTTGCCCTGCATGGCGGCGCGGTAACCGACGCCGACCAGCTCGAGCTTGCGCTCGAAGCCTTCGGACACACCCTTGACCATGTTGGCCAGGATGGCGCGCACGGTACCGGTGATGGCGATCTGCGACGGGTCATTGGCCGACAGCGTGGCAACGTCGCCGTCGATGGCGATTTCGACGCCAGTCGGCTTCGGCAGGGTCAGGGTGCCCTTCGGGCCCTTGACGCTGACCAGCTCGGGCTGGACGTTGAGTTCAACACCCTTCGGAAGGGAAACAGGCTTCTTGGCTACACGGGACATGATCGATTCCTTCCCTTAGGCCACGAAGCACAGGACTTCACCACCAACGCCGGCTTCGCGAGCCTGCGCATCGGTCATGATGCCCTTCGACGTGGAGATGATGGCGATACCCAGGCCACCCAGGACCTTGGGCAGCTCGGTCTTGCCGCGGTACTGGCGCAGACCCGAGCGCGAGAAACGCTTCAGGGTCTCGATGACCGGACGGCCTTCGAAATACTTCAGCACGATTTCCAGCTCCGACTTGTTGTTCTCGGTCGCTGTCACGCGCAGGTCGGTGATGTAACCCTCGTCCTTCAGGACCTGGGCGATCGCAACCTTGATCTTGGACGACGGCAATTTCACCGTCTGCTTACCAACCGCGGCCGCATTCTTGATGCGTACCAGCAGGTCGGCGATGGGATCAGTCATGCTCATATGAGTACCTTTGAGTGCACCGATATCCGCTTTCGCGAAAATCTTGTGTTTTCCTGGGGATGGGCCAGGACCCTTTACGCCATGCCGCGCCCACGCGGGCAAGACAGAAGCGGAAGTATACGACAAAAGAGCCCGACTTGCGTCGGACTCCCCTGTTGAACAGAACGATCCTGTTCAAGCCGGCCGCAAACGGCCGGCAATGCTGTTACCAGCTTGCCTTGCGCAGGCCCGGAACGTCACCGTTCATCGTGGCCTTGCGCAGCATGTTGCGACCCAGACCGAACTTGCGGTAGACACCGCGCGGACGGCCGGACAGCTCGCAACGGTTGCGGTGGCGGCTCGGCGACGAATCGCGCGGCAGCTTCTGCAACTTGGTCGACGCATCGATCTTCTCTTCGTAGGACGCATCCTGACTGGAGAGGATCTTCTTCAGCGCATCACGCTTGCCGGCGAATTTCTTCGCCAGCTTTGCACGCTTGATGTCGCGGTGGATCATGGAGGTCTTTGCCATTTCGGATGTCCTCGACGGTCAGTTACGGAACGGGAACTTGAACGCTGCCAGCAGCGCCTTCGCTTCCGCATCCGTCTTGGCGGTGGTGGTGATGGCGATATCCATACCGCGAATCGCGTCGACGGCGTCGAAGTCGATTTCCGGGAAGATGATCTGTTCCTTCACACCCATGTTGAAGTTGCCACGACCGTCAAAGGAGCGACCGGAAACACCACGGAAGTCGCGCACGCGCGGCAGCGAGATGTTGATCAGACGATCCAGAAACTCGTACATCTTGGCGCGACGCAAGGTGGTCTTGCAGCCGATCGGCCAACCGTCACGAATCTTGAACGATGCGACCGAAACGCGCGACTTGGTGACCACCGGCTTCTGGCCGGAGATCTTGGACATGTCGGCGACCGCATTTTCCAGAATCTTCTTGTTGGTAGCCGCCTCGCCCACGCCCATGTTGAGCGTGACCTTGACCAGCTTCGGCACTTCCATCGGATTGGTGTAGCCGAATTCCTTCATCAGGGCCGGCACCACGTTTTCCTTGTAAAACTTTTCGAGACGAGTGTTCATGATCGCATTCCTCAGGCGTCGAGCGCCTCACCGCTGGAGCGGAACACACGCAATTTGCGTCCATCCTCCAGCACCTTGAAGCCAACGCGCTCGCCCTTGCCCGTTGCCGGGTTGACGATATTGACGTTGGAGATATGGATCGACGCTTCACGCTCGACCACGCCGCCGGCGACACCCGCCTGCGGGTTCGGCTTGGTGTGGCGCTTGATGACGTTGGCATTGGAGACGATCACGCGATCGCCGTCCACACGCACAACTTCACCCTGCTTACCCTTGTCCTTGCCGGTGTTGATGACGACCTGGTCGCCCTTCTTGATACGGTTAGCCATGTATATGTCCTCCGCTCACAGCACTTCGGGAGCGAGCGAGACGATCTTCATGAACTTCTCGGAACGCAGCTCGCGCGTCACCGGCCCGAAGATGCGGGTCCCGATCGGCTCCTGCTTATTGTTCAACAGCACAGCGGCGTTGCCATCGAAGCGGATCAGCGAACCGTCGGGAC
Organism: Xanthomonas sp. BRIP62409; assembly: GCF_003992965.1. Lineage (NCBI taxonomy): Bacteria > Pseudomonadati > Pseudomonadota > Gammaproteobacteria > Lysobacterales > Lysobacteraceae > Xanthomonas > Xanthomonas sp. BRIP62409. Next base: position 116,691 of record NZ_QEZJ01000012.1, on the reverse strand, counting down.
GGCGCACACCCTTGCGGGTACGCACCACGACGGCGTCGTAGACTTCGCCCTTCTTGACCTTGCCACGCGGAATGGCGTCCTTGACGGTCACCTTGATGATGTCGCCAATGTGTGCGTAGCGGCGCTTGGAGCCGCCCAGCACCTTGATGCACATCACTTCCTTGGCACCCGAATTGTCGGCGACATCGAGGTAGCTCTGCATCTGGATCATGATTCAGATCTCCCTTATTCGGCCGAACGGGTGACGATTTCGACCACCCGCCAGTTCTTGGTCTTGGACATTGGAGCAATCTCGGTCACACGCACGACGTCGCCTTCGTTGCAGGCATTGTCGGCGTCGTGTGCGTGGAGCTTGGACGAGCGCTTGATGTACTTACCGTACAACGGGTGCTTGACCTGGCGCTCCACCAACACGGTGACCGTCTTGTCCATCTTGTTGCTGACGACACGGCCTTCGACCGTGCGCAGCGTTTGCTTTTCGTTGTTGTCGCTCATCGCGGCCGTCCTTACTTGGTGCTGCCGAGCAGGTACTTGACGCGAGCAATCTCGCGGCGCACCCGGCGGGTATCGTGGGTCTTCGGCAGCTGGCCGGTGACCTGCTGCATACGGAGCGAGAACTGCTCCTTACGCAGATCGGTCAGGTGGGCCTTCAGTTCGTCAGCCGACTTCTCGCGGAGTTGTTTGATATCCATCAGCGCACCGTCCGGGTCACGAAAGTGGTGGTCACCGACAATTTCGCGGCGGCAAGGCGGAACGCCTCACGAGCGATATCTTCGGGAATCCCCTCGATTTCATAGATCATGCGGCCCGGCTGAATCTGCGCGACCCAGTACTCCACGTTGCCCTTACCGGAGCCCATGCGGACTTCGATCGGCTTCTTGGTGATCGGCTTGTCGGGGAACACACGGATCCACATCTTGCCGCCCTTCTTGACGTGGCGGCTGATCGTACGACGTGCTGCTTCAATCTGACGCGCGGTCAGCTGACCGTGCGCGGTTGCCTTGAGGCCGTACTCGCCGAAGCTGACGGCGTTTCCGCTCCATGCCAGGCCGTCGTTACGGCCCTTGTGCATCTTGCGGTATTTGGTTCGCTTGGGTTGCAACATTGCCGTTACCTCGCTTCACGAGCCGGGCGCGAAGGACGGTCACCACGGTCGCCGCGATCGTTACGATCGTTGCGCGGGCTGTCGTCCTGCTTCTCCTGGCCAACCTGGGAGAAGTCGAAGACCTCACCCTTATAGATCCAGACCTTGATGCCGATGATGCCGTACGTCGTGGACGCCTCGGCAAAACCGTAATCAATGTCGGCACGTAGCGTGTGCAGCGGCACGCGGCCTTCGCGGTACCACTCCGAACGGGCGATTTCTGCACCGTTGAGGCGGCCAGCCACGTTGACCTTGATGCCCAGGGCACCCAGGCGCATCGCGTTGCCGACCGAGCGCTTCATTGCACGGCGGAACATGATGCGACGCTCAAGCTGCTGCGCGATCGACTCTGCGACCAGCTGCGCATCCAGCTCCGGCTTGCGCACTTCGGTGACGTTGATGTGGGCAGGAACACCCATCATCGCGCTCACTTCCTTGCGCAGCTTTTCGATGTCCTCGCCACGCTTGCCGATCACCACGCCCGGGCGGGCGGTGTGAATGGTCACGCGGGCGGTTTTGGCAGGGCGCTCGATCAAGATCTTGCTGATACCTGCCTGCGCGAGCTTCTTGCGCAGCATTTCACGCACTTTCAGGTCGGCTGCCAGGTAGGCGGCGAAGTCGGCCTTGTTTGCGTACCACTTGGAATTCCAGTCCTTGGCGATGCCAAGGCGAATTCCAGTCGGATGAACTTTATGACCCATGGTCTTTTCCTTTCCGCTTACTTGGCGGCGCCGACAATCACAGTGATGTGACTGGTGCGCTTGAGGATGCGGGTACCGCGGCCTTTCGCCCGCGCCATGAAACGCTTCAGGGACGGACCTTCATCAACCATGATGGTCTTAACCTTCAGCTCGTCGACATCCGCGCCCTGATTGTTCTCGGCATTGGCAATCGCCGACTCCACAACCTTCTTGATCAGGTGCGCAGCCTTTTTATCCGAGAACTTCAGCAGATTGACCGCACGTTCGGCGGACAAACCACGCACCTGGTCAGCGACCAGGCGGGCCTTCTGCGGGGAGATGCGCGCGGTGCGCAGGATTGCTTTCGCTTCCATCGTCATCTCTCCCTTACCTGCTCGACTTCTTGTCGCCACCGTGACCCTTGAAGGTCCGGGTGACGGCAAATTCGCCGAGCTTGTGGCCGACCATATTCTCGTTGACGAGCACCGGAATGTGGTTCTTGCCGTTATGCACGGCGATGGTGATGCCTACCATTTCCGGCAGGATCATCGAACGGCGCGACCAGGTCTTGATCGGCTTCTTGCTACCCGCAGCGGACTCCACCTTCTTTGCAAGGTGGTGATCGACGAACGGGCCCTTCTTGAGTGAACGTGCCATGGTCGATTAGCCCCTACGATCGCGGACGATGAATTGCTGGGTGCGCTTGTTCTTGCGCGTCTTGTAACCCTTGGTCGGAACACCCCACGGGGTGACCGGATGCGGATTACCCTGGCCAGCCTTGGCCTCACCACCACCATGCGGGTGATCGACCGGGTTCATGGCCGCACCGCGAACGGTCGGGCGAACGCCGCGCCAGCGCTTGGCGCCAGCCTTGCCCAGCTTCTCGAGGTTGTGCTCGTCGTTGCCGACTTCGCCGATGGTGGCGCGGCACTCGACCGGCACCTTGCGCATTTCGCCCGAGCGCAGACGCAGCGTGGCATAGATGCCTTCGCGAGCGACCAGCTGGACGGCTGCACCGGCAGCACGTGCGATCTGAGCGCCCTTACCCGGCTTCAGCTCGATACCGTGGACCGTCGTACCGACCGGGATGTTGCGCAGCGGCAGCGTGTTGCCGGTCTTGATCGGTGCGTTGGCACCGGCAAGGACCTGATCGCCAGCCTTCAAGCCCTTGGGGGCGATGATGTAGCGACGCTCGCCGTCGACATAGCACAGCAGGGCGATATGAGCGGTACGGTTCGGATCGTATTCGATCCGCTCCACACGCGCCGGAATACCTTCCTTGTTGCGCTTGAAGTCGATGATGCGGTAGTGCTGCTTATGACCACCACCGACGTGACGCACGGTGATGCGGCCATGGTGGTTACGACCACCGGACTTGCTCTGCGAATCGAGCAGCGCCGCGTGCGGTGCGCCCTTGTGCAGATCGGGAGTAACCACGCGCACGGCGGAACGACGGCCGGGAGAGGTGGGTTTGAACTTCATCAATGGCATGGGATGGACCTCAGGCCTTGGCCGTTACGTCGATGGACTGACCATCAACCAGGCGGACGTACGCCTTGCGCCAATTGCCACGGCTGCCAGCACGGTTACGGAAGGACTTGCTCTTGCCCTTGACGTTGACCACGTTGACCGCTTTGACCTTGACGTCGAACAGCTGCTCGACCGCGGCCTTTACATCGGCCTTGGTGGCTTCGTTCGAAACTTCGAAGACATACTGGTTGGAGATTTCCTGCAGGCGCGCGGTCTTTTCGGAGACTCGCGGAGCACGCAGCACGCTGAAGATTTTTTCGTTGCTGCTCATGCCAGCCACTCCTCGACCTTCTTGACCGCATCGGCGGTGATCACGACCGTATCGGCCCCGACCAGAGCGACCGGATCCAGACCCTGCACATCACGCACCTGCACATACGGCAGATTGCGGGCGGACAGATACAGGTGCTCGGAGGCTTCCTCGGTGACGATCAGCGGGCGCTTGCCCACATCCAGTCCCTTCAGCTTCTCGATCAGACCCTGGGTCTTGGTGGTTTCGACGTCGAACGCATCGACGATCATCAGGCGACCCTGGCGATTAAGCTCAGAGAAGATCGCGCAGATGGCCGCACGGTACATCTTGCGGTTGACTTTCTGTTCGAAGCTGCGCGGCTTGGCCGCGAAGGTCACGCCGCCGCCGACGAAGATCGGAGCCGTCAGCGCGCCATGACGCGCACCGCCGCCCTTCTGCTTCTTCGACTTCTTGGTCGTGCCCGCAACTTCCGAACGCGTCTTCTGTGCCTTGGTACCAGCGCGACCGGCATTGCGATAAGCGACGACGACCTGGTGAACCAGATCTTCGCTGAATTCGCGACCGAACACGGCATCGGAGACCGAGACCTTGTTGTTGCTACCCGTGATAACGAGTTCCATCGTCATCTCTCCTTATGCCTTGCTCGCCGGACGGACGATCACGTCGCCACCAGCTGCGCCAGGCACGGCGCCGCGGATAGCAATCAGACCACGCTCGACGTCGACCTTGACCACTTCCAGGTTCTGCGTGCTTTGCTGCACGGCGCCCATGTGGCCCGACATCTTCTTGCCCGGGAAAACGCGACCCGGGGTCTGGCGCTGACCCAACGAACCCGGCGCGCGATGCGACAGCGAGTTACCGTGAGTTGCATCGCCCATACGGAAGTTGTAGCGCTTGATGGTGCCCTGGAAACCCTTACCCTTGGTGACGCCCTGGACGTCGACCTTCTGGCCGACCTCGAAGATGTCCGCCTTGATTACGCCGCCGACGGCGAAATCGCCGAGCTGGGCATCTTCAACGCGGAATTCCCACAGGCCGCGACCCGCTTCCACCTTCGCCTTGGCGAAGTGGCCAGCAGCCGGCTTGTTGACCAGCGCGGCACGACGGGCACCAACGGTAATCTGCACGGCGCTGTAGCCGTCAGCTTCGACGGTCTTGATCTGCGCGATGCGGTTTGGAGTTGCTTCGATCAGCGTGACCGGTACCGAGCGACCGTCTTCGGTGAAGACGCGGCTCATACCAGCCTTGCGGCCTACGAAGCCCAACGAATATTTCTTCGTCATGGTCGTAGTCCTCAGGTCAACTTGATCTGAACGTCGACGCCAGCCGCGAGTTCGAGCTTCATCAGCGCGTCCACGGTCTTGTCGTTCGGGTCGACGATATCGAGCACACGCTTGTGCGTGCGGGTTTCGTACTGGTCACGCGCATCCTTGTCGGCATGCGGGGATACGAGGATGGTGTAACGTTCGATCTTGGTCGGCAACGGGATCGGGCCACGCACTTGCGCGCCGGTCCGCTTAGCCGTTTCGACGATCTCGCTGGCCGAACGGTCGATCAAACGATGATCGAACGCCTTCAACCGAATCCGGATCTTTTGTTCCGACATGACGGAAGCTTCCTTCGTTAAAAGAGCGACGGGCAAGGCCTCTGGGATACCTGCCCCGATATTCCTGACGTAGATGAAATCGCCATGCATCCTGCTGACGAGGGCATTTCCTCCGCCCAAAAACTGAGGCAGACCGGTAAACCGGCCCGCCCAGACGGAAAAGTATAATGCGCAACAAGAGCACGGTCAACAACAGGTGAGTTGTTGAGTGCTCCATGCAACGCGACCTTCCCGGTCTGGCGAACACGAGCGGCATCCTGCCGTTCTTTTCGCTGTAACTCAGCGCCCTACCCAGGGACACCGAGCCGCGCATTATAGCGGGGCACTTTTACATGCGCAAGCGCCCTACCCGATAAAGACGCCGGCCACGCGCGCGCCTCCGACGCGGCCCACGAAAAAGGGCCAGCTTGCGCCGACCCTTGTTCGCGCGGATCCAGCGACCGAAGCCGCCGGATTGCAGGACTTACTTGACGATCTTGGCAACCACGCCGGCGCCGACGGTACGACCGCCTTCACGGATGGCGAAGCGCAGACCTTCGTCCATCGCGACCGGATTGATCAGGGTCACGACCATCTTCACGTTGTCGCCCGGCATCACCATCTCCACGCCTTCCGGCAGCTGGCAGGCGCCAGTGATGTCGGTGGTGCGGAAGTAGAACTGCGGACGGTAACCCTTGAAGAACGGGGTATGACGGCCACCCTCGTCCTTCGACAGCACGTAGACTTCGGCTTCGAACTCGGTATGCGGCTTGATCGAACCCGGCTTGCACAGCACCTGGCCACGCTCGACGTCGTCACGCTTGGTGCCGCGCAGCAGCAGACCGGCGTTGTCGCCCGCCTGACCCTGGTCCAGCAGCTTGCGGAACATTTCCACGCCGGTGACGGTGGTCTTCTGGGTGTCACGGATACCGACGATTTCGATTTCGTCGCCAACCTTGATGATGCCGCGTTCGATACGACCGGTCACCACGGTGCCGCGGCCGGAGATCGAGAACACGTCTTCGACCGGCATCAGGAACGGACGGTCGACGTCGCGGGTCGGCTCCGGAATGAACGAATCCAGCGCCTCGACCAGCTTCAGGATCGCCGGCACACCGATGTCGCTCTGGTCGCCGTCCAGCGCCAGACGCGCCGAACCGTGGATGATCGGCGTGTCATCGCCCGGGAAGTCGTACTTGCTGAGCAGCTCGCGCACTTCCATCTCGACCAGCTCGAGCAGCTCGGCGTCGTCGACCATGTCAGCCTTGTTCAGGAACACGACGATGTGCGGCACACCGACCTGACGCGAGAGCAGGATGTGCTCGCGGGTCTGCGGCATCGGGCCGTCGGCGGCCGAACACACCAGGATCGCGCCATCCATCTGCGCCGCACCGGTGATCATGTTCTTGACGTAGTCGGCGTGGCCGGGGCAATCGACGTGCGCGTAGTGACGGGTCGGGGATTCGTATTCGACGTGTGCGGTCGAAATCGTGATGCCGCGCGCCTTCTCTTCCGGCGCCGCGTCGATCGCGTCGTACGCCTTGAACTCGCCACCGAAACGCTCAGCACCGATCTTGGTCAGCGCGGCTGTCAACGTGGTCTTGCCATGGTCGACGTGACCGATGGTGCCGACGTTCACGTGCGGCTTGGTGCGCTCAAATTTAGCTTTTGCCATGACTAACTACCTCTAATTGAAAAATTTGTGAGAAGCGGCTGAGCGAACTCAGCCCTTCTTGGTGACGGCGTCGGCGATGTTGGCCGGTGCCTCTTCGTAGTGGTCGAATTCCATCGAGAACGTCGCACGGCCCTGGCTCATCGAGCGCAGCGAGGTCGCATAACCGAACATCTCGCCCAGCGGAATCATCGCGTTGATGATCTTGCCCGACGGGCTGTCGTCCTGACCCTGCAGCACGCCACGACGGCGGCTCACGTCGCCCATCACGTCACCCAGGTAATCCTCCGGGCTGACGATCTCGACCTTCATGATCGGCTCCAGCAACACCGGGCTGGCTTTCGCAAAGCCCTGCTTGAACGCCATCGACGCGGCCAGCTTGAACGCCATTTCCGAGGAGTCGACGTCGTGGTACGAGCCGAACACCAGCTTGACCTTCACACCCACCACCGGGAAGCCGGCGATCGGACCACTGGTGATCGTCTCGCGCAGACCCTTTTCGACCGAGGGGATGAATTCCTTCGGGATGATGCCGCCGGTGATGTCGTTGATGAAGAGGAAATCATCCTTGACGTTGTCGCTCTTGCGATCTTCCTCGGTCATCGGCGACAGCTCGATCACCACGTGACCGTACTGACCCTTACCACCGGACTGCTTGGCGTGCTTGTAGTCGGACTTGACGTCGGACTTGCGGATCGTTTCGCGGTAGGCCACCTGCGGTTTGCCGACGTTGGCCTCGACATTGAACTCGCGACGCATACGGTCGACGATGATGTCCAGGTGCAACTCGCCCATGCCCGAGATGATGGTCTGGCCAGATTCTTCGTCGGTCTTGACGCGGAACGAGGGATCTTCCTGCGCCAGACGGCCCAGGGCCATGCCCATCTTTTCCTGGTCCGACTTGGTCTTGGGCTCCACCGCCATCGAGATCACCGGCTCCGGGAACACCATGCGCTCCAGGGTAATGACCTTGTCCTGCGCACACAGCGTGTCGCCGGTGGTGACGTCCTTCAGACCCACGGCAGCGGCGATGTCACCAGCGCGCACTTCCTTGATCTCTTCGCGATTGTTGGAGTGCATCTGCAGGATGCGGCCCACGCGCTCTTTCTTCGACTTGACCGGGTTGTAGACCTGGTCGCCGGAGTTCAACGTGCCCGAGTAGACACGGAAGAACGTCAGCGAGCCCACGAACGGGTCGGTCATGATCTTGAACGCCAACGCCGAGAACGGCGCGGTATCGGTGGCAGGACGGGTGTCTTCCTTCTCGTCCTCGTCGATACCCTGGACCGGCGGACGGTCGGCCGGCGACGGCAGCAGGTGCACGACGCCGTCGAGCATGGCCTGCACGCCCTTGTTCTTGAACGCCGAGCCGCAGAACACCGGCACGATTTCGACCTTCAGGGTGCGCTCGCGCAGACCCACCAGGATCTCCTCTTCACTCAGGTCGCCCTCGTTGAGGTACTTGTCCATCAGGTCTTCGCTGGCTTCGGCAGCCGCCTCGACCATGAACGAACGCGCCTCGGTCGCGATCTCGACCAGGTCGGCCGGGATGTCGCGGTATTCGAAGGTGGTGCCCTGCGATGCGGTATCCCAATGGATCGCCTTCATCTTGAGCAGGTCGACCACGCCCTCGAAGCCGTCTTCGGCGCCGATCGGCACCTGCATCGGCACGGCGTAGGCACCCAGACGGGCCTTCAACTGCTCGACGACCTTGTCGAAGTTGGCACCGGTACGGTCCATCTTGTTGACGAAGGCCATGCGCGGCACGGAATACTTGTTGGCCTGGCGCCACACGGTCTCGGACTGCGGCTGCACGCCACCAACGGCGCACAGCACGAACACCGCACCGTCGAGCACGCGCAAGGAGCGCTCCACTTCGATGGTGAAGTCGACGTGCCCGGGGGTATCGATGATGTTGAAGCGGTGCTGCGGCATGGACTTGTCCATGCCCGACCAGAATGCAGTGGTTGCAGCGGAGGTGATGGTGATACCACGCTCCTGCTCCTGCTCCATCCAGTCCATCACTGCAGCGCCGTCATGGACTTCGCCGATCTTGTGACTGACACCGGTGTAGAACAGGATGCGCTCGGAGGTGGTGGTCTTGCCGGCATCGATGTGGGCCATGATGCCGAAGTTGCGGTAACGCTCGATAGGGGTGGTGCGGGCCACGGGGAGCCTCTCAATTTCTTGGATTTCGGATGGCCGAACGCCGCCTTTCGGCGGCCTTCGGATTGGATGCGACGCCAAAGGCGTCGCAAACAGCACTCAGATGGTGCTGAAGGGCCCCGTTACCAAGGCCCACGAGGTCACCAGCGGTAATGTGCGAACGCCTTGTTCGCCTCCGCCATACGGTGCGTCTCTTCGCGCTTCTTGATCGCGCCGCCACGGCTTTCCGAGGCGTCCAACAGTTCTGCAGCCAGCTTGCGCGGCATGGTGTTCTCGCCACGCTTGCGCGCGGAATCGATCAACCAGCGCATTGCCAGCGCCATGCGACGGGAGGAGCGCACTTCGACGGGCACCTGATAGGTAGCACCACCGACGCGACGCGATTTAACTTCGACAGCCGGGGCCACGTTGTCCAGTGCTTTCTGCACCAGCTCGACGGCATTCGGATTCTTTTCGCCAATGACGTCCATCGCGCCATAGACAATTTTCTCAGCAACCGACTTCTTGCCACTTTGCATCACCATATTGATGAAGCGGGCAATGGTTTCGCTGCCATGCTTTGGATCAGGCAGGACGGTGCGCTGCGGAGTAGAACCTTTACGGGACATTGGAGTGTTTCCTTAGCTCTTCGGGCGCTTGGCGCCGTACTTGGAACGACCTTGACGGCGCTTTGCGACGCCGGCGGCGTCCAGCGAACCACGGACGGTGTGATAACGCACACCGGGAAGATCCTTGACGCGGCCACCGCGAATCAGGACCACGGAGTGCTCCTGCAGGTTGTGGCCTTCACCACCGATGTAGCTGATGACCTCTTCCTGGTTCGTCAGGCGCACCTTGGCAACCTTACGCAGGGCCGAGTTCGGCTTCTTCGGGGTAGTGGTATAGACGCGTGTGCAGACGCCACGGCGCTGCGGACACTTGTCCAGTGCCGGAGAGGCACTCTTGTAGGTGGTCGCTTGCCGAGGCTTGCGGACCAGCTGATTGATCGTCGTCATCAGTTGATTCTTCTGATTGAGAGGCCGAGACGGCCTTGCACGAAAACAAAGGCAGGCCGAAAAACGGCCCGCCGAGACAGGGAAGTATAGCTGGCAGGACGAAACTCCGTCAACTTCACGGAAATCTAACCCTGCTGGCCCATCCAAAGGCCGGAAAACGGAGGGCCTCCTGCCCTCCTTTTCGCTTGGCTTACGGCGATCTTGCGACCGCCGTCGGAGCGCTTACTCCTCGTCCGCGCCAGCGTCGGCCACGGCTGCGACCGGTTCGGCAACCGTCGGCTTGCCCGACAGCGTTTCCATTTCCGAGTCGGTCAGACCCGACGACTTGCGGCGTCCGGCGTGATACGCCAGACCGGTACCGGCCGGGATCAGACGACCCACGATCACGTTTTCCTTCAGACCGCGCAGGTTGTCGCGGGTGCCGCGCACGGCAGCCTCGGTCAACACGCGGGTGGTCTCCTGGAACGAGGCCGCCGAGATGAACGACTCGGTGGCCAACGAGGCCTTGGTGATACCCAGCAGCACCGGATCGTACTTGGCCGGCAGCTCGTTGCGCTTGACCAGGCGGGCATTTTCCTCGATGACGCGCTGGCGCTCGACCTGCTCGCCGTTGAGGAACTTGCTGGTGCCCTGGTCGGTGATCTCGACCTTGCGCAGCATCTGGCGGGTGATCACCTCGATGTGCTTGTCGTTGATCTTCACGCCCTGCAGGCGATACACGTCCTGGATTTCCTTGACCAGATACGCGGCCAGCGGCTCGACACCCAGCAGACGCAGGATGTCCTGCGGGCTCGGCTCGCCGTCCACCACGGTCTCGCCCTTGGTCACATGCTCGCCTTCGAACACGATGATCTGGCGGTACTTGGGAATCAGCTCTTCGTGTTCCGACCCATCGGTGTCCTTGATGATCAGGCGCTGCTTGCCCTTGGTGTCCTTACCGAAGCTGATGATGCCCGAGCGCTCGGCCAGGATCGCCGGATCCTTCGGCTTGCGCGCTTCGAACAGGTCGGCAACGCGCGGCAGACCACCGGTGATGTCGCGGGTCTTGGACGCTTCCTGCGGGATCTTGGCGACCACGTCGCCCACGCCGACGGCGGCGCCGTCCTGCAGGTTGACGATGGAGCGCGGCGGCAACAGGTACTGCGCCGGCAGATCCGTATTCGGGATCGTCAGGTCATTGCCCTTGCCGTCGACGATGCGCACGATCGGGCGCAGCTCCTTGGCATGTGCACCGCGACGCTTCGGGTCGGTGATTTCGCGCGAGGCCAGACCGGTCAGTTCGTCGGTCTTCTCGATGACGGTGACGCCGTCGACGAAGTCGATGAAGCGGATGAAACCGGCCACTTCCGACACGATCGGGTGATTATGCGGATCCCAGTTCGCCACGCCCTGCCCGGCCTTGACCGCATCACCATCCTTGGCGGTGATGGTGGCACCGTACGGCAGCTTGTAACGCTCGCGCTCGCGGCCATGGCCGTCGAGCACGGACAGTTCGCCCGAACGCGAGACAGCGACCAGCGCGCCGCTGGCGTGCGCCACAGACTTCAGGTTGTTGAACTTCACCGAGCCGGTGGTCTTGACGGTGATGTTGTCCACCGCCGCCGCACGCGATGCCGCACCACCGATGTGGAACGTACGCATGGTCAGCTGGGTACCCGGCTCACCGATCGACTGCGCCGCAATGACGCCGACCGCCTCACCGATGTTGACCTGGTGACCGCGGGCGAGATCGCGACCGTAGCAGCGTGCGCACACGCCGAACGAGGATTCGCAGCTGATGGTCGAACGCACCTTCACCGACTGCACGCTGGCGTCTTCCAGCTTGGCAACCCAGGCTTCGTCCAGCAGCGTGTTGCGGGTGACGATCGGCTCTTCGTCGTTGCCCGGCAGGTACACGTCCTCGGCCACCACACGGCCCAGCACGCGCTCGCGCAACGGTTCCACCACGTCGCCGCCTTCCACGATCGGGGTCATGATCAACCCTTCGGTGGTGCCGCAATCGACCTCGGTGATCACCACGTCCTGCGCCACGTCGACCAGACGACGGGTCAGATACCCCGAGTTCGCGGTCTTGAGCGCGGTATCGGCCAGACCCTTACGGGCACCGTGGGTGGAGTTGAAGTACTCCTGCACGTTCAGGCCTTCGCGGAAGTTCGCCTTGATCGGCGTCTCGATGATCGAGCCATCCGGACGCGCCATCAGGCCGCGCATGCCGGCCAGCTGACGGATCTGCGCCTGGCTACCACGCGCACCGGAGTCGGCCATGATGTACAGCGAGTTCATCGACTTCTGGTCGATGGTTTCGCCCTTGGCATTTTCGACCTTCTCGGTACCGATGGTGTCCATCATCGCCTTGGCGATGCGCTCGCTGGTGCGCGACCAGATGTCCACGACCTTGTTGTAGCGCTCGCCGGCGGTGACCAGACCGGACTGGTACTGTTCCTGGATCTCCAGCACTTCGGCTTCGGCCTCGGTGAGGATGCCCTTCTTCTCGTCCGGGATCAGCATGTCGTCGATGCCGATCGACACGCCTGCGCGGGTTGCGTAGGCATAGCCGGTGTACATCAGCTTGTCGGCGAACACGACGGTGTCCTTCAAGCCCAGCAGACGGTAGCTGGAGTTGATCAGACGCGAGATGTTCTTCTTGGTCATCTCGGTGTTGGCCAGCTGGAACGGCAGGCCTTCGGGCAGGATTTCGCTCAGCAGCGCACGACCGACCGTGGTGTCCACGATCGAGGTGCCGCTGCTGCGCTTGCCGTCGGCTTCCACGTCCACCTGGGTGATGCGGACCTTGACCTTGGCGTGCAGTTCCACCACGCGGTTGTCGTAGGCGCGCTTCACTTCGCTGGTGTTGGCGAACACCATGCCTTCGCCCTTCTTGTTCTCCAGGGCGCGGCTCATGTAGTACAGGCCCAACACCACGTCCTGCGACGGCACGATGATCGGCTCGCCGTTGGCCGGCGACAGGATGTTGTTGGTGGACATCATCAGCGCACGCGCTTCCAGCTGGGCTTCCAGCGAGAGCGGCACGTGGACGGCCATCTGGTCACCGTCGAAGTCGGCGTTGAACGCAGTACACACCAGCGGATGCAGCTGGATGGCCTTGCCTTCGATCAACACCGGCTCGAACGCCTGGATGCCCAGGCGGTGCAGGGTCGGCGCACGGTTCAGCAGCACCGGATGCTCGCGGATCACTTCTTCCAGGATGTCCCAGACTTCGGCTTCTTCGCGCTCGACCAGCTTCTTGGCGGCCTTGATGGTGGTGGCCAGGCCGCGACGCTGCAGCTTGGCGAACACGAACGGCTTGAACAGCTCCAGCGCCATCTTCTTCGGCAGGCCGCACTGGTGCAGCTTGAGGTACGGACCGACGGTGATGACCGAACGACCGGAGTAGTCCACGCGCTTGCCGAGCAGGTTCTGACGGAACCGGCCCTGCTTGCCTTTGATCATGTCGGCCAGCGACTTCAGCGGACGCTTGTTGGTGCCGGTGATGGCACGGCCGCGACGGCCGTTGTCCAGCAGCGCATCGACCGATTCCTGCAGCATGCGCTTCTCGTTGCGCACGATGATGTCCGGCGCATTGAGCTCGAGCAGACGACGCAGACGGTTGTTGCGGTTGATCACGCGGCGGTACAGATCGTTCAGATCCGAGGTCGCGAAGCGGCCGCCATCCAGCGGCACCAGCGGACGCAAGTCCGGCGGCAGCACCGGCAGCACGGTCATGACCATCCACTCCGGACGGTTGCCCGATTCCAGGAAGGCTTCGATCAGCTTGATGCGCTTGGTGAGGCGCTTGAGCTTGGTTTCCGAACCGGTGCTGGCGATTTCCTCGCGCAGGCGGGTCATTTCCGACTGCAGGTCGATCGTGCGCAGCAATTCGTACACGGCCTCGGCGCCCATGGCGGCGTCGAAGTCGTCGTTGTACTCCTGGCGTGCGGTCAGGTACTGCTCTTCGGTCAGCAGCTGGCGGCGCTCGAGCGGGGTCAGGCCCGGCTCGGTGACCACGTAGGCTTCGAAGTACAGCACGCGCTCGATGTCACGCAGGGTCATGTCCAGCATCAGGCCGATGCGCGAGGGCAGCGACTTGAGGAACCAGATGTGCGCGACCGGCGAGGCCAGGTCGATGTGACCCATGCGCTCGCGACGCACCTTGGCCAGGGTGACTTCGGTGCCGCACTTTTCGCAGACCACACCGCGGTGCTTCATGCGCTTGTACTTGCCGCACAGGCACTCGTAGTCCTTGATCGGTCCGAAGATAGCGGCGCAGAACAGGCCGTCACGCTCGGGCTTGAAGGTCCGGTAGTTGATGGTTTCGGGCTTCTTCACTTCGCCGTAGGACCACGAACGGATCAGGTCCGGCGATGCCAGCGCGATCTTGATCGCGTCGAAATCCAGCGTCTGGCGCTGTTGATTGAAGAGGTTGAGCAGGTCTTTCATTTGATATCTCCGGGTCGGAGGAATTTCGTATCTGAGATGAAACCGAGGGACTTACGTTCCAGATCCCGGCACCGCGTTGCGGCACCGGGATCCGGCGCGATCACTCTTCCAGTTCCATGTTGATCGCCAGCGAGCGGATTTCCTTCACCAACACGTTGAAGGATTCCGGCATGCCCGCGACCATCTCGTGCTCACCATCGACGATGTTCTTGTACATCTGGTTGCGGCCCTGCACGTCGTCGGACTTCACCGTCAGCATTTCCTGCAGGGTGTAGGCCGCGCCGTAGGCTTCCAGCGCCCAGACTTCCATCTCACCGAAGCGCTGACCACCGAACTGCGCCTTGCCGCCCAGCGGCTGCTGGGTGACGAGCGAGTACGGACCGGTCGAGCGCGCATGCATCTTGTCGTCGACCAGGTGGTTCAACTTCAGGTAGTGCATGTAGCCGACCGTGGTCTTGCGATCGAACGCTTCGCCGGTACGACCGTCGTACAGCTGGGTCTGACCGCTCTGCGGCAGCTCGGCCAGTTCCAGCATGCGCTTGATTTCCGCTTCGCTGGCGCCGTCGAACACCGGGGTGGCCATCGGCACGCCATCGATCAGGTTCTTGCCCAGGTTGAGCAATTCCTCATCGCTGAACTGCGACAGGTCCACGCGCTGTGCATTGATCGCGCTGTCGTGGTTGTAGATGTCGTCCAGGAACTTGCGCAGCTCGCTGACCGCCGCCTGGGCTTCCAGCATGCGCTGGATCTTGCGACCCAGGCCCTTGGCAGCCCAGCCCAGATGCACTTCCAGAATCTGGCCGATGTTCATACGCGACGGCACGCCGAGCGGATTCAGCACGATGTCGACCGGCTCGCCGGTGGCCATGTACGGCATGTCCTCGACCGGCACGACATTGGAGACCACACCCTTGTTGCCGTGGCGGCCTGCCATCTTGTCGCCCGGCTGGATGCGGCGCTTCACTGCCAGGAACACTTTGACCATCTTCAGCACGCCCGGTGCGAGGTCATCGCCCTGGGTGATCTTGCCGCGCTTGTCGGCAAAGCGTGCCTCGAATTCCTTCTCGTGCGCCTGGATCTGTTTCTGTGCGCGCTCGATGGCGTCGGCGGCGTCTTCGTCCTTCATGCGCAGCTGGAACCAATCGGACTTCTTCAGTCCGTCCAGATACGCGTCGGTGACGTTGTCGCCCTTCTTCAGGTTCGGACCGCCGTTGGCAACCTTGCCCACGATCTGCGAACGCAGACGTGCGTAGATGGCTGCTTCCAGGATGCGGAACTGGTCGTCGAAATCCTTCTTGACGCGCTTGATCTCGGACTCTTCGATCTGACGCGCACGCTTGTCCTTCTCGATGCCGTCGCGGGTGAAGACCTGCACGTCGATGACGGTGCCGTCCATGCCCGGGGGCACGCGCAGCGAGCTGTCCTTCACGTCGGACGCCTTCTCACCGAAGATCGCACGCAGCAGCTTTTCTTCCGGGGTCAGCTGGCTCTCGCCCTTCGGCGTGACCTTGCCGACCATGATGTCGCCGGCGCGCACTTCCGCACCGATGTACACCACGCCGCTCTCGTCCAGACGGTTCAGCGCCTGCTCGGACACGTTCGGGATGTCGGCGGAAATTTCCTCCGGCCCCAGCTTGGTGTCGCGTGCAACGCAGGTCAGTTCCTCGATGTGGATCGTGGTGTAACGATCCTCTTCCACCACGCGCTCGGAGAGCAGGATGGAGTCTTCGAAGTTGTAGCCGTTCCACGGCATGAACGCGATCAGCATGTTCTGGCCCAGCGCCAGTTCACCGATGTCGGTGGACGGGCCGTCGGCCAGCACGTCGCCGCGCGCGATCACGTCACCCACGTTCACCAGCGGACGCTGGTTGATGCAGGTGTTCTGGTTGGAGCGGGTGTACTTGATCAGGTTGTAGATATCCACGCCGGCATCGGTGCCGCCGCCGATTTCCGCCTCGTTGACCTTGACCACGATGCGGGCCGCGTCGATCTGCTCGATCACGCCACCACGCAAGGCATTGACGGTCACGCCCGAGTCGCGCGCAACCGCACGCTCGATGCCGGTACCAACCAGCGGCTTCTGCGAACGCAGCGTCGGCACGGCCTGGCGCTGCATGTTGGCGCCCATCAGTGCGCGGTTGGCGTCATCGTGCTCCAGGAACGGCACCAGCGCCGCGGCGACCGACACGGTCTGCATCGGCGAGACGTCCATGAAGTGCACTTCGGCCGGCGGCTTCAGCAGCGACTCGCCCTGGAACCGGCACGGCACGAACTGCTCGGTGAGCATGTTCTTGGCATCGGTCAGCGCGTTCGCCTGGGCGATCACGTACTCGTTCTCTTCGATCGCCGACAGGTATTCGACGTCGTCGGAGACCTTGCCGTCCAGCACCTTGCGGTACGGCGTCTCGAGGAAGCCGTACTGGTTGGTGCGGGCGAACACGGCCAGCGAGTTGATCAGGCCGATGTTCGGGCCTTCCGGAGTTTCGATGGTGCAGACGCGGCCGTAATGGGTCGGATGCACGTCGCGCACTTCGAAGCCGGCGCGCTCGCGGGTCAAACCGCCCGGGCCCAGTGCGGAGACGCGACGCTTGTGCGTCACTTCCGACAGCGGGTTGTTCTGGTCCATGAACTGCGACAGCTGCGAGGAGCCGAAGAACTCCTTGATCGCCGCAGCCACCGGCTTGGCGTTGATCAGTTCCTGCGGGGTCAGACCCTCGGACTCAGCCATCGACAGGCGTTCCTTGACCGCGCGCTCGACGCGGACCAGGCCCACGCGGAACACGTTCTCGGCCATTTCGCCGACCGAACGCACGCGACGGTTGCCCAGGTGATCGATGTCATCGACCACGCCGCGACCGTTACGGATCTCGGTGAGCACCTTGATCACTTCCAGGATGTCGGAGGTGTCGGTGTGCTCGGCGACCAGGCGCTTGGATTCTTCGTCGTTGCGCTCGGCAAAGTACTTCTTGTCGTACAGCACCGACTCGCCCAGCACGTCCTTGCGGCCGACGCGACGGTTGAACTTCATGCGGCCAACCGTGGACAGGTCGTAACGCTCGAAGGTGAAGAACAGGTTGTGGAACAGGTTCTGAGCGGCTTCCTTGGTCGGCGGCTCGCCCGGGCGCATCATGCGGTAGATCTCGACCAGCGCTTCGAGCTGGGTCTTGGTCGGATCGATGCGAAGGGTGTTGGACAGGTACGGACCGCGGTCCAGATCGTTCACCCACAGGGTGCCGACCGCATCGACGCCGGCCTTGCGGAAGGCCGCCAGCTGGTCTTCGGTGATCTCGTCGTTGGCATTGGCCAGCAGTTCGCCGGTCGAGCCATCGACCACGTCGTGCGACAGGATGCGGGTGAGCAGATAGTCGTCCGGCACGGCCAGCGCGGCAACGCCGGCGGCTTCGAGCTGCTTGACGTGACGGGCGGTGATGCGCTTGCCCGCTTCCACGATGACCTTGTCGCCATCGGCCAGGTCGAAGTTCAGCGTTTCACCACGCAGACGCTCCGGCACCAACTCCAGCTGCACGCCTTCGTCCGGGTTGATGTGGAAGGTGTTGATCTCGAAGAACTCGGCCAGCATCTCTTCGTTGCTGTAGCCAAGCGCACGCAGCAGGATCGACACCGGCAGCTTGCGGCGACGGTCGATACGGGTGAACAGCGCATCCTTCGGGTCGAACTCGAAGTCCAGCCAGGAACCGCGGTACGGAATGATGCGGGCGCTGTACAGCAGCTTGCCAGAGCTGTGGGTCTTGCCACGGTCGTGGTCGAAGAACACACCCGGCGAGCGGTGCAGCTGCGAGACGATGACGCGCTCGGTGCCGTTGACGATGAAGGTGCCGTTGTCGGTCATCAGCGGGATTTCGCCAAGATAGACCTCCTGCTCCTTCACGTACTTGATGGCCTTGGTCGACGACTCGCGGTCGTAGATCACCAGACGCACGGTCACGCGCAGCGGCGCGCCATAGCTCATGCCGCGCTGACGGCATTCACGCTCGTCAAACACCGGCTGACCCAACTTGTAGCCGACGTATTCCAGCGCGGCGTTGCCGCTGTAGCTGGAAATCGGGAACACCGACTTCAGTGCCGCGTGCAGACCGAGGTCCTTACGCTTGGTCGGCTCCACGTCTTCCTGCAGGAATTCGCGGTAGGAATCCACCTGGATCGCAAGCAGGAACGGCACTTCGAGAATCGAGCGCTGCTTGCCGAAGTCCTTGCGGATACGCTTTTTTTCGGTGAACGAATAAGACGTCATGAGTCTTCACCCTAGGCTGCGGGGGCCGCGTCGCGGCGGCCCTGAAATAACAAAATTGTCAGTTGGAAGTCGCTGGTATTGCCGGCACCAGCACGCCTTCTCCCGCTACTTCCAACTACCAACTCGGTGAAGCAGGGATTGGGGATGACGAGATTGGGAATACGCGAAGATTGCCTTCGAATCCCGAATGCCGACTCTCAAATCCCGGCCTTCCATCAACGGCCAAAGGCCGGGAGCTTTACGCTCCCAGCCTTCAGTGCATCACCATGAAACGCTGGCGATGCAAGGTACTGCTTACTTGATTTCGACAGTCGCGCCAGCTTCGGTCAGTTCCTTCTTGATCTTCTCGGCTTCGTCCTTCGAAGCGCCTTCCTTCAGCATGCCACCGGCTTCGGTCAGGTCCTTGGCTTCCTTCAGACCCAGGCCGGTCACGGCGCGGACGGCCTTGATGACGCCGACCTTGTTGGCGCCACAGTTGGTCAGCACCACGTTGAACTCGGTCTGCTCTTCGACCACGGCGGCCGGGCCAGCTGCAGCAGCAGCGACCGGAGCGGCGGCGGAGACGCCGAACTTCTCTTCGATGGCCTTGACCAGCTCCATCACTTCCATCAGGGACTTCTCGGCGATGGCGTCGACGATCTGTTCGTTGGTAAGGGACATTGTAATTACCTTTAAATGATTTTCTGGATTGGGGTTCTAGCGAACGCTAGGACATCAAGCTTCGGCAGTCTCGGCGACCGGCGCGGCGGCTTCGTCGCCACCACCCTGCTTGTCGCCCACGGCCTTGACGGCACGGGCAAACATGGCAGCCGGTTCGGACAGCACGCGGGCCAGCATGGCCAGGGCCTGGTCGCGGGTCGGCAGCGAAGCCAACACGTCGACGTGGCCAGCCGGGAACAGTTCCCCGCCGATGGACACGACCTTGGCCTGCAACTTGTCGTTGCCCTTGGCGAATTCCTTGATCAGGCGACCGGCAGCGCCGGGCTCCTCCATCGAAAACGCGTACAGCAAAGGACCGACCAGCTTGTCAGCGACGACAGCGAACTCGGTACCTTCAACGGCGCGCGCAGCCAGAGTGTTCTTGACAACTTTCAAGAACACACCGGTTTCGCGGGCCTGCTTGCGCATCGCGGTCATCTGGGAGACCGTGATGCCAGCGTATTCGGCGGCGATCAAGGAGTGAGCCTTGGCGGCGATGTCTGCCAGCTCGGCGACTACTTCTTGCTTCTGAGACAGATTGAGAGCCATTGCACTCCTCCGTTAAAGCCGGGATGGGTGATTGGTGCTTGGTGATTCGTCGAAAGCCATGAAGCCGCTCCTGCAAATCCCCAATGCCGAATCCCTAATCCCCGCTTCAAACTACTCCGCTCGCGGCTCCTGCCGGTTGCGGTCCAGGGCAGCCTCCTTCCTGGAAGCCGGGAACATCGACCGATGTTCCTTTGGTGGCCGTTCTAGACCTGGAGTGGGCTCGATCCGGGATGTCCCAGACGCGCGTAAACCAGAAAGCTCCAGAAGGGCGACACCATCTACGCCGGCCGGCTCTTGCGAACCTGATTAAGCGATCCCGCTGCATCGACGGCGACTCCTTGCCAGTGCGAGCATCCGTGCCCGTCGTCGATCTGCGCTGACCGCGCCTGCGGTCTTTGACGGCTACCGCCGGACAAGCCGGCGATCGCCTTCAAAATGTCCGTTACCCCAAAGGAGGGAACGGACTCCCAGCACACGGTGACCCGGGCCGGAAAAACAATGCTGTACTCCATCGACGGGTCAGGCCCATGACAGGCCCGACCCCTCAACTCACTTCAGTGCAAGGCTCGACTGGTCGACCGTCACGCCAGGACCCATCGTCGAGCTGACCGACACCTTCTGCAGGTAGGTACCCTTGGAGGTGGCCGGCTTGGCCTTGATCAGATCGACCAGCAGTGCCTGCAGGTTCGACTTCAGCGCTTCGTCATCGAAGCTGGCCTTGCCGATGGTGCAGTGGATGATGCCGGCCTTGTCGGTGCGGTAACGCACCTGACCCGACTTGGCATTCTTGACCGCTTCGCCCGGGTTGGCCGACACGGTGCCGACCTTCGGGTTCGGCATCAGGCCACGCGGGCCCAGCAGGGTGCCGAGCTTACCGACGACGCGCATCGCGTCCGGGGTCGCGATGACCACGTCGTAGCTCAGGTCGCCGGCCTGCATCTTCTCGGCCAGGTCGTCCATGCCCACCGCCTCGGCACCAGCGGCCAGGGCTTCGTCAGCCTTGGCGCCGGCCGGTGCGAACACCGCAACGCGCACGCTCTTGCCGGTACCGGCCGGCAGCACGGTCGAACCGCGCACCTGCTGGTCGGACTTCTTGGCGTCCACGCCCAGGCGCACGGCAACGTCGATCGACTCGACGAACTTGGCCTTGGCAACGGTCTTCAGGATCTTGATTGCGTCTTCGAAGGCATAGGTCTTGCCCGGAACGACAGCGGCCGCAATGGCCTTAACGCGCTTGCTCTGTGCCATGTCTTAGCCCTCCACCGTCAAACCCATGCTGCGGGCAGAACCCGCAATCGTGCGCACTGCCGCTTCCAGCTCGGCCGCCGTCAAATCGGCTTCCTTGACCTTGGCGATCTCTTCCAGCTGCTTGCGCGTCACCTTGCCCACCTTGTCGGTGTTGGGGCGCTTGGAACCGGAGGTCACGCCTGCGGCCTTCTTGAGCAGCACGCTGGCCGGGGTGCTCTTGGTGATGAAGGTGAAGGTACGGTCGGAATACGCGGTGATCACCACCGGCGTCGGCAGACCCGGCTCCAGCTTGGAGGTCGCTGCATTGAACGCCTTGCAGAACTCCATGATGTTCAGACCGCGCTGACCCAGTGCAGGGCCGACCGGCGGCGCAGGATTGGCCTGACCGGCCTTGACCTGCAACTTGATGTAAGCAGTTATCTTCTTTGCCATTTCGATACTCTCCGGGTGCTAGCGCCTTGACTGCAGGCTCCCCATCGGACCGGGAAATCACGTGTCCCGGCTTCACGTTTCTGACCACACGCAGATGGCTGCCATGCGGCAGCCATTGATTCCCGGCGGTTCGCCAGGTGAGCGAGCCGCGCACTATAGCAGCATTCGAGGCGGGCGCCTAGACAGCGCCCAACCGGCCTCAGCCCTTCTCGACCTGACCGAACTCGAGCTCGACCGGCGTGGAGCGACCGAAGATGAGCACGGCAACCCGCAACCGGCTCTTCTCGTAATTGACTTCTTCCACGACGCCGTTGAAGTCGTTGAACGGACCGTCGGTGACGCGCACCATCTGACCCGGCTCGAACAGCACCTTCGGACGCGGCTTCTCGACGCCATCCTGCACACGCTGCAGGATCGCATCCGCCTCTTCGTCGCGGATCGGCAACGGACGGTCGGCGGTGCCGCCGATGAAGCCCATCACCTTGGAAGTTTCCTTCACCAGGTGCCAGCTTTCATTGTCGATGCGCGGAATACCGGCTTCTTCGTGGGTCTCGATCTGCACCAGCACGTAGCCGGGGAAGAACTTGCGCTCGGACCGGCGCTTCTGGCCGGCGCGCATTTCGATGACTTCTTCGGTCGGCACCAGGACGTCGCCGAAGCGATCTTCCATTTCGGTGCGCGCGATACGGTCGCGCAATGCCTGCGCAACGGATTTTTCGAAGCCTGAATAGGCGTGAACGACATACCAACGCTTCACTGCTTGATTCTCCTCAACGAGCCAGGAACCACTGCGTGAGCTTCTGGATGACGAAGTCGAAGCCGCCCAACAGCAAACTCAGAATGATCACAACAACAATCACGACCCAGGTCGTGCGGATGGCTTCCTGGCGCGTCGGCCAGACCACCTTGCGCAACTCGAACCTGGATTCGGACATGAATTCACGGGCTTCCCGGCCTTTGCCGGTCCCCAGAAACACAAACGCACCGGCCACCAACCCCACGATCACAGCCAGCGCACGCAACTGCGGCGTCCAGGCTCCAAACTGCGTGGCACGCTCAGGTGCAGAAAACCAGAACCACACAAACAACCCCGCGACCACCAGGAGCGCGGAGATGACGTATTTCACGATATCGGCGCTGGCAGCAGACGCGCTTTTGGAAGGCTCGATTTTGCTATTCATCCGGCTCTAGTTACCGATCTGACCCGAATCGCTGGGCCGGAAAGAGGAGTGGCACGCCAGGAGGGACTCGAACCCCCAACCTGCGGTTTTGGAGACCGCTGCTCTGCCAATTGAGCTACTGGCGTATGTACTCGTTTACCGCAAACCCTAAGACAACGAAGGCGGACCGCGGTTTAGCCGGCCCGCCATTCGTTTGAATCCAGCCGCCGCAAGGCGACTGGACGCAGGCACTTACTTGACGATCTTGGCAACCACGCCGGCGCCGACGGTACGACCGCCTTCACGGATGGCGAAGCGCAGACCTTCGTCCATCGCGACCGGATTGATCAGGGTCACGACCATCTTCACGTTGTCGCCCGGCATCACCATCTCCACGCCTTCCGGCAGCTGGCAGGCGCCAGTGATGTCGGTGGTGCGGAAGTAGAACTGCGGACGGTAACCCTTGAAGAACGGGGTATGACGGCCACCCTCGTCCTTCGACAGCACGTAGACTTCGGCTTCGAACTCGGTATGCGGCTTGATCGAACCCGGCTTGCACAGCACCTGGCCACGCTCGACGTCGTCACGCTTGGTGCCGCGCAGCAGCAGACCGGCGTTGTCGCCCGCCTGACCCTGGTCCAGCAGCTTGCGGAACATTTCCACGCCGGTGACGGTGGTCTTCTGGGTGTCACGGATACCGACGATTTCGATTTCGTCGCCAACCTTGATGATGCCGCGTTCGATACGACCGGTCACCACGGTGCCGCGGCCGGAGATCGAGAACACGTCTTCGACCGGCATCAGGAACGGACGGTCGACGTCGCGGGTCGGCTCCGGAATGAACGAATCCAGCGCCTCGACCAGCTTCAGGATCGCCGGCACACCGATGTCGCTCTGGTCGCCGTCCAGCGCCAGACGCGCCGAACCGTGGATGATCGGCGTGTCATCGCCCGGGAAGTCATACTTGCTGAGCAGCTCGCGCACTTCCATCTCGACCAGCTCGAGCAGCTCGGCGTCGTCGACCATGTCAGCCTTGTTCAGGAACACGACGATGTGCGGCACACCGACCTGACGCGAGAGCAGGATGTGCTCGCGGGTCTGCGGCATCGGGCCGTCGGCGGCCGAACACACCAGGATCGCGCCATCCATCTGCGCCGCACCGGTGATCATGTTCTTGACGTAGTCGGCGTGGCCGGGGCAATCGACGTGCGCGTAGTGACGGGTCGGGGATTCGTATTCGACGTGTGCGGTCGAAATCGTGATGCCGCGCGCCTTCTCTTCCGGCGCCGCGTCGATCGCGTCGTACGCCTTGAACTCGCCACCGAAACGCTCAGCACCGATCTTGGTCAGCGCGGCTGTCAACGTGGTCTTGCCATGGTCGACGTGACCGATGGTGCCGACGTTCACGTGCGGCTTGGTGCGCTCAAATTTAGCTTTTGCCATGGGTGCGTGTCTCGGTAATCGTTTGGAGTTGAAGACGATTGAGTAATGGTGCTCACGAAAGGAATCGAACCTTCGACCTCCTCCTTACCAAGGAGGTGCTCTACCGACTGAGCTACGTGAGCGAGTTTTGCATTATGCCATGCATTTGCGTTCAATGGAGCGGGAGACGGGAATCGAACCCGCACCATCAGCTTGGAAGGCTGAGGTTCTACCGTTGAACTACTCCCGCGCCGGGAACTGCATGCCACAACGTGAAACTGGTGGAGGGAGGTGGATTCGAACCACCGAAGGCGTAAGCCAGCAGATTTACAGTCTGCCCCCGTTGGCCGCTTGGGTATCCCTCCAGCTTTTACTACCGGACCGGTGCGCGATGAAGCGAATTCGGTTCGGGGTGAAGCAGCCCGTTATTTTGTTGTGGGACGCACCCGGTGTCAACAAAAATTTTGAACTCTTCGCCACTCCCGAAAGCGCGCGACGACCAGCGCCGCGCGCACGGGATCAGACGTTGAAACGGAAGTGCAATACGTCGCCTTCCTGCACGCGATATTCCTTGCCTTCCAGGCGCAGACGCCCGGCATCGCGCGCACCGGCTTCGCCGCGGTGCTTGATGAAGTCGTCAAAGCCGATCGTCTCGGCGCGGATGAAGCCCTTCTCGAAATCGGTATGGATCACCGCCGCGGCCTGCGGCGCGGTCGAGCCAGCCTTGACCGTCCACGCGCGCACTTCCTTGACGCCGGCAGTGAAGTAGGTCTGCAGGCCGAGCAGCTTGTAGGCGGCGCGGATGACGCGATTCAGGCCCGGCTCGTCCAACCCCAGGTCGGCCAGGAAGGTGTCGCGGTCCTCGTCGTCGAGCTGCGACAGCTCTTCTTCGATCGCTGCCGAGACCGGCACCACTTCCGCACCCTCGGTCAACGCATGCTTGCGCACTGCCTCCAGGTGCGGATTGTTCTCGAAGCCGTCCTCAAGCACGTTGGCGATGTACATCACCGGCTTGAGCGTCAGCAGGAACAGGTCGCGCACCAGCGCCTTTTCATCCTCGTCCAGACCGGCTGCACGCCCGGCCTTGCCGTCGGCCAGCGCGGCCTGCAACTTGGCCAGCACCGGCTTGCGCGCCGCTGCGTCCTTGTCGCCGCCCTTGGCGCTGCGCTCGGCACGGTTCAGTGCCTTTTCCACGCTGTCCAGGTCGGCCAGCGCCAGCTCGGTATCGATGGTTTCGATATCGGCGATCGGGTCGACCTTGTTGTTGACGTGGATGACGTCGTCGTTTTCGAAGCACCGCACCACGTGGGTGATCGCATCGACCTCGCGGATGTGCGCGAGGAACTTGTTGCCCAGCCCCTCGCCGCTTGCAGCGCCCGCCACCAGGCCAGCGATGTCGACGAACTCGACCGCGGTCGGAATCAACTTCTGCGGCTTGACGATCTCAGCCAGCTGATTGAGGCGCGGGTCCGGCACCGGCACGATGCCGACATTCGGCTCGATGGTGCAGAACGGGAAATTGGCCGCAGCGATGCCCGCCTTGGTCAGCGCATTGAACAGGGTCGACTTGCCGACGTTGGGCAGGCCGACGATGCCGCATTTGATACCCATGGGTTTTCCAGTGAATGGAGAATCGGGAATCGAGAATGGCAAGAGCAGCGCTCCTCCCATTCCCGATTCCCCATTCTCTATTTTTCCGTATGCAGGCGCTTCATCGCCTCGTTGAAATTACCTTGCATTGCCAGCGGCAGCACGTCGATGGCGGCGTCCACTGCAGTCCCGATTGCCGCGTCGTCGTCGCGCCCTGCCCGTCCCAGCACCCAGGGCACCACGCGGTCCTTGTGGCCGGGATGGCCGATACCGACCCGCAGGCGGTGGAATTTGCCGTGCCCCAGCAGGCGGATGGTATCGCGCAGGCCGTTCTGGCCACCGTGGCCGCCATCGAACTTGAGCCGTGCGATGCCCGGCGCAAGATCCAGTTCGTCGTGTGCAACGAGCAACTGCTCCGGCTCGATCTTCCAGAACCGCAACGCGGCGGTGATCGATTTGCCGCTGAGATTCATGAAGGTGGCCGGCTTGAGCAGCCAGACCGGCTGGCCGGCGATCTCGACCTTGGCGGTCTCGCCGAACAACTTGGCATCCAGCCCCCAACGCGCGCCATGGCGCTGGACAAGGGCATCGACGAAACGAAACCCGGCGTTGTGCCGGGTTTGCGCGTGTTCCGGACCGGGATTTCCGAGTCCGACAATCAGGCGGAGTGCAGACATGCCAGCGACCGCGGCCGATCCTACGCAGTGCGAAGGATCGGCCAACGGCTTACTTGGTCTCGGCGCCGTCGCTGCCTTCTTCACCGGCAGCGTCTTCTTCCTCGACCCGCACGTGCTTGGCAGCAACCACTGCCACGTCGTGCTCCTTGCCCAGCTTCAGCTCCGGAATTTCCACGCCGGCCGGCAGCTTGATCTCGGACAAGTGGATCACGTTGCCCACTTCCAGGGCACCGAGGTCGACCTCGATGAACTCCGGCAGGTCCTTCGGCAGGCAGACCACCTGGACTTCGTTGAGCTCGTGGGTGACGACCACTTCGCTGGACTTGCCGGCCGGCGAGGTTGCCTCGTTGACGAAGTGCAGCGGCACAGCGGCACTGAGCTTCTCGTTGGCGCTGACGCGCTGGAAGTCGATGTGCATGATCAGCTGCTTGAACGGATGGCGCTGCATGTCACGCAGCAGCACCTGCTGCACGTCGCCATTGAGGTTCAGGTCCAGGATCGACGAGTAGAACCACTCGTTCTGCTGGGCAAGCCAGATCTGCTCGTGGTTGAGCTGGATGCTGACCGGCTCGAGTTCGCCACCGTAGACGATGGCCGGAATGACGCCAGCGTGACGCAGGCGGCGGCTCGCACCCTTCCCCTCGTCTGCGCGGCGCTCGACCTTGATTTCGTGAGTCTTTGCCATGTTGTTTCACTACCTAGATTGGAATACCGCCTCGCGGCGATGAAGCGTCTCACCCGCGACCAGGAGAGACGTGGTACCGGCACCCGCACACTGCGGGCACCGAATGGGGTTCAGTCGACGTAGAGCGAACTCACCGATTCGCCGAAGGCGATGCGGCGAATGGTCTCGGCCAGCAGTTCGGCCACGCTCAGCTGACGAATCTTGGCGCAGGTGCGCGCAGCTTCGGTCAGCGGAATCGTGTCGGTGACCACCAGCTCGTCGAGCTGCGAATTGTTGATGTTGTCCACCGCCGGGCCGGACAGCACCGGGTGGGTGATGTAGGCCACGACCTTGAGCGCGCCGCGCTGCTTCAGCGCTGCGGCGGCTGCGCACAGGGTACCGGCGGTATCGACCAGGTCGTCGACCAGCACGCAGGTCTTGCCCTGCACGTCGCCGATGATGTTCATCACCGTGGCCACATTGGCGCGCGGACGACGCTTGTCGATGATGGCCAGATCCGCATCGTCCAGGCGCTTGGCGACGGCGCGCGCACGCACCACGCCACCCACGTCCGGCGACACCACGATCAGGTTGTCGGTGCCGTAGGCGCGCCAGATGTCGGCCAGCAGCAGCGGCGAGGCGTAGACGTTGTCCACCGGCACGTCGAAGAAGCCCTGGATCTGGTCGGCGTGCAGATCGACCGTCAGCACGCGGTCGGCCTCCATCGCGCAGATCATCTTGGCGGCAACCTTGGCGGTGATCGGCACGCGCGAGGAACGCATGCGGCGGTCCTGACGCGAGTAGCCGAAGTACGGGATGACCGCAGTCACCGATGCGGCGCTGGCGCGCTTGAGCGCGTCGATCAGCACCAGCAGCTCCATCAGGTTTTCCGCACTTGGCGCGCAGGTCGGCTGGATCACGAACACTTCCTGCCGGCGCACGCTTTCCTCGATTTCGACCTGCACCTCGCCATCGGAAAAGCGCGTGACCAGCGCCTTGCCCATGCGAACACCGAGCTCCTTGCAGATGCTCAGGGCAAGCGGCTTGTTGGCATTGCCGGAGAACACCAGCAGATTACGTTGGTCTTGCATGAGGTCTCTCGGGCGGCGGCGAAGAGCGTGCGGGCGATGGTTGAGCTGGACAAACCGACCAAATGCCGGGCTTTCCTTGAATCCCCGCACATGGAGGTGCGGGCTGTTGCAGAAGGATCTGCATATACGACTGTTGCAGAGGGATCTGCATATTGGCAGGGGCGGTAGGATTCGAACCTACGAATGCCAGGATCAAAACCTGGTGCCTTGGGCCTCTTGGCGACGCCCCTGCATCAAACTTGTCTCGCGTCCAGTGCGTCGAGCAGTGGCGAGTGCGCTGCACCTTCCACGACCCACGCCCTCAGGCTGCCCGGCAACTGCGCCATGGCCTGCTCTGCAGCAGCGCGCGTGGCGAATTCGACGAAACACCCGCTCCCTGACCCGGTCAAACGCGGCGTCCCGATCCTGGACAGCGCCTGGAACACTGCCTCGATGGCGGGTTCACGGCGCCGCAGGACCGGCTCGAACGCATTGCCGAGCAGAGAACCCGAAGCGAAGTCCGCTATTTTCACGGGCGCAGCATCCCGCGTCAATTCCCGTGACTGAAATAAGGCCGGGGTGGGCACGTGGATTCCCGGATCGACCAGCACATAGGACGCTGCCGGGAGGCTGATCGGCGTCAGTTGCTCACCGACGCCCTCGGCCCAGGCATTGTGCCCGCGCACGAACACCGGCACGTCGGCGCCCAGCCGCAATCCCAGCCCGGCCAGCGTATCGACCGGCAAACCCAGGCCCCACAAGGCGTTCAGCGCGACCAGTACGGTGGCGGCATCCGACGAGCCACCCCCGAAACCGCCGCCGGCGGGGATGCGCTTGTCGACCCGGATGTCGGCACCGGCCTGCGTGCCCGCGCTGGACTGCAGCAGGCGCGCGGCACGGATCACCAGGTCATCGTCTTCCGCCACGCCGGGCAGGCTGTCGCCGAGACGCCGGATCAGCCCGTCATCGCGCAGGCGAAGATGAATGGTGTCCCCCCAGCCCAGCAGCCGGAACACGGTCTGCAGCAGGTGGTAACCATCGGCGCGGCGCCCGACGATCCGCAGGAACAGGTTGAGCTTGGCCGGCGCAGGCCACGCCGACCAGCCCGCTTGCGCCGCAGGCATCAAGGAGACACCGCCCAGTGGTCGACCAGCAGGCGCACCTTGGCCTCGCCGTTGCGGGCTTCGATGCGCTGCGGCAGCTCGGGCTGGCCTTCGCCGGCCGGCGCCCAGGCGAGGAAATCGATCGTCCAGCCATCCTGCTGTACGGTCCGCGGCCGACCGGCTGCATCCAGGTCCACGCGTTCGGCGCCCGCGTCGGCGATGCGCAGCGCACGGACCCAGTCCGGCATCTGGTTGACCGGGATGGTCCAGCCGGTCGCTTTCAGCAGTACCTGCTCGGCATCGGGGCCGCTGCGCGGGCCACCCTCCAGTCCTTCCAGGCGTCCGGCACCAGTGGTGGTGTCGCCGGTGAGCACCCAGCTCTGCCTGGTCACCGGCGCGCTGAGCTGCACGCGGTATTGCGCACCGTCCTGCTGCCAGTCGATGCGGCCGCTCCCGCCCTGACTGCCCTTGCTGATCGCCACCCGGCCCTGGAACGACCAATTTGGATGCGCCTGCAGCCAGGCCTGGCGCGCAGCTTCGGCCTGGCGCTCGCGCTCGGACACCTGCTCCACCACGGCCGCGCCACTGCCCTGCCCGCGCGGCACGCTGACGCAGGCCGACAGCCCGACCAGCACCAGCCCGCTCAGGGCCAGTGTTCGGATCGCCTTGCTCATAGGCCGAATTTTTCCACGGCGCGTTGCAGCGCGCGGTTGTCCGGGTCCAGACGCCGCGCTTCATCGAAGTAGCGCCGCGCTTCGTCCTGCTTGCCGCTGACCCACAGCACCTCGCCCACATGCGCGGCGATTTCCGGGTCCTTGACCAGGGCCCAGGCACGGCGCAGCTGCACCAGGGCCTCCTTGGCGCGGCCCATGCGGTACAGCACCCAGCCGTAGCTGTCGACGATGGCCGGGTTGTCCGGGTCGGCGGTGCGGGCGCGGTCGATCAACGCCAGCGCTTCCTTGTAGCGGGTGGTGCGGTCGGCCAGGGTGTAGCCCAACGCATTCAGCGCCGCCACGTTTTCCGGCTCGGCGACCAGGATCTTGCGCAGGTCCGCCTCGGCACGTGCGACATCGTCGCGGCGCTCCCAGGCCAGGCCGCGGGCGTACAGCAAGGCTCCGTCGTCCGGATAGGCGGCTAGGCCGCGCTCGAAGGCATCCAGTTCGCCCGGTGCGTCGCCGGCGCGCTGGTGCAGCTCGGCCTCGAGCACATAGGCGTCGCGACGTGCGTCGTCGTCGGCAGTGGCATCGCTCTGCAAGGCGCGGACCTCGGCCAGCGCCTCGGGCTTGCGGCCCAACTCGTACAGCGCACTGGCGGCGCGCAGACGCGCTTCGCTCAGCTGCGGGCCGCCGGGTACGCCGCGATACCACTCCACCGCCTCGTCGTAGCGCTTGAGGAATTCGGCGATCTTGCCGAGCAGCAGGCGGCGGTCCGGGTCTGGCTTGGCGGCATTGCTCTTGAGCTCGCCGTACAGCGCCTCCAGCGCAGTGCGATCCTTTTCCTTGGCCAGCATGGAGGCGCGCAGCCCGTAGGTCTGGGTGTCCTGCGGCCCGGTCGACAGCACCCGCGCGGCGGCTTCGGTCTGCCCCATGGCATCGTAGGCAAAGGCCAGCGCGCCACGCAGCTCGGAATCCTTGACCGCCTGCGGCTCGACAGTCTTCAGCAGCGCCAGCGCCTCCTCGTTCTTGCCTTCCTGCTGCAGCTGGGTGGCGTGCAACAAGGCCACGCGCGGCTCCTCGGGGAAACGGCGCACCACTTCGTCGACGATGCGCTTGGCCAGCGCCGGGCGCTCCATGCGCAGGGCGAGCCGGCCGAACTCCTGCCAGGCTTCGATCTGGTTGGGAATGGCGCCGGCCTTGACCAGGTCCTCGAGCACGTCGGCCGAGGCTTCCGGCTCGCGTCCGCCATTGGCCAGGGCGATCAGGGCGAAGCGCCAGCCGCGCGGGTCGGATTCCTTGAGCAGGCCGAGCAGATCGCGGCGGGCGGTCCGCAAGTCGTTGCGGCGCAAGGCCAGCGAGGCTTCGGTACTGCGCATGGACATCGACGAGGGTGCGCGGGCACGCCACAACGCCAGGGCCTCGATCGCACGCGGGTCGTCGTTGGCCAGCATGGCGATGCGGGCAGCGCGCTCGGCCAGCCCGGCGTCGCCGGCCTCGGCCTTGGCAGCGTCCAGATAGGCGCGGGCGGCCTCGTCCAGCTGCCCGGCCTGCAAGGCGAATTCGCCGGCGAGCACCGGCTCCAGCGAGGTGGTGCCGACGCCCTTGGGCGGCGGCGCGGGCGGTGCTTTCTTGGGTACTGCGGTGGCACTGGTGGAGACTGCGAC
Source organism: Xanthomonas sp. BRIP62409 (assembly GCF_003992965.1). NCBI lineage: Bacteria > Pseudomonadati > Pseudomonadota > Gammaproteobacteria > Lysobacterales > Lysobacteraceae > Xanthomonas > Xanthomonas sp. BRIP62409. The sequence continues at coordinate 85,043 of NZ_QEZJ01000012.1, read as the reverse complement.
CAGCAGAAGAACACACAGGATGCGAATCGGTACAGGCATCGGGGGCAACCGGGCCGTAAAATGGGGCCCTGAATGGCCGCCAGCTTATCGCAAGCAACTGAACAATGACGTTGTGGGTGCTCGGACTGAATCACCAGACCGCACCTGTGGACCTGCGCGAACGCGCGGCGTTCGCAGGTGACGCGTTGCCGCGCGCGCTCGAATCCCTGCGCGCGTTGCCGCAGGTGCGCGAGGCCGCGTTGCTGTCCACCTGCAACCGCACCGAGCTGTATGCGATGGCCGACGACCCGCACAGCCTGGTGAGCTGGCTGGAAACCCACGCCCCTGGCTTGAGCGGCTATCTGTATCAGCATCAGGAGGAGCAGGCGGTACGCCACCTGTTCCGCGTCGCCACCGGGCTGGACTCGATGGTGCTGGGCGAGCCGCAGATCCTGGGCCAGGTGAAGGATGCCTGGGCAGTGGCGCGTGCGCACGGCGCGCTGGGAAGCGGACTGGACCGCTTGTTCCAGCAGACCTTCTCGGTGGCCAAGCGGGCACGGACCGATACCCGCGTTGGCGCCAACCCGGTGTCGGTGGCCTCCACCGCGGTGCGGCTGGCACAGGAATCCTTCGCACGGCTCAACGAATCCACCGTGCTGTTGATCGGCGCAGGCGAAACCATCGAGCTGGCCGCCAAGCATCTGAGCGAAGGCCGCGTGCGCCGCCTGTTGATCGCCAATCGCACGCTCGCCCATGCGCAGGCGCTGGCCAGCCAGCACGGCGGCTACGCACTGCCGCTGACCGATCTGGACCGCCACCTGGCCGAGGCCGACGTGGTGTTCTCGGCCACCGCCGCGCGCGAGCCGATCGTCACGCGCGCGCAGGTGGACCAGGCGCTGCGCGCGCGCAAACGCAAGCCGATGCTGCTGTTCGACCTGGCGGTGCCGCGCGATATCGAAGCCTCGGTGGCCGAGCTGGGCGATGCCTACCTGTACACCGTGGACGACCTGGAACGCGCGGTGGAAGACAACCGCCGTGGCCGCCGGGAAGCCGCCGACCAGGCCGAGGCCATCATCGACCTGCAGGTGGCACGCTATGTCGAAACGGTGCAGGCCAATGCGCGCCAGGCGCCGCTCAAGCGCTTGCGCGCGTTCGGCGACAGCACCCGTGACGAGCTGCTGGCCAAGGCGCGCCAGCAATTGCACAACGGCAAGCCGGCCGACGAGGTGCTGGAACAGCTGGCGCACGCGCTGACCAATCGGCTGCTGCATCCGCCCACCGCCGCGCTGCGCGATGCTGCGCTCAACAACGACCTGGAATTGACCAGCGCGGCCGACCGGCTGTTCCCGGAAAAGCCCGGTTACCAACATCCCCCTGTCACTACCCCGATCGCGAGGACCGATGACGCCGACCCTGCGCCGTAAGCTCGAAGCGCTGGCCGAGCGCCGCGAAGAACTGCAGCACCTGCTCTCCGACCCCGATGTGGTCAGCAACAACGACAGGTTCCGCACGCTGTCGCGCGAACTGTCGCAGCTGGAGCCGGTGGCCGTGGCCCTGGAAGACGAGGCGCGTGCCAAGGCCGACCTGAGCGCGGCCGAAGCGATGCGCAACGATCCGGAAATGCGCGAACTGGCCGAGGAGGAGATCGCCGCCGCCCAGGCGCGCCTGGAAGAACTGGATGCGCAACTGGCGTTGCTGCTGGTGCCGCGCGACCCGCGCGACGACGGCAACCTGTTCCTGGAAGTGCGCGCCGGCACCGGTGGCGACGAGGCGGCGATCTTTGCTGGCGACCTGTTTCGCATGTATGCGCGCTATGCCGAGCGCCAGGGCTGGAAGGTGGAGATCGAGTCCGACAGCCCCGGCGAGCACGGCGGCTACAAGGAGGTGGTGGCACGGGTGGTCGGACGCGGCGCGTATTCGCGGTTGAAGTTCGAATCCGGCACCCACCGTGTGCAGCGCGTGCCGGCGACCGAATCACAGGGCCGCATCCACACCTCGGCGGCCACGGTGGCGATCATTCCCGAAGCCGACGACGTGGAAGAGATCGTGATCAACCCGGCCGACCTGAAAGTGGACACCTTCCGCTCCTCCGGGGCCGGCGGCCAGCACGTCAACAAGACCGAGTCGGCGATCCGCATCACCCACGTACCCAGCGGCGTGGTGGTGGAATGCCAGACCGAGCGCAGCCAGCACGCCAACCGCGACAAGGCGATGAAGCGGCTGAAGGCGCAATTGGTGGAAGCCGAACGCAGCAAGGCGGCCGCCGCCGAAGCGCAGACGCGCAAGTTGCAGGTCGGCAGTGGTGACCGCAGCCAGCGCATCCGCACCTACAGCTTCCCGCAGGGACGCATCACCGACCACCGCGTGGAAGGCCTGACGCTGTACGACCTGCCCAACATCATCGAAGGCGATCTGGATGCGCTGATCGCACGCCTGCTCCACGAGCATCAGGCCGACGAACTGGCACGGTTGAGCGACAGCCCGTGAGTGCGCAGGTCCCGCGCGAGCTGCTGCAGCTGCGCGAGGCGGTGCGGCGCCAGCCGGGCGATTTCGTCGCCTGGCTGATGCTGGCCGATGCCGAACTCGGCATGGGCGCGATCGTTGCGGGCGAGGCCGCGGTGCAACGCGCACTCGCGCTGCAGCCGGGCCACCCGGAAGCCGTGGCCCGGCTTGGCCGGGTGCGCTGGACGCAGCAACGGCATGCCGAGGCGGCAGCGTTGCTGCAGCAGGCATCGGACCTGGTGCCGCAGCATCCGGGCATCGCGTTATGGCTTGGGCATGCGTTGGAAGATGCGAGCCAGGCCGAAGCTGCGGCGGCCGCGTACACGCGTGCGCATCAGTTGCTGCCCGACGAGCCGTACATCACTGCGCAATTGCTCAACTGGCGACGCCGCCTGTGCGATTGGCGCGCGCTGGATGCACTTGCTGCGCAGGTGCGCAATGCCGTGGCGCAGGGCGCTGCGGCGGTGGAACCGTTCGCCTTCCTGAGCGAGGACGCCAGCGCAGCCGAACAGCTGGCGTGTGCACGGACACGCGCGCAGGCCGTCGCCGCGATGCTGCGCCCGCTGGCGCCGACTGCCGTGCGCAGCCGGGGTGCGCTGCGGCTAGGCTTCGTTTCCAATGGGTTTGGCGCGCACCCCACCGGCTTGCTGACGGTGGCGTTGTTCGAAGCGCTGAAGCGCCGGCAGCCGGCGCTGCAACTGCATCTGTTCGCCACCAGCCACGACGACCGCAGCGCGATCCGCACGCGCCTGGCGCACGCCACCACGCTGCACGATGTCACCACGCTCGGGCACCCGGCCACCGCGCAGCACATCCGCGACCAGGGCATCGATCTGCTGTTCGACCTGCGCGGCTGGGGTGGCGGCGGGCGCCCGGAAGTGTTCGCGCTGCGGCCGGCGCCGGTGCAGCTGAACTGGTTGGCCTACCCGGGCACATCGGGCGCGCCGTGGATGGACTACGTGCTGGGCGATGCATTTGCGCTGCCGCCGTCGCTGGAGCCGTTCTATCGCGAGCGCGTGCTGCGCCTGAACGGTGCGTTCCAGCCGTCGGATACCTCGCGCGTGGTCGCCGAACCACCATCGCGGGCGCAGTGCGGCTTGCCCGAGCATGGCGTGGTGCTGTGCTGCTTCAACAATAGCTACAAGCTCAATCCACGCAGCATGGCGCGCATGCTGGCGGTGTTGCGCGCGGTGCCGGGAAGCGTGCTGTGGCTGTTGTCCGGGCCGGGCGAGGCCGACGCGCGCCTGCGTGCGGTGGCGCAGGCGCAAGGCGTGGATGCGCAGCGCCTGGTGTTCATGCCGAAGCTGCCGCATGCGCAGTATCTGGCGCGCTACCGGCATGCCGACCTGTTCCTGGATACGCATCCGTACAACGCGCACACCACCGCCTCGGATGCGTTATGGGCGGGTTGCCCGGTGCTGACGACGCCCGGCGAGACGTTTGCCGCGCGCGTGGCCGGCAGCCTGAATCATCACCTGGGGCTGGATGAGATGAATGTGGCCGACGACGCCGCGTTTGTGGCCAAGGCGGTGGCGTTGGCGAGTGATCCAGCCGCGTTGAGTGCGTTGCGTGCGCGGGTGGCGGAGCGTCGGCGAGCGTCGGGCGTGTTCGATATGGATGGGTTTGCCGACGGGTTCGCCGACCTGATGCAAGCACTCGCGCGCCAACATGGTTGGCCAGGTAACTAGCGGCCTGCTTGCCTTTCCAAGGTAGATGGCTGTCTTCTGCTGTACCCCAACCCGCCCCCGCTCCGTGCCCCGGCCCGCGCTTGCGGCGCGGGCGCTCCAAGGCACGCGCGCCCAGCTGTGCCTCCTCGCCCCTGCGGAGAGGTGCTTAAAAGCGTCATTGAATTTCTTCGAGACCTTTTCAGGTCATGGAAACAACGTGCAGAGCGGCAGCGTGGCCGGGGATTGGCGGAGAGCTGCACAGAGGGATGTGCCGAGCCGAGGAGCCGATCCCCGGCCGCGCTGCCGCCCTGACCGAAGCCAGCAGCTGGGTTTTGCGGCTTCACGCCGTGGTGCTGTACCCGCGCGTCCCGGCTCGCTAGGCTTGGGGCATGCCTTCCAATCTCGACTTCATTCCCTTGCACCTGTGCGTGCTGACGGTGTCCGACAGCCGCACGCTGGCCGATGATCGCTCCGGCGACTATCTGGTCGATGCCCTGACTCACGATGGTCACGTGCTGCACGAGCGCGCCCTGTGTCCGGACGACCGTTACCGCATGCGCGCGATCGTCTCCGCGTGGATCGCCGATGCGCAGGTCGACGGCATCCTGATCACCGGCGGCACCGGCTTTACCGGCCGTGACAGCACGCCGGAGGCAATCACGCCATTGCTGGACAAGACCATGCCCGGTTTCGGCGAATTGTTCCGCGCGGTCAGCGTCGACGAAATCGGCACCTCTTCGCTGCAGTCGCGCGCGTTTGCGGGGCTGGCCAACCACAGCTTCGTGTTCTGCCTGCCCGGCTCCACCTCGGCCTGCCGTACGGCCTGGGAAAAGATCGTGCGTGCGCAGCTGGATGCACGTACCAAGCCCTGCAATCTGGCGACACTGCGTCCACGCCTGGGCGAATAGCCTGCGCGCTTCATCGCTGTCGGAACGCGCATGTCGCACCTGAAACGCAAGGCCTACAAGAAGCTGTTGGCACCGCTGCAGCTGGAACTGGTCAACATGGCCCGCTGGCTGCGCCACACCAACCAGCGCGCGCTGGTGCTGGTGGAAGGCCGCGACACCGCCGGCAAGGGCGGCGTGATCCAGGCCATCGCCAGCCATCTGAACCCGCGCCAGTGCCGGGTGGTGGCATTGCCGACACCCAACGACCGCGAAAGCACGCAATGGTATTTCCAGCGCTATGTGGCGCACCTGCCGGCGGCGGGCGAGTTGGTGCTGATGGATCGCAGCTGGTACAACCGCGCCGGCGTGGAACGGGTGATGGGCTATTGCACCGACGCCCAGTACGAAGCGTTCCTCGATCAGGCGCCGCGTTTTGAACAACTGCTGGTCGACGACGGCATCCTGCTGTTCAAGTACTGGCTGTGCGTGGATCAGGCCGAGCAGGAACAGCGCTTTGCCGAACGCCAGGAAGATCCGCTCAAGGGCTGGAAGTTGTCGCCGGTGGACCTGCAGTCACGCAGCAAGTACGAGGACTACACCGCCGCGCGCGAGCGCATGCTCGAGGTGACACATACGCCGGACGCGCCGTGGACGCTGGTGGATTTCAACGACCAGAAGCGGGGCCGACTGAGTCTGATCCGCAACCTGCTGGATCGGCTCCCGGACATCGCGGTGCCCGATGACACGTTGCAACTGCCACCGCTGGATGGCAAGCCGCACAAGGAACGTTACGGAGTGCTGGAACCGATCGACGATTACGCCGGCCAGTCCTGAGAGATCTCGTCGCTGGCCGTGGCGCGCGGCAGGGGATACAGGCCGGACTGGCGTTCGGCCTGTTCGGCCTGCAAGACCAGCTGGCTCAGGCGCTGACTGAACAGCTGCATGAACCCGCGGTGCAGCGGGCGCATCGCTTCGATGTAATCCACATCGTCGGCCTGCGGACCGAGCGGGCTGCAGGACGATAGCAGCACTTCGTCCAGGCGCAGCGCGCTGTCGGGCAGACGCACCAGCGCAGCGCGGCGCAACCAGTCGCGCATGCCCTGGCGGTACTCGGCGGCCAGGATGTAGGCCACTTCGACCTGATCCAGGTCCACGTCCGGATTCCACGCCAGCACCTGGATGACCTGCGAGCGCTCGTCCAGCATGCGGCTTTCGGCAACCAGGCCGTGCAATTGCTGCAGCAGACGCCATTGGACGCCGGCGGCTTCGCGTTGCGGGGCCGGCAGGCTTTCGATCGCCAGCGCCAGGCGGCGGGCGAACAGTGCAGGCACCTCGGCCAGGACGACCGGGCCGGCATCGGCGCCGAGCAGGAAACGTTCGGTGCGCAGCGTGGCGGTGTCGGGCAGGTAGCCGTCCTGCAGCGGCCGCATCACGCCATGGTCGAGCAGCGACAGCACCACATCCAGCCAGTAGCGACGCTCCTGTTGCAGTGCGCGGTTGGCGGTGGCGTTCTGCCAGGCCGGACGGACATCGTCCAGACGCGCGATGCAGGCCTGGGCATCGAGGTTGTCCCAGGGCGCACGGGTGGCGTCATTGGGATCGAAATTTTCCACGCTGAGCATGCCGCCGCCGAAACGGTGCCAGGCTGCGCCGCGCTGGGTGCCGGCAGGATCGGGCCTGGACGCGGTCATCGGCGCGGCGGTGGCCGGGCGCAACAGGGCAGCATAGGCATCTGCCCAGGAATCGGGCAGACGCGCCGACAGCGGATAGCCAGCTGCGGACGGGCCCAGGCCGCGACGAGCAAGTTTCAGGCTCCACAGCACCGCACCGATCGCGATGCCGCCGAAGATCCAGGCCAGCAGCCAGCTGGTGGCCGCCTGCCCAGGCTGCAGCACACGGGTCTGCGGCTGCAGGAACAACAACCAGCCGCTGCCCGCCACGACCCCCAGGTACAGCCATGGCGCAAGCTGCGCCAGGCGGCGGTTGCGATGGTGGGCAGGCGGTTCGTGCCCGTCGGTGTGATCTTGAGATGGAGCGGCCATATAGTTCCCCTGCGCGCCTGATCGCGCTGACAAGGTTATCGGCGACGCATCGCAAGTCTGTTGGCCTGCGCCGGCGGCAGCGACTCAGCCAGTTACACATTCTTCAGTCGGCGGCTGCGCGCAGGGCATGCGTGTCACCGCCGCGACCCGGGCCGCCGGCGGGCCTTGCCATAACCAGGTCTCCAGCGCATCCAGGGCGGCGTCGGTCCCGGCGGCGACCACCTCCACACTGCCGTCGGGCAGGTTGCGCGCGTGTCCACGCAGGCCCAGCGCAACCGCGCGCTCGCGGGTAGACGCACGGAACCACACACCCTGCACCACGCCGGTGACGATAAAGCGCGCCGCCTGCATCAACCGGCCTTGCCGGTGATGCCGACCGCCGTTTCGATGTCGCGTGCGGTGACCGGGCCGAGGAACTGCTTGGCGACCTTGCCGTCCGGACTGATCAGATACGTCATCGGCAATCCGCGTGGCGTGGCGAAGTCCTGGGGCGGCTGGTAGGGGTCGAGGACGGCGATCGGGTACGACACCGGGTGGTCCTTCAGGAACGCCTGCATGTCGGCGCTGCTGATGTCTTCATAGGCCAGGCCCACCACTTCGATGGTGTCGCGCATGGTGTGCAGCGCCGACAGCTCGGGCATCTCCTTCAGGCACGGCGCGCACCAGGTGGCCCAGAAATTGACCACCACCCACTTGCCGCGATGCGCGGCCAGGTCGTAGGCCTCGCCGGTCACGGTCGGCAGCGACAGCTTGGGCATCTCGGCGGTCTGCTGCACCACCGAGGAGTCGGTCGCGCCTGCCGGGTCGGCAGGGGCGGCAGGGGTTTGCGGCGTCTGCGCGGTGGGCGCAGGCGCTGCACCGCCCTCAGCGGGCGCGCCCTCGCTGGCGGGCTTGCAGGCGGTCAGCAGCAACAGCGGCAACAGCAGCGCACAGGCGCCGCGCACGAGGCGCACGGTCATGAGGGGTCTCCGGGAAGGTGGGTGTAGAGGTCGCCGACCGGTTGCGCCAGCACGCTGCGCAAGGGTTGACGCAGTTGTTCCAGCGCAGCGGACGCAGCCTGGCCGTAGGCATCGTCGCGGCACGGCAGGGGGCGGTCTTCGATCGGCACGCGCAGCTGGCAGTTTTCGTAGAGTTCGGCCAGCGGCACCACGTCCAGGTCGCGCGCCAGCAGCCATTGGCCGCGCTCGTCGCGGCGCAGCAGGCGGATGCGTTTGAGTTCGCACAGCAACTCCTGCATCAGCGTGTCGGTGAGCATCGGCTCCAGCGCCAGGATGCGGTCTTCGTCCAGCCCGTTGCCATGGATGCGTGCCTGGCGGAAACGACCAAGCAAACGCAGCAGGCCATAGATCTCAAAGCCCGGCGGCAACCGCATCGCTTCGGGCTGGTAGCGAAACGCGGACATCGACGAGGCCAGCGAAGCGCCCAGCAGCACCGACACCCAACTCAGATAGATCCACAGCAGCAGGATCGGCAGCGCCGACAGTGCGCCGTAGATGCGCTGATAGGTCTGGAAGTTGCCCAGATAGAAGCCGAAGCCCCATTTGACGATCTCCATCAGGATCACTGCCAGCAATGCGCCCGGCAGCGCGTGCCGCAGGCGCACCGCATGCTGCGGCACCACGCGGTAGATCAGCACGATGCAGACGAACTCCACCGCCATCGGCGCCAGCCGCCAGGCGAATTCGGCCAGCCACTGGCCTTCGGTGGTGCGGAACAGCGGCAATGCGAACACATAGGCGGCCATCGCCATCGAAGCCGCCGCCAGCATCGTGCCCAGGGTCAGCACCGTCCAGTAGATCAGGAAGCGGGTCACCTTCGGCCGTGCGGCGGCCACCCGCCAGATGCTGTTGAAGGTCTGCTCGATGCTGTGCAGGGTGATCAGCAGCGAGGCCACCAGCGCGACCATGCCGGCCACGGTGAACTTGCCCAGATCTTCCAGCGAACGGTTGAGGTAGTTCTGCACCGAACGCGCCGCGCCGGGCACGAAGTTGTTGAAGATGAAGTCGGTCAGCGCGTCCTTCCATTCGTTGAAGGCCGGAAACGCCGACAACACGCCGAACACCACGATCGCCAGCGGCACCAGCGCGAACACCGTGGTGTAGGCGAGCGAGGCGGCGGCCTGGAACAGGCGGTCATCGAGAAAGCGGCGCCACAGGAAGCGCCCGAAGCTCACGGTCCGCGCGCGGTCGCGCAGCCGTTCCTTCCATTGGTGGAGTTTGTTCACACGCGACATCGCGCAAGGGTACCCGATGCGCCGTCATCGCGGCCTTGCCGCAGCCGCAGCGTGCAGCGAGGTGGTGGCTTGGCCGATACTGCGGCAACTTACACAGGCGGTGGATGCGCGATGGCGGAGATTCTGGTGCTGTATTACAGCCGTGGCGGTTCGGTGGCGCGGCTGGCGCGGCAGATCGCGCGCGGCATCGGCGAAGTGCCCGGCATGAGCGCGCGGCTGCGCACGGTACCGCCGGTGGCGGCAGTGACCCAGGCCAGCGCCCCGCCGGTGCCGGACGAGGGCGCGCCGTATGTGGACAAGGCCGATCTGGCCGAGTGCAGCGGGCTGCTGCTGGGCAGCCCGACCCGCTTCGGCAACATGGCCGCGCCGATGAAGCATTTCCTCGATAGCCTGGGCGCCGAATGGGCCAGCGGCACCCTGGCCGGCAAGCCGGCAGGCGTGTTCACCTCCACCGCCGCGATGCACGGCGGCCAGGAATCCACCTTGCTGTCGATGCACCTGCCGCTGCTGCACCACGGCTGCCTGATCGTCGGCATCCCGTTCACCGAGCCGGCACTCAGCCACACCACCAGCGGCGGCACGCCCTATGGCGCCAGCCATGTCTCCGGCGCCGGCGGCGACCCGCAACCGAGCGAGGACGAAGCCGTGCTGGCGCGTGCGCTGGGCCGGCGGGTGGCCGACATCGCCCGGCGCCTGGCCAGCCCGTGAGCCTGCGCGCCACGCACTGGTTGCTGACCGCCGCGCTGATCGCGCTGACGGTGTTGTTCGTGACCTGGTTTCACGACGACCGCCACCGCGCCGCGGCGCTGCTGGTGTTTGCACTGCCGCCGGCGCTGATGGCCGCGCTGGCGCTGCGCAGCGCGCGCGCGCGTTTCTGGGCCGGCGTGTTCGCGCTGGGCTGGTTCAGTCACGGCGTGATGGCCGCCTGGAGCCAGCCGCAGGCGCGTGCACTGGCGTGGCTGGAAGTGCTGCTGGCCCTGCTCGTGGTGGCACTGGTGGGTGGCCCCGGGATGGCGGCGCGCTTCGGCCGCCCTCGCCCTCCGCGTTGACCCGGCTTGGGCAGCGCACGCGCCGGGGTCGTATCATGACGGCCCTCGCGCGGCCTGCACCGCGCCCGTTTGAAGGACCGGCAGCAATGGAAGACCTCCTGATCGTCACCACCGGTGGCACGATCGACAAGATCTACTTCGACGACAAATCGGACTACCAGATCGGCGACCCGCAGATCGGCCAGATCCTCAAGGAACTGGGCGTGACCTTCCGCTTCTCGGTGATCCCGATCATCCGCAAGGATTCGCTGCACATCACCGATGCCGACCGCGAACTGGTGCGCGCCACCATCGCCGCCCAGCCGACGCGCCACGTGCTGATCACCCACGGCACCGATTCGATGGTGGAAACCGGCAAGGTGCTGCAGTCGATCGCCGACAAGACCATCGTGATGACCGGCGCGCTCAATCCGGCGCGCTTCCGCGGCTCGGATGCCGAGTTCAATATCGGCTGCGCGGTCGGCGCGGTGCAGTCGCTGCCGGCCGGCGTGTACATCGCCATGAACGGGCGCATCTGGAATCCGGAAACGGTGCGCAAGAACGTCGCCGCCAACCGCTTCGAGTCGCTCTGACGCCATGAGCAAGGCCACCCGCGCGACCAGTGCCCTGGATGCCGCCGGCGTGGCCTATGTGTTGCACCCCTACGTATACCAGGCCGATGCGGACGCCAAGGGCGTGCAGGCGGCAACCGCCCTGGGGCTGGCGCCCCACACGGTGCTGAAGACACTGATGGCCTGGGTCGACGACCAGGCCGTATGCGTGGTGATCCCGTGCGATCGCCGGGTGTCGTTGAAGAAACTGGCCAGTGCCTGCCACGGCAAGTCCGCGCGCATGATGGAGGTGGCCGATGCCGAGCGTCGCACCGGATACAAGGTCGGCGGCATCAGCCCGCTCGGGCAACAACGCCAGGCGCCGGTGCTGATCGAAGCCAGCGCACTGGATGCCCCGTCGCTGTGGATCAACGCCGGGCAACGCGGTTTGCTGCTGGCATTGCCGGGCGACGGCATCGTCGCCGCATTGCAGGCGCGGCCCTGCAGTGTCTGCGACTAGACGCGGCGATCCCCGTGCCGCGTGTATGTCGGCTGGCGCCGGCCAGCACCTGGGACATGCAAAAAGTGCCTCCTGCTTGCGGCAGCGATCACGCACGTGCCAGGAAACGTGAGTGGTGCGCCGGTGCCACGTGCCCGACGCGCGATCACGCGCATAGGCCGGGCGCAGCCCTGCACCCACCGGCGCAGGGCCGCGCGCACGTTCAGTACGTGGCCACCAGCGTGACCGCCGAAAATGCCAGCGTGGCCTTGAGCCGCACGTAATACACCCCTGCCGCAGGCGCGGTCAGCGTGCAGCTGTCGGCGTTGCCCACCACCGCGGTACGGCAGCCATAGGCGGTATCGCTGGGCAATGCGCCGGCGCGCAGCGACAGATCGGCATTGCCGCTGCCTCCGCTGAGCGCCACCCGCAGGCTGCGCGTGCCCGCGGGCACATTGACCTGGTAATACAGCGAACCACCGGTCGCCGCGGCCAGGCCGCTGCGCGCTGCATTGCTGGTCAGGGTGGTCGAGGCGATCACCGCAGCCACCGCACCATCGGCATTGACCAGCCCTGCCCCGCACCCCTGCGGACATGCCACCGGCAATGCACGCGCAGTGCTCTTGAGCATGGCTTCGACGCTGGCCGCACTGAGCGGATTGAGCGCCACCGACTGCATCAACGCCACCACGCCGGCCACGTGCGGCGCCGCCATCGAGGTGCCGCTGTAGACCGCGTAACTGGGATTGCCCGCCGCGGTGGTGCCGCTGTTGAGCGTGGACAGAATCGCCTGGCCGGGAGCGGCGATATCCACGCCCTTGCCGAAGTTGGAAAAACTGGCCTTGGCCCCGGACGACGTGGTCGCGGCCACCGCGATCACGTTCGGGCAATTGGCCGGCACGCTGTTGGAGACATCGACATTGCTGTTGCCGGCGGCCACCACCACGCTGGTGCCGCGTGATACCGCGCTGGCGATCGCATTGCTCAAGGTGGTCGAACAGGTGCCGATGCCACCCAGCGACAGGTTGATCACCTTGGCCGGGGTCGGATTGGCCGGCACACCGGACACCGTGCCGCCGGAGGCCCACACGATCGCATCGGCGATATCGGACAGATAGCCGCCGCAACGGCCCAGTACGCGCACCGGCAGCACCTTGGCATTGAATGCCACGCCTGCCGTGCCGGCGCCATTGTTGGCGGCGGCCGCGACGATGCCGGCCACATGGGTGCCATGCCAGCTGGAGCTGGACGCGCTGGCGCCGCTGCCGCAGTCGTTGGCCGCGGCCCAGTCGCCCACATCGGCGGCGCTGGTGTCGCGTGCGTTGCCGTCGCGGGCGATGAAGGCGTCGCTGATGAAGTCGTAGCCGGCCAGCACATTGGCCGACAGCTCCGGATGCGTGGTGACGCCGGTATCGATCACGGCCACCACCGCGCCCTTGCCGGTCGCCTTGTCCCAGGCCGGCCGCACGTTGATGCCGGCGGTCGTGGTGCCCAGCGCCCATTGCTCGGACAGGCGGGTGTCATTCGGCACCAGCATCGGACGCATCAGCATGTCCACTTCCACGCGCTTGACCGACGGGTCGGCCGCCAGACGCCGCATCAGCGTTTCCGCATCCACCCGGTCCAGCGCACGGTCGGCCACCAGCAGTTGCGGCCCGACGCCCAGCCAGCGCGACGACGACAGGCCGAGCGCGCGCCCGCGCCGCGCCGGCACTGCGCGGGCGATCTCGCGCAGCGAGCCGCTCAGACGCCCGCCACGGTTGCCAGCGCTGCTGTCCTTGTAGCTGACGATGAAACGCTGATGGGCCGACGCCGACCCCAGCCCCTGCAGGCTGACATCGCCGGCGAACGCGGGCGCAGTGCCGCACAGCAGTGCACAGGCCAGCGCGACATGGCGTAACCCTTTGAATGATAGATGGTGCATGGATCGACCCCTCCCCAAGATGTCGTGGTGCAAACGCGGGCACAGGTGTGCCGCTTCGCATCGTGGTGAGGCGCGCCGACTGGCGTCGCTGCCCACCTGCCCACGCTATCGACCCGGTACGAGCGGACCTGAGCCGGGATCGCCGGCCATACGTGGCGAACCATGGGGTTCGTTAAGGCGGCCGCTTGAAGGGCAGATGCCGGCGACGACCGGAACTGCGCCGACCGGCCCTCCCCGTACACCCCAAAAACGCCATTGCCCCGCGTTTTGGCGGGGCAATGGGGAGACCAAGCGTGCTGCAGCCACACTGCATCACGCAGACCGACGCGGTGCCAACGGTCCGGCCGCTGGCACCGCGCGTGGCTTACGGGGTCTGGCTGACGGCACCGGCCGCGTTGACGATGCCGGCACCGCAGCCACCCGAGCAGGCGCCCGGCAGCGGACGGGCGGTGTTCTTCAACAGGGTTTCCACCGCCGCCGGGGTCAACGGACGGCTCGCCGCCGACTGCACCAGCGCCACCACGCCGGCCACGTGCGGGGCCGCCATCGAGGTGCCGTTGTAGGAAGCGTAGCTGGCGCTGCCCGGGGTGGTGGTGCCGCTGTTGAGCGTGGACAGGATCGCCGAGCCGGGGCCGGAGATGTCGATGGTGCTGCCGAAGTTGGAGAAGCTCGAACGCGCCCCTGCCGAGGTGATCGACGCCACCGAGATCACGTTGGCGCAGCTGGCCGGGGTGAAGTTGGCCACGTTGGCATTGCTGTTGCCGGCCGCCACCACCACCGTGGTGCCGCGCGACACCGCGCCGTTGATGGCGTTCTGGTAGGTGCTGGAGCAGGTGCCGTTGCCGCCCAGCGACATGTTGATCACCTCGGCCGGGTTGGCGTTGGCCGGCACCCCGGACACGGTACCGCCGGACGCCCAGACGATCGCATCGGCGATGTCGGAGGTGGTGCCGCCGCACAGGCCCAGCGCACGCACCGGCACGATGCGCGCATTGAACGCGGTGCCGGCCACGCCGGTGCTGTTGTTGGTGACCGCGGCGATGGTGCCGGCCACGTGGGTGCCATGCCAGCTGGAGTTGGCCGCTGCCACGCCGGAGCCGCATTGGTTGGCAGCGCGCCAGTCGCCCTGGTCGGCCGGATTGCTGTCGCGACCGTTGTTGTCGCGCGCGCGTGCCGCGTCGCTGATGAAGTCGTAGCCCGGCAGCACGTTGGCATTGAGGTCCGGGTGGCTGGTGATGCCGGTGTCGATCACCGCCACCACCACGCCGGTGCCAGTGGCCGTATCCCAGGCCGGACGCACGTTGATGCTCGAGGCGGTGGTGCCGAAGCCCCACTGCTCGGACAGACGGGTGTCGTTGGGGGTCAGCGTCGGGTACATGATCTGGTCGACTTCCACGTACTCCACGCTCGGGTCGGCGGCGATCCGGCGCATCAGCGTCTCGGCCTCGGCGCGGTCCAGGCCGCGGTCGGTCTTGAGCACTTCCGAGCCCAGCGCGGTGCGACGCACGTGATTCAGGCCCAGCGCACGGCCGGCGCGTGCGGGCACGGCGGTGGCGACCGACCTGAGCGATGCACGCATCGAGGTCGGGCTCACCGCGGCGCTGGAACCGTCCCTGTACTTGACGATGAAGCGATCCAGGGTGGGCTGCGAATCCAGGCCGGAAAGATTGACCTGACCGGCAAACGCCGGCACCGCCAGCAGCGAGGTCAGCGCGGACACACCCAGGACCACCAGCGCGCGCGTGGGCGCACGACGTTGCGACACATTGGACATCGATCGTTCCTTATTTGAGAGGGTGCCGCAGGTGCGGCGAGATGGCCGAACCGTCCCCGCGTGCTGCGGATCGGGTCGGGCAGTGCACGGGCGCGTGCGCCCGGCGAGACGACTGACCGATGTCCATTCCGGTCGAGCGGCAACACATCACCGGCGCCTGCCGATGCGGCAGACGTGGGCGACACGTCGCTGATGGGGTAAAGCCGCTCTGCGGCAGCGAATCGGCACTGCCTGGCCATGGCCAGGCAGTGCCGACGTGCCTCAGTAGCTGGCGCGCAAGGTCACGCCGGAGAACGTGCTGTACGCCTTGACCCGCACGTAGTACGTGCCCGACGGCGCGCTGATGCTGCAGGTCTCGGCATTGCCGCTGCGGTACGGGCGGCAGGTGTAGGTGGTGTCGGTCGGCGCACTGCCGGCACGCACGTACAGGTCTGCGTCGCCGCTGCCGCCGCTGATCGCCACGGTCAGCGTGCCGCTACCGGCCGGCACCGCGATGGTGTAGTTCAGTTCCGCACCCGTGGCCGCACCCAGTCCGGTGACCGGCGTGCCGTTGGTCAGGGTGTTGCCGGTGCCGCCACCGCCGCCACCGTTGCTGCCACTGATGGCGGCGGTGACCGCCGCATCGGCATTGACGATGCCGGCACCGCAGCCGCCCGAGCAGGCGCCCGGCAGCGCACGCGCGGTGTTCTTCAACAGGGTTTCCACGGCGGCCGGCGTGAGTGCACTCGGCGCGACCGACTGCACCAGCGCCACCACGCCGGCCACGTGCGGCGCCGCCATCGAGGTGCCGTTGTAGGAGGCGTAGCTGGCGCTGCCCGGCGTGGTGGTGCCGCTGTTGAGCGTGGACAGGATCGCCGAGCCCGGCGCCGACACGTCGATCCCGGTGCCGAAGTTGGAATAGCTGGCCTTGGCGCCGGCCGAGGTGGTGGCTGCCACTGCGATCACGTTGGCGCAGTTGGCCGGCAGCGAACCGGACACGTTGACGGAATCGTTGCCCGCCGCCACCACCACCGTAGTGCCGCGCGAGACCGCACCGCTGATCGCGTTCTGCATGGTGGCCGAGCAGGTGCCGCCGCCGCCCAGCGACATGTTGATCACTTCGGCCGGGTTGGCATTGGCCGGCACGCCGCTGACGCTGCCGCCGGACGACCAGACGATGGCGTCGGCGATATCCGACAGCGAACCGCCGCACTTGCCGAGCACGCGCACCGGCACCACCTTGGCGTTGTAGGCAGTGCCCGCCACGCCGGTGGTGTTGTTGGTCACCGCGGCCACCGTGCCGGCCACATGGGTGCCATGCCAGCTGGAAGTGGCGGCGGGAATGCCGGTGCCGCACTCGTTGGCGGCGTACCAGTCGCCTTCGTCGGCGGGATTGCTGTCGCGTCCATTGCCGTCGCGCGCGGTGGTGGCATCGCTGATGAAGTCGTAGCCCGGCAGGATGTTGGCGTTGAGATCGGCATGGGTGGTGATGCCGGTATCGATCACGGCCACCACCACATTGGCGCCGGTGGCCTTGTCCCAGGCCGGGCGGATATTGAGGCCGGCGTTGGTGGTGCCGAAGGCCCACTGCTCGGACAGGCGGGTGTCGTTCGGGGTCAGCGTGGCGTGCAGGATCTGGTCCACTTCCACGCTCTGCACGTTGGGGTCGGATGCCAGCTGGCGCATCAGGGTTTCGGCTTCGGCGCGGTCGAGTGCGCGGTCGGTCCTGACCAGCTCCGGTCCCAGCGCCAGGCGGCGCACCGAGTTCAGGCCCAGCGCCTTGCCGGCCTTGGCCGGAACAGCGCGCGCGGCGGTGCGCAGCGACGTGCTCAACGCGGTGGCACTGGCCAGCGCGGTGCTGCCGTCCTTGTAGGTCACGATGAATTTCTGGTGGGTCTGGGCAGTGGCCAGGCCATCCAGATAGACCTCACCGGCAAAGGCCGGGGTCGCCAGCAACAACGAGGTCAGCGCAGCCGCGCTCAGGATGGTGAGTGCGCGGGGGCACTTGCGGAAAGACTCGTTCGACATCGAATTCCCTTCTAGATCAAAGAGCACCGCCGTGGCGGTGGTAGCCGGTGCCGCCTTCCATAGGTCAGCACCGAGGTCCCGGATCGACCCCCTGTTATCGATCCGTTCAGCGAACCTACCGCACTACAACCAGACTGGACAATAAGAAGTTCGCACTTTCTACAAATCAAATATCAGATTTGTGACACCGTACGGCACCGTTCAGTCAGTTGAAGACATGTTCGGACATGCATAGCCACGCCCCTGCTGCGCTGCGCCCAAAAAAAAGGCCCCTGCGCGACTGCGCAGAGGCCTTTTTTGACGCGATGTGTTGGCTCAGGACAGACGCACCAGCCAACCATGACGATCCGGGACGCGCCCATATTGGATATCGGTCAGCTCCTGGCGCAGCGACATGGTCACCTCGCCAGCCGGGGCGGACAGATCGCCGACCGCAAAGCCATCGCCCTTCAGCTCGCCGATCGGGGTGACCACGGCGGCGGTGCCGCAGGCGAACACCTCGGTGATCTCGCCCGACGCCACGCCCTGCTTCCACTCGTCGATGGCGACCTTGCGCTCGATCACCTGCATGCCGCGGTCGCGGGCCAGTTGCAGGATGCTGTCGCGGGTGATGCCTTCCAGGATGCTGCCGGACAATTCCGGCGTCACCAGCGTGCCGTCCTTGTAGACCAGGAACACGTTCATGCCGCCCAGCTCTTCGATGTACCTGCCTTCGACCGGGTCCAGGAACAGCACCTGCGAGCAGCCCTGTGCATAGGCCTTCTGCTGCGGCAGCAGCGAGGCGGCGTAGTTGCCCCCGCACTTGGCCGCACCGGTGCCGCCCTTGGCCGCACGTGCGTATTCGGTGGACAACCAGATCGACACCGGCGCCACGCCCTTGGCGAAATACGGACCGGCGGGGCTTGCGATGACGTAGTAAGAGGCCTTGTGGGCGGCACGCACGCCCAGGAACGCCTCGTCGGCGATCATGAACGGACGGAAATACAGGCTGGTTTCCGGGGCCGACGGGACCCAACCGGCATCCACCGCCACCAGCTGGCGCAGCGATTCGACAAACAGGTCGACCGGCAGTTCCGGCAACGCCAGCCGGCGCGCCGAGCGCTGCAGGCGCTCGCCATTGGCCTGCGGGCGGAAGGTCCAGATCGAACCGTCGGCATGCCGGTAGGCCTTGATGCCTTCGAAGATCTCCTGGCCGTAATGCAGCACCGAGGCGGCCGGATCCAGCTGCAGCGGGCCATAGGCGCGCACCTGCGCGTCATGCCAACCGAGCTCGTTGGTCCAGGAAATGGCGACCATATGGTCGGTGAAATGCAGCCCGAAGCCGGGCGCGGCCAGGATCACGGACAGCTCGTCGGCACTGCGCGGCGACGGGGAACGGGTGGAAGCGAAGGACACGGACACCGGAAGATTCCTGTATGGCGGGCGAAAGGACGCGGCGCCACCTCTTGGACATGGCGCCTGATGATCAGAGCATGCCGGTCTCGAGACGGGCTGCTTCGGACATCATATGCCGGCCCCACGGCGGGTCGAAGACCAGCTCGACGTCGGCTTCGGCAATGGTCGGGATCATTTCCACCTTGCTGCGCACGTCGTCGACCAGGATCTCGCCCATGCCGCAACCGGGGGCGGTGAGGGTCATCTTGACGTCCACCCGGCGCTGATCGTCTTCCTCGCGATGGCTGACCACCGCCTCGTAGACCAGGCCCAGGTCGACGATGTTGAACGGGATCTCCGGGTCGAAGCAGGTGCGCAGCTGCTGCCACACCAGCGCCTCCACCTCTTCGTCGCTGGCATCGGCGGGCAGTTCCAGCCCCGGCGGGGCCTCCTTGCCGATCGCATCGCCATCCTTGCCGGCAATGCGGAACAGGTTGCCTTCGACAAAGACGGTATAGCTGCCACCCAGCGCCTGGGTGATATAGCCGTAACTGCCTGCGGGCAGGGTCACCGAATCGCCCTGCGGCACCATGACGGCATCGCAATCGCGTTCGAACTGGACGGGTTCGCTGCTACGGGAATACATGGGCTGGATATGGGGCCGCGGCGGGTGCGCGCAAGTCCGCCATTCTAGCCGACCACGGCAAGGCCGCTGCCGGTTGCCGGATGGAGCCAGCGACGACGCTGCATTCCATCGGCGCGTCCATCACCGCGCAAAGCACGTCGCGCGCCTTATCATGTGCGCACTGTCAGGAGCTCCAATGCCGCCCACCACCGCGTCCGCCAGAACCGCCCACTGGCTCTGGCCCCCGCTCCTGCTGCTGGGATGCGTCACCGCCCTGATCGCCTGGATGCTGATCGCGCTTGCCGCCGGCAACCAGGCAGGCTGGATGGCGGTACTGACGGCCCTGGAAATCGTCTGGATGCTGCGCCTGGGCACGCTGGGCGCCGGCCCGCTGCGCACCGGCGTTGCGGTCGCGGCGACCGCGCTGATCATCGTCGGTGCCAACTGGGGTATCGCCTCGGCGCACCTGGGTGGCGCACTGGGCCTGGACCCGTGGACCTCGGCGCAGAAGATGGGCACCGGGCTGGCCTGGACCCTGCTGCAGCTGGCCAACAACGGTTTCGACCTGCTGTGCTATGCCGCCGCACTGGTCCTGGCGTGGTGGACGGCGCGCTGAGCCAAGCGCGTTTATTGCAATCGCCGGCGCACAGATGCGTTGAAGCGGCGGCCGCCCAGCTTCGGGTAACGCTACTGCTACTGGGTGCTATGCGCTTTGTTGCGCTGACGCAGCGATGCCTGGAGAACTGTGCGACTTGGCTGCAGGGCGCTTTAGCTTGGCTGCAGGGCCCTTGCCCGCCCACCATCGCGGGACACGCCGCAAGTACGTCCTTGTAGGCTCCGGCGCGGCATCCATGCCGCTCAGGGTCCCGCGACGGTGAGCGGGCAAGGACCAGTCGAGATGGTCGGCGTGCATGGCAAGAGCGGTGCTGGATGCGTCCAGTTCGATCGTGAAGCATCGGTTGCACGTCTAGTGCACACCGCACTACAGACAGCTTTCAAACAAGGGCCGGCCAACTGTCTGGTGCGGTGTGCTCTTGCCGGTTGCGGGACCCGTATGACGGCATGGATGCCGCCACCGAGCCCCCCATGGATGTGTTCACGGCGTGTCCCGCAAGCGGTGAGGGCGCCGCGCCCTCGACTAGCCAGGCTTTTGACTATCTGCAAAAAACACCGCTGCGACTCGAAAGCCCGGTGTTTTTCTGAAAGCTCCGCGTCCTGCTCGGGACTGGCTAGACACGGCGAAGAGATCGACTTGGCCCGGCTGTCCTGCAGCTCCGCTACACGGGCCCAGGTGCTGAGGACGGCGCCGCTTCCACGCATGACGTCACAGACGCATCCACCTGATCCGTCGCATGAGGCCTCAGTGCCCGCCCCCGTCCAGCGCCTTCAGCTCGCTGACCAGCGCGCCGGCCGCTTCCGCGCCATCGCCGTACAGCATGCGGGTGTTGTCGGCGTAGAACAGCGCGTTTTCGATGCCGGCAAAGCCGGTGCCCTTGCCGCGCTTGATCACCACCGTGTTCCTCGAATTGACCACGTCCAGGATCGGCATGCCATAGATCGGACTGGCCGGGTCGGTCCTGGCCACCGGGTTGACCACGTCGTTGGCGCCGATCACCAGCGACACATCGGTGCTGGCGAACTCGGGGTTGATATCGTCCATGTCGGCGATCAGGTCGTAGGGCACGCCGGCTTCGGCCAGCAGCACGTTCATGTGCCCGGGCATGCGCCCGGCGACCGGGTGGATCGCGAACTTCACCTTGACCCCGCGCGCGATCAACCGCTGCGCCAGCTCCCAGATCTTGTGCTGCGCCTGCGCCACCGCCATGCCGTAGCCGGGCACGATCACCACCCGCTCGGCGAACGCCATCATCGCCGCCACGTCGCCGGCCTCGATCGGCTTCTGCGCACCGCCGATCTCCTGCGCCTGGCCGCCGCCACCGAAGTTGGAAAACAGCACGCCGCTGATCGGCCGGTTCATCGCCTTGGCCATCAAGCGGGTCAGCAGGATGCCGGCCGCGCCGACCATCATGCCGGCGATGATCAGCGCCTCATTGCCCAGCACGTAGCCCTCGAACGCCACCGCCAGGCCGGTGAAGGCGTTGTACAGCGAGATCACCACCGGCATGTCGGCGCCGCCGATCGGCAGCGTCATCAGCACGCCCAGCGCCAGCGCCACCACGAAGAAGGCGACGATCGCCAGTGGCTGCAGACTGCTGGCCGCCCAGATGCCGAGCACCAGCACCGCCAGTGCCACCAGCAGATTGACCGCCTGCTGGCCCGGAAATGTCACCCGGCGGTCGAGCCGGCCATCCAGCTTGGCCCAGGCCACGATCGAGCCGGACAGCGACACCGCGCCAATCGCCGAGCCCACCACCGCCAGCACCACGGTGGTGGTATCCGGCCGCCGCGCCGCCAGGTCGGCGATGGCCTGTGCGCTCCAGTGGGTGGTATCGCGGTTGGCGAAGAAGGCAAAGCGCAGCAACTCCACTGCCCCGATCGCCGCCGCCGAGCCGCCGCCCATGCCGTTGTACAAGGCCACCATCTGCGGCATGTCGGTGATGGCGACCTTCCTGGCCGACCACCACGCCACCCCGGTGCCGATCGCCAGCGCGGCCAGGATCAGCGGCACGTTATGCAGTTCGGGCAGGAAGAACGTCGCCACCGTGGCGATCAGCATGCCCAGCCCGGCCCAGCGGATGCCGCTGCGCGCGGTCAGCGGCGAGGCCATGCGCTGCAGCCCGAGCAGGAACAAGGTCGCCGCGACCAGATAGCTGGACTTCACCAGCCACGCCAGCAACGCGGCGGTGGAGACGTTCATGGCGCGTCCCCGCCCGGCGGCTTCCTGCTGGACCTGAACATGTCCAGCATCCGCTCGGTCACCACGTAACCGCCGGCCGCATTGCCCGCACCCAGCATCACCGCGACAAATCCCAGCGCCTTTTCCAGCGTGGTGTCGGCATGCCCGAGCACCACCATCGCGCCGATCAGCACGATGCCATGGATGAAGTTGGAGCCGGACATCAGCGGGGTATGCAGGATCACCGGCACCCGCGAGATGATCACGTGGCCGGCGATGGCCGCCAGCATGAAGATGTACAGCGCTACGAATCCGTCGCTCATCGTCGTTCGCTCCACTGGCCGGTGTGGCCCGCCGATCATACCCACGCCATGCGTGCCTGGGCGCGTGTCAACCGAATCGGCACTCGCCCGTTGACGTCGTATCGTCTCCGCGGAAGCTACGCTGTGCTGGTGGGAACCCCTTTCGATCCGCAACCTGCCGCACCGGCCGCCACCGCGCCGGTTTCGCTGGACGCCTTCCTGGCCGGCATCGGCCCGCGTGCGTTCCGCTTTGCCGAGGCCGGCCTGCGTCACCGCGAGGATGCGCTGGACGCGGTGCAGGACGCCATGGTGAAGCTGCTAGGCTACCGCGAGCGCCCGGCCGCCGAATGGACGCCGCTGTTCTGGAGCATCCTGCGCACCCGCATCATCGACCTGCAGCGGCGGCGCAGCTTCCGCCTGAAGTTCTGGGCACCGGCCGAGCGCGCCGACGACGAAGGCACCATCGACTGGGCCGCCCCCGGCACCGGGCCGGTGGACGAACAGCAGCATCAACAGGCCTACCAACGGCTGGTCGAGGCCTTGCGCAGCCTGCCGGCGCGCCAGCGCGAAGCGTTCACGCTGCGGGTGCTGGAAGACCTGGACGTGGCCACCACCGCCAAGGCGATGGGCTGCTCGGAAGGCTCGGTCAAAACCCACCTGTCGCGTGCGCGCGACGCGTTGCAAACACAGTTCGAGGATTTCCTGTGAATCGCTCCCACGACCCGGCCAAGCTGGATGCGCAATTGCGCCAGCTGCATGCCACCGCCCTCACCAGCCTGCCGCCGCAGACCCTGGCGCGCCTGCGCCAGGCCCGTCATGCGGCCGCTCCCACGCGTGCCCGACGCGGTTACTGGTTGCTGGCGACCGCGTGTTCGGGGCTGCTGGCGGTCGGCATCGGCCTGCAACTGCGTCCGGGCGAGCCCACCTCGCCTGCCTCCACCCCGACCCAGGCAATGGCCGGCACCACCACCGATACCGACGACATGCTGACCCAGAATCCGGACCTGTACGTCTGGCTGGGATCCGACACCGCCCTGGCCATGGAATAAGCATGATGACCCGCACCACCCGCCTGTTGTTGACCCTGCTGCTGTGCGCGGCGCCCTGCGCCTCCTTGCTGGCCCAGGCCCATTCCCCCGGACCGCCGGGACCGCCACCGCCGGATGGCCCCGGACCGCGAGGACCCGAACCGCGCGCGGCAGAGACGCCGATGCCCGAGTGGGACAAGCTCACCCCGCAACAGCGTCAGGTGCTGATCGATGCGCTGCGCGAGCGCTGGAACGATGTGCCGGAAGAACGTCCGCGCATGTATCGCCACGCGCGCCGCTGGCTGGACATGACCCCGGAGCAGCGCAAGCAGGCCAAGGCCGGCATGGACCGCTTCCGCAACATGAGCCCCGAGCAGCGTCGCGAGGCCAAGGCCTTGTTCGACCGCATGCGCACGCTCAACCAGCAACAACGCAACGAGCTGCAGCAACGCTGGCAGAAGATGAGCCCGGCCGAGCGCAGCACCTGGTTGCGCGAGCATCCGCCAACCGACGATTGACGGCAGCGTCGCCGCGGCGAGCGCAGCACGCCATCGCACGGGTGCATCCCGGTCCCAGGTGGACGTGCGTGCGGCCACTGTAGGAGCGCGTTGGCGCGCGATGGAGCTTCATCGGTAACGCTCCATCGCGCGCCAGCGCGCTCCTACCCGGAAACGCCAATGCGCAAGGCGCATGGACGCGGCGGAGCTATGCAGTCGCTGTCGCCGACCAGCGTGTCTTGGCCAGCAGTTCGTCGTCCCAATCGAACGACAGCGCGCCATCCTTGATCAGCAATGCGGCGAAGGCGTAGACGTTGCGCGCGAACATCTCGCTGGCGTGCACCGCGCCCTGGCTGGCCAGATCGAGCGGGCCGGCGATCACCACGCCGTCGAGCTCATACGTTTCGCCCGGCCGGGTGGCGGCGCAATTGCCACCGGTCTCCGCGGCCAGATCGACGATCACGCTACCGGCCCGCATGCCGTGCAGCATCTGCATGCTCAGGATCTTTGGCGCCGGCCGGCCGGGCACGGCGGCGGTGCAGACCACCACGTCCACGCCCTTGAGATGGTCGGCAAGACGGCGTTGCTGTTCGGCGCGTTCGTCGTCGGTGAGCTGGCGCGCATAACCGCCCTCGCCGGCCGCGCTCACGCCAAGATCCAGGAAGCGCGCGCCCAGCGAGGCGATCTGTTCGCGCGTTTCCGGGCGCACATCGAAGCCTTCGACCTGCGCGCCCAGCCGTTTGGCAGTGGCGATCGCCTGCAGCCCGGCCACGCCCGCACCGATCACCAGCACCTTGCACGGGCGCATGGTGCCGGCGGCCGTGGTCAGCATCGGAAAGAAGCGTGGCGCCAGCTGTGCGGCGATCAGCATCGCCTTGTAGCCCGCCATGCCGGCCTGCGAACTCAAGACGTCCATCGATTGCGCACGCGTGGTGCGCGGCAGCCGCTCCAGCGGGAATGCGATCAATTCATGCTCTGAAAAGGCCTGCGCGCGGGCAGGGTCGGCATCGGGCGAAAGCATGCCGATCAGCACCGTGTGCGGCTTGCACCGCAGCAGGACATCGATCGGCGGTCCCTGCACGCACAGCACCACGTCGGCCTGTCCCAGTGTGTGTGCCCCGGCCAGTTGCGCGCCGGCCTGTTGGTAGGCCGCATCGTCCATGCTGCTGGCGCGTCCGGCGTCCGGCTCGATCCACACGCTGGCGCCAAGCGCGACCAGTTTCCTGATCGTTTCCGGCGTTGCCGCCACGCGGCGCTCGCCGGCCGCCCGTTCTTTCAGCACCAGCACCTGCACAGCCATGGGTTGCTCCGGTCTCGCGCTCCAGTGGCGGCGATGCTAGCAGAGCCACGCACCGTCGCCGGGCGTGCGGACCGGCAAGCGGCCAGCCAGGCCATGCCCGCGCAGGTCCGGCCCGTGTTTCAGGGTTCGAGCACGGCGTGCAGCAACGGCGCAAACACCACCTCCGGTGCGAAGGCCAGCAAGGCCGTGTGCTTGCGGTCGATCGCAAGCGAGGCATAGCCATGCACCGCGCTCCAGGCCAGCAGCGTGCGTTGCTGCAGCACGTCCGTGGCCGGGGCATGGCCGTGACGGGCGATCCACTGCGTCCGCACTGTCTCGCGCAGGCTCGCCATCGCCGCATCGCTGGCCTGCACGAGCCGCGGCAGGCTGCGCGGGCTCACCTCCAGCCCCAGCATCAGCCGAAACTGCTGCGGGTAGTCCAGCGCAAACCGCACATACCCCAGGCCACAGCCGAGCAAGGGGTCGGCCAGTTCCTGCTGGGCGGCACAAATGCAGGCGAGCATGCGTTCGTAGCCGTCGGCCGCCAGCTCCGCGAGCAATCCGTCCAGCGAACCGAAGTGATGCGCCGGAGCCGCGTGCGAGACGCCGGCGCGCCGCGCGCATTCGCGCAAGCTCAACCCACGCACGCCGGATTTGCTCAGCAGCTCCCAGCCGGCGCGCCGCAACGTGGCCGGCAGGTCGCCGTGATGATAGGCAGCAGACGCATCGGTGCGCGACATGGAGGCTTCGTTTTTCGGGATTCCAGTGGAGCAGATCATCTTGACGATGACAAGATCCAACTGCAGACTCGCCCATCTTGTCACCAGCAAGATACAGCGCTTCCTCCTCCACAAGGATCCTTCCCATGAGCGCGTCCATCGCCAAACTGCGTCTCCGGCTGCTTCGCGGTGTGCTGGCCGGCGCCAGCCGCCTGGCCCCTGGCCCGACCGGGCGCTATCTGGCGCGCCGTTTCGTGACACCTGCGCGTGCAGGGCGGCAGCAGGCGGCCGCCCTCGCGGCAACCTTGACCGACGTGCAACGCAAGACGCTGCACATCGACGGGTTCGACATTGCGGTGTACCAGTGGGGCGAGCTGAGCCAGCAGCCGTATGTGCTGCTGTCGCATGGCTGGTCCAGTTACGGGCTGCGTTTTGCTGCATGGGTGCCGCAGCTGCGCGCACTCGGCTACGCGGTGCTGGCGTTCGATCAGGCCGCGCATGGCCTGAGCGGCGGACAGATCAGCAACATGCCGCATTTCGTGCAGGTCCTGCGCCAGATCGGCAGCCGTTTCGGCCGCCCTGCCGCCTTCATCGGGCACTCGATCGGCGCGGCAGCGGCGGTGTTTGCCAACGACCCCGCATGGCGGCCCGAGCGCTACGTGCTGATCGCGCCACTGGTCGAACCCAGTGCCAGTGCGCACCGCCAGTTTCGTGCCTCGGGGATCGCACCCGCCGCGTTTGCGCCATTCGAAAACTGGCTGTGCCAGCTCACCGGCCTGCGTTTTGCCGATCTCGACGCGAGCCTGCACCTGCCACAGTTCGATCGCCCGGCGCTGGTCATCCATGACCGCCGCGACCGCGAGACGCCGTGGGAGGAAGGCGCACGCTTTGCCGCATTGTGGCCGGGCGCGCAGCTGTTCAGTACCGAGGGCCTGGGCCATAACCGCCTGGTCGATCACGCTTCGGTAATGGCGCGGGCGCTGGCGTTCATCGGCCCGGCAGCGCGGTAACTGCACGCGCGTTGTGCCGCAGGCGCGTGCTGCGGTGGTGCGATGCCCCCGGCACACATGCTGGACGAAGCCTCGCTTGCGCCGGTTGCGGTGCGCTGCATCGCAATCGTACGGCCCTGTGCTGATCAACCACGACGCGGCAACGCGGTGACTGCCGCTCAGTGCACCGTGCTGTTATGCAGCGGATCCAGCCGATCGATCACGCCCTGCATCGCGCTGTCGAACGCGCCATCGTTGATGTGTTCGCGTAGCCGGCCCAGGCGCACCATCACCGCCAGTTCCTCCGGCGAGGCGACGCAGAAGCGCACGCCGCGGCGATTGACGAACAGCAGCCGCTGCGAGATCGGACTCACCCACGACAGCTTGCCTGCCTGCACCTTGCCGTCCTTGTCGACGAAATCCAGCCAGGTGCCGATATCCATCGCGCGAAAACGCTCGGCATCGGCGCTGTCGATGCTCTGCGCCACCGCTTCGGCGCCAAGCACCACGCTGACGCTTTCGGCAGCCGGCGGCGGCAGATTGACCTGCGGCAGCTCCGGCAAGGCCTTTTCCAGCTCCGGACGCGCTTCGGCGATCGCCTGCAGGGTGTCGTGCAGCGCGCTGATCGCCACCACCACCGCATCACCGTGCAGGCCGATGCTGGCGAACACGCGATGCAGGGCCGGCTGCCAGACCTGCAGCCACGGCTTGCCGACGATGTGGCGACGTGCCTCGGCCAGTTCTTCGAGCACGCCGTCGGCCAGGGCGAGGGCCTCGAGGGTGCCGGGACCTTCGTCGCCGTCGCGCAGGATCGCCATGGTCAGGTGGTGCAGCCACGGCTGACGCAGGAAATCCTCCACCGCCCTGGGCAGCGGCGTGCCGGCCTGGGTGCGCTGTTCCAGTTCCGACAGCGCGCGGCTGCGCGCCAGCTCGAGCTTTTCCTGGCCACGCTGAGTTTCGGTGGCGCGGCGCTCGGCGATCTCCACCCGGCGCCGGTGCTGGGACAGGAAATCGCGGAATTCCTCTTCCAGGGTCATGAAGATCGCCAGGTTCTCGTTGAACTCGGCCACCAGGCGGTCGACGATTTCCTCGACCTTGCCCATCAGCACGCGCTCGGCGGCGCTGTCGCCGTTGTTGCCTTCGCAGGCCTCGGCCAGCGAGTTGAGCAGGCGCCGCGCGGGATGGGTCTTCTGCACGAACATCTTGCGGTCCAGCAGCGCGACCTTGACGAAGGGCACCACCAGGCGGCCGATCATTTCGCGCGAGCGGTTTTCCAGGTCGCGTTCGTCCAGCATTACGTCGAACAGCATGCCGACCAGATCGATCGCATCCTCGTCCATCGGGTCCAGGCGCGCGGTGGCCGGATCCACGCCCAGCCGGGTGGCGCTGGACAGCACTTCGTTCTTCAGCCGTTGGGCCAGCGATTCGGTGTCGTCGCCGATGGCCGCCTGCAGCGTCGCGCTCGGCGTGGCCTGCAGCAACGACAGCACCGACATCATTTCGCGCTGGCTCAGCGGGCGTTGCTGGCCCACCGCCACCGAGGCGGCAGAGGCGGCGTTGTCGCGCACGCTGCGGGTCTGCTGCAGCAGTTCGTGCAGCGCCTCCAGCAGCATGCCCTGGCTCCCGCCGGGATGATCGGCCTCGCCACCGTCCATGCCGCCCGCACCGCCGCCGTCGGCCTGGCCACGCTGGGCGGCAGCCTGCATGCGGCCGCGGCTATGCGCCCAGCGGTCCAGAAAACGGTTGGCCCAGGCCGGTGCGTACTGGTCATTGAGATCGTCGCCGCCCATCTGCGCAGCAGCGCCCTGGGCCTCGGCCTGGGCGCGCTCTTCGGGCGTCTCGCCCCGGGGCTGCGCGCGCGGCGGCGGGCGCTTGGGCTGGGAGATTTCCGGCATGACGCCGGCCTTGGCCAGCGTCTCGTCCAGACGCGCATACAACTTGCCGATCGACTCGGCCAGGTCGCGCTCGCACAGCTTGATCAGCACCAGGCGCACTTCCGGCGCCAGGTCGCAGGTGGCGAAGGCTTCGTGGATCGCCACGCCCAGATGTTCCGGACCCAGCGGATTGGTATCGGCCACCAGCTCCAGGCCGCCGGCAATCCAGCCCAGGCGGCGGTCCACCCGCGCCAGCACCTGCTTGAAGTCGCGCAGCAGCACGGTGGCCAGATTGCGCACCGCCAGCCGCGATTCGAGCACGTGTTCGGGCACCAGGCTCAGCGGGCCGGTGCCGATGTCCCCTGCCAGGACCACCTCGGCCGACAAGGGCTCGCCCAGCAGCAGCGCCTGCCAGCCGTCGTCCAGCTGCTGGCGGAACTGCGTGGTCACCTCGTCGCGCTTGCGGCGCAACTCGCGCATGCCATCGAGAAACAGCAGCTGCGATGCGCCGGCGGACTCGGCGCGATCGAACAGCACATCGTCAAAGTGTGCGACGGCAGCTGCGAACACCTGCGCGAGTGGGGGCACGAACACGGCGTGCGCCTGTTCGAGCAAGCGTTGGTCACGGCCCGGATGTCCCGACGGACTGGGCTGAAAAGTCATGCGCAAAGGCTCCCCGCCCCTGCAGGCGTGAAAATATTCAAACGAGAAACAGCAGACGCGGCCCCAAATTCCGCCACCGCATGGTAGGCGTTTCGCTCGTTTGTTAAGTGTGACACCGTTCGCACTTTACTCGTGACCGCCCAAGGTTTGCGTGTCAAGCCAACATCCTAGCTGCATCGTTGCGGTGGCGCTTGCCCACGCGCGTTCATCGCCTGCGGGGGTTAAGCCTCCAGGCTGTACGGCCGCTCCAGCGTATCGACCACGTCCTGCATCGCGCCGTAGAACGCATCGTCGTCGCGATGCAGGCGCAGCCGGTCCAACCACGCCATCATCGCCAGCTCCTCCGGCCAGGACACGCACAACCGCCCGCCGCGCCGGTTGACGAACATCAGCCGCCCGGAAATCGGGCTGATCCACGACAGCTTGCCGGCCTGCGCACGCCCTGCCGGTCGATGAAGTCCAGGCAGGTGCCGATCGGCATGGCACGGAAGAAATCGGCGGTGACGCGATCGAATGCCACCTGCGCGCTGGCGTCCAGCAACGGGGTCAGCGGCGCGTCGACCGGGTCGGCCGGAGCGGGGCTCGGGAGCAGCGCGGCCAGGGTTGGCGCGCGCAGGACCGGATCGGGCGGCCCGGTCACCGCGACCGGGGGCGTGGATACCAGCGCATGCTGCAACTCCTGCACGGCCCGCCCGGCCTCGCATGGCGCCAGCCCGGCCAGGGTGAAGGCCTGCACCAGCTGCGCGCGCTGCGCCTCCAGCGCCGTGTCGCCAGGGGCAGCCGTCAGTTGCGCCAGTACCGCATCGCCCAGGGCCACCGCGGCCTCCAGCGCCGGGCCGCCGCCGTCGCCGCGCAACGCCGCCTGTTGCACATACGGCTGCCAGACGCGGCCGAGAAAATGCGCCACCAGCGGCGGCAGCGGCCCACGCGCCAGGCGTTCGGCCAGCGCCTGCGCGGCGGTGCTGCGTGCGCGTTCGCGGCGCTCTTCGGCGTGCTGCAATTCGTTGGCACGGCGCTCGGCGATCTCCACCCGACGGCGGTAGTGCGCGTAACTGGCACCGAACTCGGCTTCCAGCGTCAGAAACACCCCCGGATGCTCGTCGAAATCACGCACGAGCGTATCGACCACCGCCTGCACCTGGTCGAGCAAGGCCTGTTCTGCCGCGGTTTCGCCGGCATTGCCGTCGCAGGCCTCCACCAACAGGTTGAGCAGGCGACGCGCCGGGTGGCCATCGCGCACGAACAGGAGGCCGTCCAGCATCGCCAGCTTGGCCATCGGCACCAGCAACTGGCCGAGCACACTGCGCTGCGCATCGGACAGATGGCTTTGCACCAGGATCGCGGTGAACAGCAGGGCCACCAGATCCAGCGCGTCTTCATCGTCGGGGTTCAGGCAGGTGGTGGCCGGATCCACGCCAAGCGCGGCAGCGGCACGCCTGACCTGCTGGCGCAGGCCACGCGCCAGGCCCAGGCCGGTGCCGTCGATGGCGTCGAAACCGGCCGCAGGCATGGTCTGCAGCAGCGACAGCGCCGAGACCACCTCGCGCGGCGACAGCAGACGCCGCTCGGCAAAGGCGGGCGTATCGATATCCGCATCGGGTTCGCGTTGGCGGCGTGCATGCTGCAGCAACTGGTGCAGGCCCGCCGGCAGCAGCGCGCGGCCGCTGCGCAGATGCACGTCGATCGCCCCGCCGCCGGCCAACGCCCCCTGCCCGCCCGACCAGCCGGCAAAGAAGCGCGCAATCCAGTCCGGCGTCTCGGCGGCCTGCGCGCCTGCGCCGTCGTCCTGGCGCGGAATGCCACGCCGCCGGCTGCGTGGCTGCGGCAGCTCGCGCAAGCGCGCCACCTGCACCAGCGCCTGTTCCAGCGCGCCATAGCGCTGGCCGATGCGCTCCATCAGGTGCTGCTCGCAGACCTTGATCACCGCCAGATGCGCCTTCGGCGCCAGCGGCACTCCCTGAAAGGCGTCGTACAAGGCCACGCCCAGATGCTCCGGCCCGAACGGATTGCTGTCGCCGTCGATACGCAGCCCGCCGGCAATGAAGCCGAGATAGCGATTGAGCCGCATCAGCTCCGGGCGCCACTGGTGCTGCAGCGCGCCGGCCAGATTGCGTACCGCCAGGCGCACCTCCAGATCCTGCTCGGGCAGCAGGGTCAGCCCGGCCGCACCGCGCCCCAGGCTGCGATCGGCCGACAACGGCCGCCCGGCTTCCAGCCCCTGCCAGGCCTTGGCCAGATGCCCGCGAAAACGCGCAGTGATCGGCTCGCGCTGCTGCCGCACCGCCTGGATGGCTTCTAGGAAGTCGTTCTGGGCCGTGCCGGCATCGGCCGCCAGCCGGAACAGTGCCTCGGCCAATGCATCCTGGAATTGGACAAAGGCATCGGCCAGCGGCACCAGCACGATCTCGCGTACCTGATCGAGCAGCTGCGGGTTGCGGCTGGGAAGCACGGGGGTGGACACGAACTGGGTCATCGGGCAGCGCACAGGACGAACACGGAAGGGATTCACGACCGGGCCGACCTCGGCCCGCCGCCCATGATGCGGCGGACGTTGGGAAGGGCCCGTCTATACTTGCCCGCATCCTCGCCTCGACCCGAAATTATGCACGCACCGTATTCGCTCCAGGCGCTGGACGCGCGCCGCTCGGTCCCATCCAAACAGCTGGGCGAACCCGGCCCGGATGACGACACCTTGCTGCGCATGCTCGCCTCGGCAGTGCGCGTGCCCGACCACGGCAAGCTGGTGCCGTTCCGCTTTCTGCGCATCAGCGGTGACGCACGCCAGGCACTGGGCGATTTCCTGGCCGAGCGCACCCAGGCCGCCGACCCGCTGGCGCCGCCCGCAGCAGTGGAAAAAGACCGCAACCGTTTCAATGATGCGCCGCTGGTGGTCGTGGTGATCGCCACACTGCGCCCCGGGCACAAGGTGCCCGAGCAGGAACAGCTGCTCACCGCCGGCTGCGTGTGTTTCGCGCTGCTGCAGGCCGCGCAGGCGCATGGCTTCGGCGCGCAGTGGCTGACCGCATGGATGGCCTACGACCCGGCGGTGACCGGCTATCTGGGCCTGGAGCAGAACGAGCGCATCGCCGGTTTCATCCATATCGGCACCCCGCGCATGCAGGTGCCCGAGCGCGAGCGCCCGGACCCGCGTGCGCTGCTGCGCGACTGGACCCCGTGACCACGCACACCCCCACGCTTGCGGGCGCGCCCCTGGCGGTCACTCGCCCGACCCCGCTGTATCTGGTCGATGCCAGCCTGTACGTGTTCCGCGCCTGGCATTCGATCCCGGACGAATTCCAGGATGCGCAGGGCTGGCCGACCAATGCCGTGCACGGCTTTGCCCGTTTCCTGCTCGACCTGCTCGAGCGCGAGGATCCCGCGCACATCACCATCGCCTTCGACGAGGCGCTGGACAGCTGTTTTCGGCATGCGATCTACCCGGCCTACAAGGGCAATCGCACCCCGGCACCGGATGCCTTGCGGCGCCAGTTCGCGCACTGCAAGGCGCTGTGCGCCGCGCTGGGCCTGAGCGTGCTGGCACACCGCGATTACGAGGCCGACGATCTGATCGGCAGTGCCCTGCACAGCGTGCGTGCGCACGGCCTGCGCGGGGTGATCGTGTCGGCCGACAAGGATCTGTCGCAGCTGCTGCTCGAGCACGACGAACAGTGGGATTACGCGCGCAACCTGCGCTGGGGCATGGACGGGGTCAAGGCGCGCCACGGCGTGCATGCGCACCAGATCGCCGACTACCTGGCGCTGTGCGGCGATGCGATCGACAACATTCCCGGCGTCACCGGCATCGGTGCCAAATCGGCGGCGGTCCTGCTGTCGCATTTCGGCAGCCTGGATGCGTTGCTGGAACGCATCGACGAGATTCAGTTCCTGCGCCTGCGCGGCGCGGCGCAGATGGCCGCGCGCCTGCGCGAGCAACGTGAACACGCATTGCTGTGGCGCCAGCTCACCACCATCGCCCTCGACGCGCCATTGGCGCTGACCGGTGCCGGTTTCACGCGCGCGCAAGCCGATACGGACATGCTGGGCCGATTGTGCGAGAGCCTGCGCTTTGGCCCGCTCACCCGGCGCCGGTTGCTGGCCGCGTGCAGTGGCGCGCCGGCACCGCGCACTCCCGTTTCCCTGGAACAAGGTCTGCATCCATGAACCGACACGATACCCCGCCCACCGTGGTCTACGAAGGCAAGTACCAGCGCATGGTCGTGCGCGGCACCTGGGAATATTCCGAGCGCGTGCATGCCGGCGGCCTGGCCGCGATCATCGTGGCGGTGACCCCGGATGATGCGATGTTGTTCGTCGAACAGTTCCGCGTGCCGCTGCAGGCACGCACCATCGAAATGCCGGCCGGCCTGGTCGGCGACGTGCATGCCGACGAGTCGATCGAGCTGTCGGCCATTCGCGAACTGGAAGAAGAAACCGGCTGGACCGCCGAGCACGCCGAAGTGATGATGATCGGTCCCACCTCGGCCGGCGCCAGCAGCGAGAAGATCGCCTTCGTGCGCGCCACCGGCCTGCGCAAGGTCGGCGCGGGCGGCGGCGATGCCAGCGAGGACATCACCGTGCACGAGATCCCGCGCGCGCAGGTCGGCGCCTGGCTGGTGCAGAAGATGGCCGAGGGCTACCAGATGGATCCCAAGCTGTGGGCCGGGCTGTATCTGGTCGATCACGCACTGGACGGCACCCCGCGTGGCTGAAGCGACCGCTGACCGCCTGCTGGGCGCCGACGATCCGGCAGCCTTCAGCGTGCACAACCCGCAGGCCGCCTCGCCGTGGCTGTTGATCGCCGACCACGCCGGTCAACGCGTGCCGGCGCGGCTGGCCAATCTCGGCCTGCCGCAGCATGCGCTGGACCGCCATATCGGCTGGGATATCGGCATTGCCGGGGTCACCCGCCTGCTGGCCGATGCGCTGGATGCCATCGCCATCGCGCAGACCTATTCGCGCTTGGTGATCGACTGCAATCGCCCGCACGGTTCGGCCACGCTGATGCCCGAGGTCAGCGACGGCACCTCGATTCCGGGCAACCTGCAGCTGTCGGCCGACGCGCGGCAGCAACGCATCGACGAGATCTTCGCGCCGTACCACGCGCGCATCGCGGCGGAGCTGGATGCGCGTGCACAGCGCAGGCAACCGACCGTGCTGGTGTCGATGCACAGCTTCACACCGATCATGGCCGGCAATGCGCGGCCCTGGCATGCCGGCGTCCTGTACAACCGCGACACCCGGCTGGCACACCGGCTGCTGCAGGCCTTGCGCGAGGAGCCGGATCTGGTGGTCGGCGACAACCAGCCGTATGCGGTCAGCGACACCAGCGACTACGCGATTCCGGTCTACGGCGAAGGCCGCGGCCTGCTGCATGTGGAACTGGAACTGCGCCAGGACCTGATCGCTGACGCGACCGGCCAGCAGGCCTGGGCACGGCGACTGGCACGCATCCTGCCGCCACTGGCACAGGCATTGCTGCCGCCCTGAAACCGACAATCACGGTAGGAGCGCGCCCGCGTGCGATGGGGCGTTATCGGTAACGCCTCATCGCGCGCAGGCGCGCTCCTACGGGGCATGCGGCGGCGGCGCTGATCCGCAGCCTCGGTGACGACGGTTGCCTCGTAGGAGCGCACCCGGGCGCGACAGGCCGTCCCGTTACCCTACGTCGCGCCCGGGTGCGCTCCTACCGCTGGCGCGCGAGCACTGCTGCAGCTTCCCGTGCACGCTCCCGGTTGCGCTCAGGCAAACCCATCGGTCGCGCGCACCAGCGCATCGACGTTTTCCGGCTCGAATGCCGAATGACCGGCGGCCGGGCTGACCTGCAGCTGCGCCTTCGGCCAGGCCTTGTGCAGATCCCAGGCGCTTTGCATCGGGCACACCACGTCGTAACGCCCCTGCACGATCACGCCGGGGATATCGGCGATGCGGTGCGCATCGCGCAGCAGCTGGTCTTCGACCTCGAAGAAACCGCCGTTGACGAAGTAGTGGTTCTCGATGCGCGCGAACGCCAGTGCAAAATGCGCGTCCTCATGCCCGGTGACGAAATCATCGTCCACATGCAGGAAGCTGGTGGCGCCTTCCCATACGCTCCACGCCTTGGCCGCGGCCAGCCGCGTGGCTTCGTCGTCGCTGGTGAGGCGGCGGTGGAAGGCGGAGATCAGATCGGCGCGTTCCACCAGCGGAATCGCGTTGATGTAGTGCTCCCAGGCATCCGGGAACAGCCGGCTGGCGCCTTGCTGGTAGAACCATTCCAGCTCGAAGCGGCGCAGCAGGAAGATGCCGCGCAACACCAGCTCGGTGACCTGTTGCGGATGGGTCTGCGCGTAGGCCAGCGCCAGCGTCGAGCCCCAGCTGCCGCCGAACACCTGCCAGCGCGCGATGCCCAGGTGCGTGCGCAAGCGTTCGATATCGGCGACCAGGTCCCAGGTGGTGTTGTTCACCAGATCGGCATGCGGGATGGAGCGGCCTGCGCCACGCTGATCGAACAGCACGATGCGGTACTTGGCCGGGTCATGGAAGCGCCGCATCTTGTCGTTGCAACCGCCGCCGGGGCCGCCATGCAGCATCACCACCGGCTTGCCCTGCGGATTGCCGCACTGCTCGAAATACAGGGTGTGGCGGTCGTCGACCTGGAGGGTGCCGTGGTCGTACGGCGTGATCTCGGGATAGAGCGTGCGCATGCGTCGGTCCTGCGGGAAACCGCTAGTGTATCGGCAGCCGGCGCACCCACGCCGGGCGCATCCACGCGATCGACCAAGGGCAGGTGCACGGCGGTACACGAAGGCCTGGTGCAGCTGATCCAAGACGCCCGCAGGCGCCGCCAGGCAGGCGCGGTCGCCGCCCGGAACGGACTGCCCCGTGCACCTGGCCCGGGGCAGAGCGCGCCGTCTGCACCCATCTGACGACCGCTTTTCACCGTGGCTAGCCTAACTGTGGCTAGCCGCCTAGTCCGTCCGCAGCGCGCGACCAGCGCCCTGACGTCACCCGATCGCGCTGTTCCAGGTCCTGATGGGTCGCCACCGCATCGAAGCCGCGCGCCCGCAGCAGCTCGGCCACCGCCGCGCCCTGGTCCCAGCCATGTTCGAGCAGCAACCAGCCGCCCGGCAGCAGATGCGCGGGCGCATCGGCAACGATCAGGCGGATGTCGTCCAGGCCGTCGGGGCCGGAGGCCAGCGCACTGGCCGGCTCGTAGCGCAGATCGCCCTCACCCAGATGCGGATCCTGCGCGGCGATATACGGCGGATTGCTGGCAACCAAATCGAAGCGCTCGCCGGCCAGCGGCGCGAACCAGCTGCCCTGCCGGCAGTCGACATTGCGCAACCGGTGGCTGTCGGCATTGCGCTGGGCAACTGCCAGCGCCGCCGCACTGGCGTCGGTGGCGAGCACCTGTGCCTGCGGCCGCTCGCTGGCGATGGCCAGCGCGATCGCCCCGCTGCCGGTGCCCAGATCGGCAACGCGGCGGCCAAACAGGTTGTCCAGGCGCTCGAGTGCCAGTTCGACCAGCAGCTCGGTGTCGGCGCGCGGGATCAGCGTGGCAGTGGAGACCGCCAGCTCCAGCGTCCAGAACCCACGGCTGCCGGTCAGATACGCCACCGGCTCGCCGCCCTGGCGCCGCTGCACCAGCGCTTCGAACGCCCGGGCCACAGACGGGTCGACCAGGTCACGGCCATGCGCGAACAACCAGGCGCGGTCGCGGCCCAGCGCGTGCAGCAGCAGCGGCTCGGCATCGCTGCGGTCGATTCGCTCCACTGCCCGCCGCAACAACTGCTCAGCGGCAAGAGCGTGCGGGTCCTGGCTCATACGGTTCATTCACTCCTGCGCAACATCGGCCAACCATTATCGGAGATGGAATCTGCCCCCGCAGCGGCAGACGCCGTCTGCACACTCGATAGCCACAGCCTATCTATACAATTCCATCAATCGATTTGAGAAATCTATCGATCCTGCCTACCATGGCGACTGTTCCATCCCCCGTCCCCTTCACCGCACGAGGAAACTCAATGTCTCTCATCAACACCCAGGTCCAGCCGTTCAAGGCGAATGCGTACCACAACGGCAACTTCATCGAAGTCACCGAGGCCAGCCTGAAGGGCAAGTGGTCGGTGCTGATCTTCATGCCGGCCGCCTTCACCTTCAACTGCCCGACCGAAGTGGAAGACGCCGCCGACAACTATGCCGCGTTCCAGAAGGCAGGCGCCGAGGTCTACATCGTCACCACCGATACGCACTTCTCGCACAAGGTGTGGCACGAAACCTCGCCGGCCGTGGGCAAGGCGCAGTTCCCGCTGATCGGCGACCCGACCCACAAGCTGACCCGTGCCTTCGGTGTGCACATTGAAGAAGAAGGCCTGGCCCTGCGCGGCACCTTCATCATCAATCCGGAAGGCGTCATCAAGACCCTGGAAATCCACGACAACTCCATCGCCCGCGACGTCACCGAGACGCTGCGCAAGCTGACCGCTGCCCAGTTCGTCGCCAACAACCCTGGCCAGGTCTGCCCGGCCAAGTGGAAGGAAGGCGCCAAGACCCTGGCTCCGTCGCTGGACCTGGTCGGCAAGATCTAAATCGACCATCCCTTGCGGCCTGTCCTCAGGCCGCAAGGACATCTCCGGCCCAGCACAGGGCCGGGGGTGAACCGGAGCCGGTGCCGGGCTGCCCGCCAGCCATCGCCAGCACGCATTCCCGACATCGCGCCGGCTGCGGTTCATCCCCTCCTCCCCGGCGACCTGCCCCACCGCAGCGACGCCACGCCCTCCCCTTGCCCATTCCCAGGAGTTCTCCATGTTGGATGCCAACCTCAAGACCCAGCTGACCGCCTACCTGGAACGGGTCACGCGGCCGATCCAGATCAATGCCTCGATCGACGACAGCGCCGGCTCGCGCGAAATGCTCGACCTGCTCGAGGACCTGGTGCTGCTGTCGGACAAGATCAGCCTGGACATCCACCGCGACGACAACCAGCGCAAGCCTTCGTTCGCGCTGACCACGCCCGGTCAGGACATCTCGCTGCGCTTTGCCGGCCTGCCGATGGGCCACGAGTTCACCTCGCTGGTGCTGGCGCTGCTGCAGGTGGGCGGGCACCCGTCCAAGGCTGCCGCCGACGTGATCGAGCAGGTGCAGCATCTGGATGGCGACTATCAATTCGAGACCTATTTCTCGCTGTCGTGCCAGAACTGCCCGGACGTGGTGCAGGCGCTGAACCTTGCCGCCGTGCTCAACCCGCGCATCAAGCACGTGGCCATCGATGGCGCGTGGTTCCAGGACGAGGTAGAAACCCGCCAGATCATGTCGGTGCCCACCGTGTATTTGAACGGCGAGTTGTTCGACCAGGGCCGCATGACGCTGGAGCAGATCGTCGCCAAGCTCGATACCAATGCGGCCAAGCGCGATGCCGCAAAAATCGCTGCGAAGGACGCGTTCGACGTATTGGTGGTCGGCGGTGGCCCGGCCGGCTCGGCAGCGGCCGTGTACGCCGCACGCAAGGGCATCCGCACCGGCGTGGCCGCCGAGCGTTTCGGTGGCCAGGTGCTGGACACCATGTCGATCGAAAACTTCATCTCGGTGCCGGAAACCGAAGGCCCGAAGATGGCTGCCGCGCTCGAGCAGCATGTGCGCCAATACGACGTGGACATCATGAACCTGCAGCGCGCCGAGCAGCTGATCCCGGCCGGTGCCGATGGCCTGATCGAGATCAAGCTGGCCAATGGCGCCTCGCTCAGGAGCAAGACCGTGATCCTGTCCACCGGCGCGCGCTGGAGGCAGATGAACGTGCCGGGCGAAGACCAGTACAAGAACAAGGGCGTGGCCTATTGCCCGCATTGCGATGGCCCGCTGTTCAAGGGCAAGCGCGTGGCGGTGATCGGCGGCGGCAATTCCGGTGTCGAGGCCGCGATCGATCTGGCCGGCATCGTGGCGCATGTCACGCTGGTGGAGTTCGACGACAAGCTGCGCGCCGACGAAGTGCTGCAACGCAAGCTGCGCAGCCTGCACAACGTGCGCATCATCACCAGTGCGCAGACCACCGAAGTGCTGGGCGATGGGCAGAAGGTCACCGGCCTGGTCTACAAGGACCGCACCGGCGGCGACATCCAGCAAGTCGATCTGGAAGGCGTGTTCGTGCAGATCGGCCTGCTGCCCAACACCGAATTCCTCAAGGGTTCGGTTGCGTTGTCGCCACGCGGCGAGATCATCGTCGACGATCGCGGCCAGACCAATGTTCCGGGCGTGTTCGCGGCCGGCGACGCCACCACGGTGCCGTACAAGCAGATCGTGATCGCGATGGGCGAAGGTTCCAAGGCTGCGTTGAGCGCGTTCGACCACCTGATCCGCTCCAGCGCACCGGTCAGCGCCGACAACGTCGCCCAGGCTGCGTAAGCGCACTCGAGTCAGCGCCCGGCCCGGCCGGGCGCTACGCTCCAGGCGTCCCCGTCACCGCAATGAGGGCTGCTGCACATGAATCTGCGTGACCTGAAATATCTGGTCGCCCTGGCCGACCACAAGCATTTTGGCCGTGCCGCGACGGCGTGCTTCGTCAGTCAACCGACGCTGTCCACACAGATCAAGAAACTTGAGGACGAACTTGGCGTCCCGCTGGTGGAACGTGCACCGCGCAAGGTGATGCTGACCCCGGCCGGCCGCGAGGCGGCGATGCGCGCACGCGGCATCGTGGCCGAAGTGGAACAGATGAAGGAAGCCGCACGGCGCAGCCAGGATCCGGAAGCGGGCACGGTACGGCTGGGCATCTTTCCCACCCTGGCGCCGTACCTGTTGCCGCATGTGGTGCCGCGGATCCGCGAGCGCTTCCCGCGCCTGGAACTGCTGCTGATCGAGGAAAAGAGCGATCAGCTGGTGCACCAGCTGCGCGAAGGCCGCCTGGATGCGGCGCTGCTTGCGCTGCCGTTGCAGGATGAGCAGTTGCATGCCGAATTCCTGTTCGAGGAACCCTTCGTGCTGGCCGTGCCGGAAGGTCATCCGCTGTCGCGCCATGACAGCATGACGCTGGACGATCTGTCCGAGCAGCGGCTGTTGCTGCTGGAAGATGGTCACTGCCTGCGCGAGCAGGCGCTGGATGTCTGCCATCTTGCCGGCGCCCTGGAAAAATCCGAGTTCCAGGCCACCAGCCTGGAGACGCTGCGCCAGATGGTGGCCGCCAACGTCGGTGTGACCTTGCTGCCGCTGCTGGCGGTCAAGCCACCGGTCGCACGCTCGGAGAACATCCGCCTGATCCGCTTCCGCGAGGACAAGCAACCCAGCCGCCGCATCGCCATGGCCTGGCGCCGCAGCTCGGCCATGACCGCGTTCCTGGAGCAGCTGGCGCAGTTGTTCAAGGAGTTGCCGGAGAGCCTGTTTACGCTGGACCAGCCGGCGACGGGTCCCAAGGCGGTTGCGGCCTAGGAATCGGGAATCGGGAATCGGGATCGTGTCACGGCTGCGGTCGCTTGGCGTGATGCGTTTTCACCTGTTAGTGGACAGAAGCGACGCGCAAGCGTCGTTTTTTGTTTGGCCGCTGGTGACGATGTGATGCATCTGGACACGGCCGGCAGCTGCGGCGTCATTGACGTGCGACGGACTTCATCCCGTCGCAGGGCGCTGACGCGCGCGGCGTGTGCTGACGCATTGCCGCGCTTGCCTGATCCCTGGCCACGGCCCGAAACGCGCGGTGCCGCGCCGGCCTCAACGGTGGCATGCGCTGCCCCATCTCGCCATGCATTGCGATCGGGCAGGGGCGCCCTCATCTGGTGAGTGACGCTCACCATGTCGGCGAGCGGTAGTCGTCAAGGAGATTGCCATGACTTCGCAGCACCACAGCGGCTTGCCGCCGTCCATCCTGGTTTCCAGCCATGACCTCGCCCGGCTTGAGGCCTTGCTCGATTCCCCCGCATTCAACAAGCACCCGGCCGCCACCGCGCTGAGTGACGAACTGGGCCGTGCACGCGTCGTGCCGCCCGACCAGATTCCCGGCGATGTCGTCACCATGCACTCCCGCATCGATTGCGAAGATGAGCTGCATGGCGAACGGCATACGCTCACCCTTGTGTATCCGCACGAGGCCGATGTGCAGCACGGCCGCATCTCGGTGCTTGCGCCGGTCGGCAGTGCGCTGCTCGGCCTATCGGTCGGCCAGAGCATCGACTGGCGCACGCCCGACGGGCGCAACCTGCGTCTGCGCGTGAGCGCCGTGCACGATCAACATGCGCTGGCCGGCGCCTGACTTCCCACGCCAGGCGCGCTACCGTAGCGCGCTGCGTCCTATCCACGACCCGTTCCACGATTCGAGAGAACCCGCATGACTGCATCTCCTTCCAAGCTTGCCCAGCTGCGTGACCTGTCCGTCGTCGTTGCCGACACCGGTGACTACGACGCCATCAAGCGTCTGAAGCCGGTTGACTGCACCACCAATCCCACCCTGGTCAAGAAGGCTCTGGACCTGCCGGTCTATGCCGATCTGATCGAGCGCGAACTGGCCTGGGGCCGCGAACATGGCGGCGAAGACCGCACCGCCACCGTCAACGAAGTGGCCGACCGCCTCACCATCGGTGTCGGCGTCAAGCTGGCCGAACTGGTGCCGGGCCGTGTCTCCACCGAGGTCGATGCCGACCTGGCG
The DNA here is from genome assembly GCF_003992965.1 of Xanthomonas sp. BRIP62409. Taxonomy (NCBI): domain Bacteria; kingdom Pseudomonadati; phylum Pseudomonadota; class Gammaproteobacteria; order Lysobacterales; family Lysobacteraceae; genus Xanthomonas; species Xanthomonas sp. BRIP62409. The sequence continues at coordinate 43,199 of NZ_QEZJ01000012.1, read as the reverse complement.
CACGACACCGAGGCGACCATCGCCAAGGCGCGCAAGTTCATCGCGATGTATGCCGAGCGTGGCGTGTCTAAGGACAAGATCCTGATCAAGATCGCGGCCACCTGGGAAGGCATCGAAGCCGCCCGCCAGCTGCAGCGCGAAGGCATCGACTGCAATCTGACCCTGATCTTCAACCGCTCGCAGGCGCTGGCCTGTGCCGAGGCCGGCGTGTTCCTGATCTCGCCGTTCGTGGGCCGGATCCTGGACTACTACGTCGCCCAGGGCCAGACCCCGGCCAGCATCGACGAAGACCCGGGCGTGGTGTTCGTGCGCACGGTCTACAACGAGTTCAAGCAGCGTGGCTCGTCCACCGTGGTGATGGGCGCCTCGTTCCGCTCCACCGCGCAGATCGAAGCGCTGGCCGGTTGCGATCGCCTGACCATCTCGCCGGAGCTGCTGGAAAAGCTCGATGCCGAACACGGCCAGCTGCCGCGCAAGCTCTCGCCTGCGCAGGCCGACAACGCGCAGATCACCCCGATCGACAGCGACCGCTTCGCCACCGACCTGGCGGCCGACCCGATGGCCACCGAAAAGCTGGCCAGCGGCATCGACGCCTTCGCCAAGGATCTGCAGGCACTGCGCAAGACCATCACCGACAAGCTCGCCGGCTGATTGCAGCGCCACGGGTCGCACCGACGACGCCTGCAGCCTCCTGGCTGCAGGCGTTTTGATTTGCATCGTCTGGCTGCGCGACATGCTGACGCCACGACGCGTGGCGATGCCGGCCGATCGATGGCTTTCTCGAAGGCGAATACGCCCGTTCCACCGCGGCCATTCTCGCCCAGCTCGGCGTGCGAGACTGGCGCGGGAACTGCATCCGGCCAAGGGTGGACTTGCCGGGCATCGCTGAGCGTGCGGGCATGTTGACGCCTGCGCGGCCGCCGCCGGGCTGCCAAGCGTCTGTTTGGTCTGATCGAAGAGCACATCGACGTCGCTCTCCACACATCGCTTACACCCGCGCAACTCGCACTGCCTAGAATCCGGGTTCCTCAACTGGCGTAGCGGACAATGGCAAACATTGCAGTGGTGATGGTCGACGGCGTGGCCGACTGGGAAATTGGCATCGTCCTGCCGGCGGCGCGCGAATGGTTCGGCGACCAGGTCGCCATCGCCAGCATCGATGGTCAGCCGGTGCAGTCGATCGGCGGGCTGCGCATCAGCCCGGACTTCGCCCTCTCCGATCTGGCGCCGCTGGATGCCGATCTGTGGATCCTGCCCGGCAGCGAGCGTTGGCAAGCCGGCGAAATCCCCGGACTGAGCGGCCTGCTGGTCGAGCGCGTGCAGCACCAGCGCCCGGTCGCCGCGATCTGCGGTGCCACCATCGCCCTGGCCTATGCCGGCCTGCTCGACGAACGCGCGCATACCAGCAACGCGCTGGCCTTCCTGCAGGAACATGTGGTGCCGTACGCCGGTGCTGCGCAATACCGGCACGAAAAGGTGGTGACCGCCGATGGCGTGATCACCGCGCCCGGCACCAGCCCGGTCGGCTTCGCGCTTGCCTGCATGCGACTGCTGCATCCGGAACGCACCGACATGCTGGCCCAGTTGCGCGGCATGTTCGCCGGTGAGTTCGTCTGATCCAGCGGATTCAGTCGCCCCTGGCGCATTGGCTGCACTGGGGCGCATTGGCTGCGCTGACTGGATGGAGCGGGTCGCCGCACCGATCCATTGCACCGATTGGCCGTCGGGATTGACCGCAATGATCCGCCGGGCCGGTTCGCCGCTCGGCCACCCGCAGCGGTGCCGGCGCGTCTTGCGTACGCCCCACACAAAAAGATGGCCACGTCGTCTCCGACGTAGCCATTCGAGTTGCCTGGCATGCACTCCCATGCGCTGCCTGATCGTGAGAACGCTGCCGGTCACTGTTGGCCATCGGCACGCCGCCACGATCACGTGGATGACAGCGCTTCAATCCGGCCCGCCTTTCCGTCAGGCATCCAGCCCGATCGGGCAGCTCACTCCCGTTCCGCCAAGCCCGCAATAGCCGTTGGGGTGCTTGGCGAGATACTGCTGGTGATCGTCTTCGGCGTAATAGAACGTGGGCGCCGGGAAACGGATCTCCGTGGTGATGGCGCCATACCCGGCGGCGTCCAGCTGCTGCTGGTACGCATCGCGGCTGGCAAGCGCGGCGTCGTATTGCGCCTGTGTCGTGCAATAGATCGCCGAGCGGTACTGCGTGCCCACATCGTTGCCCTGCTGCATGCCCTGGGTGGGGTCGTGGCTTTCCCAGAACGTGCGCAGCAGTTGCGCGAACGACACCTTCTCTGCGTCATAGACCACCAACACCGCCTCGGTGTGGCCGGTCTGCCCGGAACACACTTCGCCGTAGGTGGCGTTGGGTGTTTCGCCGCCGGCATAGCCCACTGCCGTGGTGTACACCCCTGGCAGGTTCCAGAACTTGCGTTCTGCACCCCAGAAGCAGCCAAGCCCGAATTGCACCTGGGCCAGGCCGGTGAATTCCCCGCGCAACGGATGGCCGTTGATCAGGTGGGTGTTGTGGAGCGGTAGTGCCTGCTCGCGTCCGGGTAACGCCTCGCCCGGACGTGGCATACGTTGTTTGAAAGCGCCGATTCCCAGCATGGTGCAACTCCGCAATCGTGAGGATTGCCTGCTGGATGGCGCCGGCCGTAGCGGCTTTCAAGCCACTACGACCGATGCGGCATCACTTCCTGGTCAACGAGGCGGTGGCGGTGTCCACTTCCGGCATCGCCGAGCTGTGGTGGTTGATGATCAGCCACTTGCCGTCGCGCTTTTCGTACACGAAGGTGTAACGCGCCTGCACCTTGCTCTTCTTGCCGTCCTTGTCGGTCAGCGTGAAGGTATAGACGCCGGCATCCACTGCGCTGTCGTCATCGAGCACGCGCACGGTGCGGTAGTTCACCACGCCCTGCGGCTTCTTGGTCAGGAACATCTCGAAGTACTTTTCGATCTGCGCGCGCGAGGCGCGTACCTCGTTGGAGACGGTCGGCAGCAGCACGCCGTCCGGAGCGTACAGATCGGCCACCTTGTCCGGATTGCCGGTGGCCAGCGCCGCGTTCCAGGTGTCGAACAGGGACGCGACTTCGCGTTCTTCGCCGCCTGCCGGCAACGTGGCCTTGTCGGTGTAGTGCATCACGCCGCCAGCCAGCGCCGGGGTGGCAGCCAGAGCCAGAACCAGAGAGAACAGAGTGCGACGCATGGGAAATCTCCGTGTGGTGGATGGGGGTGCCTCATCGGGCAAGCGCAGTATCGAAACCAAGCGGCCCCAACAATTCTGCCGGGTGGCATATACTCAAATATGCTGATCGGCCTAGAGCAACCCTATGGAAACCCCTACGAATGCTGGCGATTGGCGCCTGACGCTGCGACGCGAGGCATCCGACAGCGCACGCTGGCAGGCGCTGTGGGAGGCGGCGGTGGCGCTGCGCCAGGCACAGACGCCGGAGCAGGCCTGCGACGCGGTGCTGGGCCGGGTGCTGCTGTTGCTGGGCCTGGAACATGGCGCGGTGCTGGCACAGCGCGGGCCGCGTGCGCAGGTGCTGGCCAGCCGCGGCCGCGCATTGCCGCCCGGAGCCAGCGCGGCCGGCGACAGCCATGAGGCCGCATGGCTGATGCCGCCGCGCCCGGCCGATATCCGCGAGGCCAAGATGCCGATCCATGCGCTGGGCAGCACCCTCGGCATGCTGTGCGTGGCCTGGAACGACAACCGTCCCGCCCCCGGCAACGATGACGTCCAGGCGCTGCAGGCCTTCGCACTGCTGCTGCCGGCGATGGTGGCCGAACCGGCCAAACCGCTCGCCACGCGTCGGCGCAAGCCGGTGCAGGACGACCGCCTCGGTACGCTCAGCAAGCGCGAGAAACAGGTGCTGTCACTGCTGCCGCGCGGCCTCACCAATGCCACCCTGGCAGCTGAACTGGGGATTTCTCCCGGCACGGTCAAAGTGCATGTGGAGCGAATCCTGCAGAAACTTGAGGTAAAAGATCGCACCCAGGCCGCGGTGTACGCGGTCCAAGCCGGACTCGCGCTATGAATGCAGTGGCGGTGCGTTGGAACGATTGGCCGATCACCCGCAAGAGCCTGGCGGTGGTGACCCTGCCTTTGCTGCTGCTGGCGGTCGCGTTGATGGCGATCTACAGCGTGGAGCGGCAGAACATCGCTGCCGAAAACGATGTGCGGCAGACGCTGGAAGTGCTGAGCGATCTGTACGAAGCCCACGCGCTATTGGCCGAAACCGCAGCCGGCGTGCGCGGCTATCGGCTGGTGCGCCGCGATGAATTCCTCACCCCGTACCGCGATGCCGAGCCGCGCCTGCAACAGGTGGCCGAGCGACTGTCGCAACGCATCACCGACCCGGGGCAGGCGCAGCGGTTCGCGCGCATCAAGCCCTTGTTTGCGGAAAAGATGCAGGGCTGGCGCCGTCTGCTGGCGCCGGATCTGAGCCGCAAGGAAGAGATCCGCCAGCTGTGGGACGGCAAGTACAAGCTCGACATCCTGCGTGCCGAACTGCGCGAACTGCGCAATTACGAAACCGCGCAATTGCAGGTGCGTACCGCCAAGGCGCAAGGGCTGCGCCAGCGCAACCTGATCATCACCCTGAGTGCGGCAATGCTCGGCGGCCTGGGCGCGGTGTTTGCGGTGGCGTGGTTTGCCTCGGCGCTCTCCGGGCGCCTGCGCACGCTGGCCGCCAACGCCGACCGGCTGGGCGAAGGCCTGCCGCTGGCACCACAGCCGCGTGCCGGCGATGAGCTGGGCCAGGTCGGTCAGCGCCTGGCCCAGGCCAGCGAGCTGCTCGCCGCACGTGCGGCCGAAGCGCAACTGGCGCGGCGCGAGGCGGAAACCGCCAACCGCGCAAAGACCGAATTCCTGTCGCGCAGCAGCCACGAATTGCGCACGCCGCTCAATGCGATCCTGGGCTATGCGCAGGTGCTGGAAATGGATCTGCCCGAACCCGGGCACCGCCGTCATCTGCAGCATATCCTCGGCGCCGGCCGGCACCTGCTGGGGCTGATCACCGAGCTGCTGGACATCGCGCGCATCGAGGCCGATCAACTGGACCTGAGCCCGGAGCCGATCTCGGTGCGTGCGGCCGTCCACGAGGCCCTGGGCCTGATCGCGCCGGACGCGGACAAGCACGGCATCGCGCTGCAACCGGCGGCCATCGACGGGCCGTGGACGGTGCGCGCCGATGCGCAGCGGCTGCGCCAGGTGCTGCTCAACCTGCTGTCGAATGCGGTCAAGTTCAACCGCACCGGCGGCCAAGTGCAGGTGAGCGCGCAGCCGGACGGCGAGCAGGTGCGCATCACGGTCGCAGACCAGGGCGCGGGCCTGACGCCGGCGCAGATCGAGCGGCTGTTCACGCCGTTCGAGCGGCTGGGTGCAGAGCGCTCGGCGGTGGAAGGCACCGGGTTGGGCCTGGCACTGAGCAAGCGGCTGATCGAGGCGATGGGTGGGCGCATCGGCGTGGACAGCAGCCGCGATGGCGCACGCTTCTGGATCGCGCTGCCGCAGGGCGAACCGCAGCGCCGCGAGCCGGCGCGCGCCAGCGTGCCGCCGAGTAACACGGGCAGCGGCGTGTGCCGGCTGCTGAGCATCGAGGACAACCCGTCCAACCAGGCCCTGATCCGCACCCTCAGCGAACGTCGCCCGCAATGGCAGCTGCTGGAGGCGGCCAGCCTGGCGCAGGCGCGCGAACTGCTGCAGCACGGTGTCCCGGACCTGATCCTGCTGGACCTGCATCTGAGCGATGGCAGCGGCGAAGACCTGCTGCGCGAGCTGCAGGCGCAGGCGGCCACGGCTGGCGTGCCGGTGGTGGTGATCAGTGCCGATGCCACCTCCGCCACCCTGGCGCGCGTCGGCAACCAGGGCGTGCGTGCGTATCTGACCAAGCCGCTCGACGTGGCGGAATTCTTCACTGTGATCGACGGACTACTGGCATGACACGCGACGAAATCCTCGGCTCGCGCATCCTCATCGTCGACGACGAGCCGGCCAATGTGCGGCTGCTCGAAGACCTGCTGCAGCGCGAAGGCTTCCAGCAGGTCATCGCCACCACCGACCCGCTGCGGGTGATGGGGCTGGTGTCGGCATTCGCGCCCGACCTGATCCTGCTGGACCTGAAGATGCCCGAACTCGACGGCTACGCGCTGCTGGAACAACTGGCGCGGCTGTCCGATCCGGGCCACTTCCTGCCGGTGATCGTGCTCACCGCCGACCCCAGCCGCAGCGCGCGCCATCGCGCCCTGGGCCTGGGCGCCAAGGACTTTCTGACCAAGCCGCTGGACACCTTCGAGGTCGCGCTACGGGTCTGGAACGTGGCCGAAACCACCGTGCTGTTCAAACGCCTGCGGGCGCTGGCGGCGCCGGAGGCCGCGCCGCCCGGGTGGCGTCAGCCAGGATGATGGGTGCACGTCGTAGGAGCGCACCGGGGCGCGACGAGGCTTTCCCGGTAACGCCCGTCGCGCCCGGGTGCGCTCCTACGACTGGTGCTGCGCTACAGCGCGCGGGTGACCTCGCCGCACAGGCCGATGTCTGCCAGCACCGCCTGCGCCTGGCTCAGGTGCAGGTCGGCCACGCAGACCTGCAGCACGCCGAAGGCGGGCAGCTCGCCGGCACCGCCCAATAGCGATTCGCCGAACACGAAGGCGGTGATGCCGGCATCTTCCAACGCGTGCTTGGCCAGGTGCGCGTCGATGATGTGGCTGGCGCGGTACGCGATCTGCATGTCAGCCGCGCTCCAGGCGTTCGCGCTCGGCGCCCTGCGTCCACTCGCGCAGTGCCGGCAGCGCATCCAGCGCGGCCAGGTAATCCCCGGCAGTCTCGAACAGTGGTACGCCGTAGCTGGCAAAACGCAACGCGACCGGGGCGAACATGGCATCGACAATGCCGAAGTCGCCACACAGGAACTGCCCGGCATGGCCGTGCTCGGCGCGCAGGCTGGCCCATAGCGCCTGGATGCGGGTGATGTCGCGCTCGGCGGCCGCGTCCCAGTGGGCGGGGCCGGGCTGACGAGCAAGGTTCATTGGCAGCTGGGTGCGCAACGCGACGAAGCCCGAATGCATCTCAGCCGCAGCCGCGCGCGCCTGCGCCCGCACGGCCAGGTCCACGGGCCAGCCGCGACCGTCTAGCCAGCGCTCGTTGACGTACTCGCAGATCGCCAGCGAGTCCCAGACATGCAGGGCGTCGTCCCACAGCACCGGCACCTTGCGCGTCGGCGAATAACCGGCAATGCGCGCCTGGAACTCGGGCGTGTCCAGCGGCAGGCGGACTTCTTCGAACGGTACCTGGAAGTGCCGCAGCAGCAGCCACGGGCGCAGCGACCAGGAAGACAGGGTCTTGTCGCCGATCACCAGGCGGGGCAAAGGCATGCGCTGCTCGCTGCAGAAGGTCGGCGCAGCGTACGCGTCGGGGCCGGCGACCGCCAGCCGTGGCCGATCGGGCGCTCCCGGCCCGCCTTCACCCACCGGCGCGACCGTCTCGCCGACAGCCACATGTTTCAGCCAATAGCGGACTTGAGCAGGCCCATGGCCCCACCGGGTGGCGTTGGTGGCACCGGCCAACGGGCCTGCTGGCGCTTCACGCCACAGCGGAAAGCACCGGCCCACCACGCAACATCCCCCGCCGCCTACCCCTAAACCGGTGCCACCGCCTAAACTTGCGGTTTACCTATTGCTGATGCGCGCATGTCCGAGACCCTAGCCACCGACGCCACCGCCCCGGCGGAGAAGAAAGACTTCATCCGCCAGATCGTCCGCGAGGATCTGGCCAGCGGCAAGCACACGGTCATCCGCACCCGCTTCCCGCCCGAGCCCAACGGCTATCTGCACATCGGCCACGCCAAGGCGATCTGCCTGGATTTCGGCCTGGCGGCCGAATTCGGCGGGCTGTGCAACCTGCGCCTGGACGACACCAACCCGGCCAAGGAAGACCCCGAGTTCGTGGTCGCCATCCAGGACGACGTGCGCTGGCTGGGGTTCGAATGGGCGCAGCTGCGCCATGCCTCGGACTACTTCGAGGTGTACTACCTGGCTGCGGAAAAACTGATCCGCGACGGCCATGCCTTCGTCTGCGACCTGTCCGCCGAACAGGTGCGCGAGTACCGCGGCACGCTGACCGAGCCCGGCCGCAATTCGCCGTTTCGCGAGCGCAGCGTCGAGGAAAACCTGGACCTGTTCCGGCGCATGCGTGCCGGCGAATTCCCCGATGGCGCGCGCACCCTGCGCGCCAGGATCGACATGGCCAGCGGCAACATCAACCTGCGCGACCCGGCGCTGTACCGCATCAAGCATGTCGAGCACCAGAACACCGGCAACGCCTGGCCGATCTACCCGATGTACGACTTCGCGCATTCGCTGGGCGATGCGGTGGAAGGCATCACCCATTCGCTGTGCACGCTGGAATTCGAAGACCACCGCCCGCTCTACGACTGGTGCGTGGACAAGGTGGACCTGGCCGCACATCCGGAGCTGCTGCAGCCGCTGCTGGACAAGGGCCTGCCGCGCGAGGCCGCCAAGCCGCGCCAGATCGAGTTCTCGCGCCTGAACATCAACTACACCGTGATGAGCAAGCGCAAGCTCACCGCGCTGGTGGAAGAACAGCTGGTGGATGGCTGGGACGACCCGCGCATGTACACGCTGCAGGGCCTGCGCCGGCGCGGCTATACGCCGGCGGCGATGCGCCTGTTCGTGGATCGTGTGGGGATCAGCAAGCAGAACTCGCTGATCGATTTCTCGGTGCTGGAAGGCTGCCTGCGCGAGGACCTGGATGCGGCTGCGGCGCGCCGCATGGCGGTGGTCGACCCGCTCAAGCTGGTGCTGACCAACCTGCCCGAGGGCCACGCCGAGACGCTGCAGTTTTCCAATCACCCCAAGGACGACAGCTTCGGCACGCGCGAGGTGCCGTTTGCGCGCGAGCTGTGGATCGAGCGCGAGGATTTTGCCGAGGTTCCGCCCAAGGGCTGGAAGCGTCTGGTGCCCGGTGGCGAGATTCGCCTGCGCGGCGCCGGCATTGCGCGCGTGGACGAGGTGATCAAGAACGCTGCGGGCGAGATCGTCGAGCTGCGCGGCTGGCTGGACCCGGAATCGCGTCCGGGCATGATCGGTTCCAACCGCAAGGTCAAGGGCACCATTCATTGGGTCAGCGCCGCACATGCGGTGGAAGCGGAAATCCGCCTGTACGACCGTCTGTTCTCGGTGGAAAAGCCCGATGACGAGTCCGAAGGCAAGACCTACCGCGACTATCTCAACCCGGAGTCCAAGCGCAGCGTGCGCGGCTATGTGGAGCCGAGCGCGGCGCAGGCGGCGCCCGAGCAGTCGTTCCAGTTCGAGCGCACCGGCTACTTCGTTGCCGATCGCCGCGACCACAGCGCCGCCACGCCGGTGTTCAACCGCAGCGTGACCCTGCGCGACACCTGGGCCAAGTGAGTCGGAACCGCGCCGGGGGCCAGCCATCCGGCGCGGATATGGCGGCAGGCAGCCAAGCCGGCCTGGCTGGCGCGATCGGCCGCTGATGGCTGTCACCGCAAATAGGCAAGCAGCGCGAAGCCACCGCAGCGCGGTGTCTTTTGAAGTAATGAACAAGCGCAATGGAGACTGCGTGCCGCACTTCATTGCATGGCGCATGGCATGAAGGAGCAGCACGATGCGTGAGCGCTTGATGGTCGGTGTTGCCTGCGGCATCGGTGCAGGCGCGTTATGGGGACTGGTGTTTCTGGCGCCGCAGTTGCTGGCGGCATTTACGCCGTTGCAACTGGCCGTTGCCCGTTATCTGTCCTATGGCGCGGTCGCCGCCCTGGTACTGGCACCGCGCGCGCGGCAGACCGCTGCACGGCTGGGGCGGGCCGAATGGTGGGCGCTGGTGCGTCTGAGCCTGCTGGGCAACCTGATCTATTACGTGCTGCTCGGCAGCGCGGTGCAGTGGGCCGGCAGCGCGGCGACCGCGCTGATCATCGGCCTGTTGCCGGTGGTGGTCACCGTGATCGGCACGCGCGCCGCAGGCGCGGTGCAGCTGCGACGCCTGGCTGCGCCATGCGTGTTGTGCGTCATCGGCGTGGCGCTGGTCGCCCTGGACACCTTGCAGCACGATGCCGGTCACCACGCCAGCGATCGCGCCACCCGCATCGCCGGCCTGCTTTGTGCGTTCGGTGCGCTGGCGTCGTGGTCGGCCTATTCCATCGGCAATGCGCGCTGGCTACGACGGCGGCCGGACCTGTCCGGGGGCGATTGGTCGCTGCTGACCGGCGTGGTCACCGGCGCATTGGCACTCCTGCTGGCGCCGGCTGCCCTGCTCGGCAGCGCACCACATGCGCCGATCGACTGGGCGGGTTTCTGGGGCATTTCGCTGTTGCTGGGCATCCTGGCCTCGGTGATCGGCAACGCCTTGTGGAACCGGGCCAGCCGCGTGCTGCCGCTGACCCTGGTGGGCCAGATGATCGTGTTCGAAACGGTCTTTGCGCTGCTGTACGGCTTTGCCTGGGAAATGCGCCTGCCCACGCCGCTGGAGCTGGCCGCCATCGCCTGCCTGCTGGTCGGCGTGCTGTGGTGCGCAGCACTGCATGCGGAAGCGAAATGACGCCGGCGGCTGATGCGCGTAGCGGCCTAGATTGCAGGCTGTGCCCGTCAGGAACGCCGCCATGTGTCTCCCCCAACCATGTTCACGCCCGCCTGCAAACACGCTGCGCAGCGCGGTGTTTTCGCTGTCGATCGGCCTGGCGGCCTGCTCGCCGCAGCCGCCCGCCTCGACCGCGGTGACCCCGGCCGAGGTGTTCTGCACGCTGCTTCCGGGCCGGTCAGAGGACGATCTGCCCAGCGATCGCCGCGACGAAAGCATGCAGCAACTGGACCTTGCCACCCGCTGCAACCGGGCACTGCGCAGACAGCGCTGACTGCACCGACGCCGCAGGCGTGTTCCGGCCACGCGCCCGCCACAGCCGGCCCATCGGGCACAACGCGCGCAGGCCCCGGCGCCCCGGATGTGTGCCGGTGCCCAGGTCCAGCCGCACTCCACGCAGCAGGGGCTTACCATGGCCGTTCACCTGTCCTGATCGGAGCGGCCGCATGTCCCGTCTTTTGTCCCGGTGTCTGAGCTCGATGCTGTTGCTGGCCTGTCTGGTGTCGGTCGGCTGCGCCGCACCGCCGGCCGATACGGCCACGCCGCCTCCAGCGACCGGCTCGGCAACCAGTCCGGCAAGTGGCAAGCCGATCACCGTCACCACCACCTGTCGCACCGACGCCGACTGCACGGTGAAGAACGTCGGCAACTGCTGCGGCGCATTTCCGGCCTGCGTCAACGTCAACAGTGCCACCGACCCCAAGGGCGTGCAGGCGCAATGCCAGGCCAGCGGCATGATGAGCGTGTGCGGCTTCCGCGAGATCAGCGCCTGCCAGTGCGTGGCCGGGCAATGTGCCGCAAAGGACGCCCAGGCCGATACACTGCGCCCCGCTCCCCCCTCTACAGAAATGGTCCACTGATGCTTTACGCGCAAGTCCACCTCACGCTGCCCGACTGGATTCACGCGCATGTCGACGACAGCCGCGCCTATCCCAGCGACGAGGACAAGGTGGCGCTGGCAATCGACCTGTCGCGGATGAACGTGCATGAGCGCAGCGGCGGCCCGTTCGGGGCGGTCGTGTTCGGCCCGGACCACCGCATCATCGCCGCGGCGGTGAACCGCGTGGTGCCGCAGACCACCTCGCTGGCGCACGCCGAAAACATGGCCTACATGCTTGCCCAGCAACGCCTGCAGACGCCGCGCCTGAACGATGTGCTGTCGCCGGTGACGCTGGCCACCTCGGCACAGCCGTGCTGCCAGTGCTACGGCGCCACGGTGTGGGCCGGCATCGACCGCCTGCTGATCGGCGCACGCGCCGAAGACGTGATGGCGCTGACCGAATTCGACGAAGGCCCCTTGCCGGCCGATTGGGTGGGCGAGCTCACCCGTCGCGGCATCGAGGTGGTGCGCGACGTGCATCGCGACCAGGCCTGCGCGGTGTTGCGCACCTATGGCGAGGGCGGCGGTGACCATTATTGACCTGCCTCGCAACGATCGCGCACGCCAGGCCCTGCGATGAGCGGCCTGCTGTGTTACTGCCGCCAGGGCTTCGAGCCGGAGCTGGCCGCCGAGTTGAGCGCGCGCGCCGCCTTCGTCGGCATCGCCGGCTATGCGCGAACCCAGCGCAACGACGGCTATGTGCTGTTCGTCTGCGATGAGGCCGCGCAACTGGCCGCCAGGCTGCACTGGCGCGAGCTGATCTTCGCGCGGCAGAAGCTGGTGGTGGTTGCCGAACTCAAGGGCATCGACCCCAAGGACCGCATCACGCCGATCCTGGCCGCACTGGAAGGCCAGCCGCGTTTCGGCGACCTGTGGGTGGAACACCCGGATTCGGACGCGGGCAAGCCGCTGGCCGGGCTGGCACGCAGTTTCGGCAATGCCTTGCGTCCGGCCTTGCGCAAGGCCGGCCTGCTGACCGACAAACCGCAGCCGCGCCTGGCGCGGCTGCATGTCTGTTTTCTCGATGGCGACCATGCCTTGCTGGCGGTGGCCGACAGTGCCGACAGCGCGCCGTGGCCGTTGGGCATTCCGCGCCTGAAGCTGTTGCCGGAGGCGCCATCGCGCTCGGCGCTCAAGCTCGACGAAGCCCTGCTCACCCTGCTCGCACCGGAAGAACGCGAAGCGCTGGTCAAGCCAGGCATGCGCGCCGCCGATCTGGGCGCGGCGCCCGGCGGCTGGACCTGGGTGCTCACCCGCCAGCACCTGCATGTCACCAGCGTCGACAACGGCCCGCTCCGCGAGCATGTGCTGGAAACCGGCCTGGTCGAGCATCTGCGTGCCGACGGCTTTCACTGGAAGCCTGCGCAGGCGCTGGACTGGATGGTCTGCGACATGGTCGAGCAACCGCGCCGCGTGGCCGAACGCATGGCCACCTGGATCCGCGAAGGCTGGTGCCGCAACACCATCTTCAACCTCAAGCTGCCGATGAAAAAGCGCTGGGACGAAACCCGGCTATGCCTGGACCTGTTCGAACAGCAGGCCGAAAAATCGCTGATCGTGCGTGCCAAGCAGCTGTATCACGATCGTGAGGAGATCACGGTGCTGGCGATGCGGGGCTGAGGGCCGGGATTCGGGATTCGGGAATCGTAAGAGCCGGGAATCGGGAATCGGGAATCGTAAAGGCGGGTGATTGGCGGCGGAATTGCTGTGGTACTGGCCAGTGGCAGCGTGCTGATGTGCATGACACCACTCCTGGGGCCCATGCAGAGCACCTGAGTAGGCGTACGGCTCGCAGCAGGCGCTGGTCCCGCACGATGGCACAGCATGTGCTCCAGCGTCGGATTGAAAGGCCTCCTCGTACGCGAAGGCCTTTTTAGCTCTTGGTGGCGGCAAGCTGGCTTGAGCCAGTCCGCTCTCTCAGATCAGGGCCAGCCCGCTCCGTCGCTCGACGGAGCAGGCTGCGGTCACAGCACGATCCGCTTGCTGCCCTCGCGGGCCGAGCGGTAGATCGCATCGACGATGCGGATGTCGCGCAGGCCTTCTTCGCCAGGTGCGCGCAGCGGAGTGCCGTTGATGATCGCCAGCGCGTCCTCGTCCATCTGCAGTGCCTGCTGGTGCGGCACCTTGGCGTCGAACACGCGCCCGTCGCTGGCCTTGCCGGTCACGCCCTGGTAGCTCTGGAACGGCGACAACTCATACCAGCCGCGCTCGCACTCGGCGCGCAGCACATTCATGTTCTTGCCGAAGCTGGTCTTGCACTCGGCACGCACCGCATTCGGAAATTCCAGCGTGAAGTCCATATGCTCGTCGACTTCGTCGAACAGCTCCGGGCGATCGGTCCAGCGCTTGGCGGTCACGGCCAACGGTTCGCTGCCCGCCGTGTAGCGCGCGGCATTGAGCGGATACACGCCCATGTCGTACATCGCCCCGCCGCCGAACTGGGAACGCAAGCGCCACGGACGATCGGCCTTGGTCGCATCGTGGTAGCCGTTGTACCCGGCCTCGGCACGCACGCGTTGCATCGCGCCGAACGGCTTCTCGCTGGCCATCGCGATCAGGCGGCGCGTATTGGGTTCGTGCTGCATGCGGTAACCGATCGCCAGCGCCACCTTGTTGCGCCTGCATGCCGCGATCATGGCCTCGCATTCGCCGGCATGCATCGCCATCGGCTTTTCGCACCAGACATGCTTGCCGGCCGCCGCCGCGCGCAGGGTCAGCGGCGCATGCAGGTGGGTGGGCGTGACGATGTACACCACGTCGATGTCGTCGTTGTCGGCAATCCGGTCGAAGTTCTCGTAGCTGTAGACGTTGCGATCGGCGATGCCGTACTTGGCCTGCCACTGCGGAATCTTCGAGGGCGTGCCGGTGACGATGCCCGCCAGCTTGCAATGCTTGGTCAGTGCCAGGCCCGGCGCGAGTTGCTCGCTGGCATAACTGCCCAGGCCGGCCAGCGCCACATTCAGCGGTTTGCCCGGCTTTTTCTTCGGCAATGCCCAGCCGGGCGCAGCCAGCAGGATGCCTGCACCGCCGAACGCGGCAAGCAGACGGCGACGTGTGATCGATTCCACGGACATGCAAACCTCCTTCGCAAGATTGAGAGCGGCTGACACCATCGCGTGCGGTCATCAGTCGATGACGACGCACGCGCACCGGAGTGTCAGTGGATACATGCCGCACCACGTCCCAATCGCACTGCCCGCAGATGGGCGCAGTGGTGCTGTTGGTCGCTGGTCGGCCAATACTGCCCGGGCACCTTACTTGATCGCGCGTGATCACCGCCATGGCCGCTGCGCACGTTCTGGCACACTGGCAACGATCCCATCTGGAGCATGCCGCATGACCGCTGTCGCCCGCCGTCGTTTCCTGCCCCTGGCGTTGCTGTTGTCCAGCTCGCTGGCAATCGCTGACGATGCGCCCTTCGTTGCGCGCGACCTGATCGGCGATGGCGCCTTCACCCACAATGCCGAAGGCCCTGCGGCAGGACCGGATGGCGCGCTGTATGCAGTGAATCTGGGCAAGGACGGCACCATCGCGCGCATTGCGCTGCACGCCGATGGCAGCGCGAAGGCAGAGGTCTTCGTGACCTTGCCCGACGGCAGCACCGGCAATGGCATCCGCTTCCGCGACGGGACGATGTACGTGGCCGATTTCACCGGCCACAAGATCCTGCAGGTGAACCTGCGCACGCGTGCGGTCAGCACCTTCGCCTCGCTGCCCGACGCCGATGGTCCCAATGACCTGGCGCTTGCGCCCGATGGCAGCTTCTATGCAAGCGACCCGAACTGGAAGGAAAACAGCGGCCGCCTGTGGCACATCAGCCGCGAGGGCGTGGTCCAGTTGATGGAGTCGGGCATGACCACGCCCAACGGGCTGGACGTCAGCCCCGACGGCAAGCATCTTTACGTCAACGAAAGCATGTCGCGCAAGGTCTGGGTGTACGACCGCGTCGATGGCGGCCTGCGCAACAAACGCCTGCTGATCAGCTTCCCGGACTTCGGCATGGATGGCATGCGTTGCGATGCCGACGGCAATCTCTACATCGCCCGCTACGATGCCGGGCAGATCGCGGTGGTCTCGCCGCAGGGCACGTTGCTGCGCACGGTCGCGTTGAAGGGCCGCAAGGCCAGCAACGTGGCGTTCGGCGGCAGCGATGGCAAACAGGTGTTCGTCACCCTGCAGGATCGTGGCGCAGTTGAAACGTTCAGGTCCGATCGCCCGGGCCGCGAAACCGGACGCTGAAACTGCTGCGCGCGTCGCAACGGTTCTCAGGTCGCGCAACAGCGCGCTGGCATCCTGCAGGTCACCCGTGGAGGACTCCCCATGCAACCGATCGAACTCAAGGACGCGGCCGCCTTCGGCAACGAATTCCTGCGCCTGACCCTGCTGCAGGGATTCCAGTCGCTGACCAAGCGCGACCTGGAATTGCTGATCTTCGTGCTGCTCGAACGCGATGGCGCCAT
The DNA here is from genome assembly GCF_003992965.1 of Xanthomonas sp. BRIP62409. NCBI lineage: Bacteria > Pseudomonadati > Pseudomonadota > Gammaproteobacteria > Lysobacterales > Lysobacteraceae > Xanthomonas > Xanthomonas sp. BRIP62409. Next base: position 27,235 of record NZ_QEZJ01000012.1, on the reverse strand, counting down.
CTCGCGCAACAGCTCCAACGCGATGGTCGCGCTGCAGCTGCGGGTGACCTCGGCCAAGGTCAAGGCATTGCGTCGCGACGGCTATGCGCGTTGGCGCTCGCTGGTGCCCGAGGAAGGCGACGCGGCGATGCAGCGCATCGTCGCCAACGTGCTCACCGAAGACAACCTGCGCTCCGGCGCCAAGCACGTCAGCGAACGTAGCCGCAAGGAAGGGTTTCTGGCGGTGCGCATCGAACACCCCGATGACGCGCAGCAATTCGAGCAGGCCATCCTGGATGTCGGTGCCTTGCCGGTGTACGAGCGCAATCGCGAAGTGGTCGCGGTGCGCTTCGACACGCTGCTGAAAGTCGCCGAGCGCTGGGGCTATCTGCAGCCGGATCCGCAGGCCACCGTGCGCGAACTGCAAAAGCTCACGCCCACGGCAGAGGAAGTGGCGGATCTGCTGAAGAAGGACATCGCGCAACTGCGTTGGGAAGATGTCCGGCGCGCGCTCAACAGCCTCGGCGCCAAGGCGGTGACCAGCACTGCCGAGGGTGGCCTGAAGGGCTTGTTGAAGATCGTGTTTCCGTTCATCCCGGGCTGAGCGGCGAGCCGGGTGCACTGTCCGAAGCTGCGGTGCGGCGGTGGGTTCCCGGCTCCGGTCCCGGTTGGCCGATGGCGCATCTCGTGCCGCACCGACGGTCGCCTGGCACACGCAGACGCTGTCGCCGTACGCCGGGCGCAGCGTGCACGCACCTCAACACGCCCGCCAGCCTCTATGCTTGCGGGCTGTTCCACATCAGGGGGACCTGATGACCACCGTTCGTATTGCCTCGTTTTCCGTACTGCTGCTGTTCGGCGGCCACGCGCTCGCGCAACAGACGCCGACGCCGACCAGCAGCGTGCCGCTGATCGAGGTTCCCAATGTGATTCGCACTCAGCCGCTGTCCAGCGGCGAGGTCACCCATCAGGCCCAGCTGGAGCGTCCACGCGGCGAGGCCAGCGTGATCGTGCGCTCGATCCAGCCCAATAGCGTGGTCGGCAGCTACCGCATCGACTTCCAGGCGCTGGATACCGATGGCGACGGCCGCATCAGTCGCGCCGAGGCCCAGGCCAACCCGGCACTGGCAGAGGAATTCGACGCGCTCGACACGCGTCACAGCGGCCACCTGAGCCGCGAGCAGATGGCCGGCTGGCTGATTCAGTAAGGTATTGGTCAGCAGCGTGCGCGGCTGCGCTACGCAGGCGCGCACGCTGCTTCGTTTGTGACCGCGACAACCTCTTGCAGTGCCCGCTTCGGTCGGCTAGATTGTATTTAACGGATACAATTTGGACGGATCGATGACTGCTCGCCTGGCCCTTGCCGCAGACCTTGGCTATCAATTGCAACTGGCGACCCTGGCCTCCAGCCACGCCGCGCGCCAGGAACTGGCCGAACTGCACCTGACTCCGGCGCGCGTCACCGCCTTGATCCATATCCGCGACCAGCCCGGCTGCGACCAGACCGAACTGGGCAACCGCCTGCTGGTCAATCGCGCTGCCGGCATGAAGATCGCCAACGCGCTGGCCGAGCAGGGCCTGATCGAACGCCTGGCCGGCCGCGACCGACGCAGCAAGGGCCTGTATCTCACCTCGCTTGGCGAGCGCACGCTCGCCACTGCCCAGGGCTGCCTGGCACGGGCGGTTGCGCGTACCTGCACCGGCCTGCAAGCCAGCGAGCAGCAGACCCTGCTGCGCCTGCTCTGCAAGTTGAACGCCAGCGCCACGCTGGAACGGGCAAACGTGGCGGACACCGCGCTCGCCGAAGACCTGTGATTCCCACCTTGTACCGACTCGAAGGAGACGCCGCTTGAACGAGCATGACGTGGTATCGGTCCGCATCGAAAACCGCATTGCCTGGGTGAAGTTCGCACGCCCCGACAAACGCAACGCGATGAGCCCGGCGCTCAACCGCCGCATGATGGACGTGCTGGACGAGCTGGAATTCGACGACAACGTCGGCGTGCTGGTGCTCGGCGGCGAAGGTACGGCCTGGTCGGCCGGCATGGATCTGAAGGAATACTTCCGCGAGACCGAGGCACAGGGCCTGCGTGGCGTGCGTCGCTCGCAGCGCGAGTCCTACGGATGGTTCCGCCGCCTGCGCTGGTACCAGAAACCCACCATCGCAATGGTCAATGGCTGGTGTTTCGGCGGCGGCTTCGGGCCCTTGTTCGCCTGCGACCTGGCGATCGCCGCCGACGAGGCGCAGTTCGGCCTGTCGGAAATCAACTGGGGCATCCTGCCCGGCGGCGGCGTCACCAAGGTCGCGGTGGAGCTGCTGTCCATGCGCGATGCGATGTGGATGACGCTGACCGGCGAAATGGTCGACGGCAAGAAGGCCGCCGAATGGCGCCTGGTCAACGAAAGCGTGCCGCTGGAACGGCTGGAAGCACGGACCCGCGAAGTGGCCCAGTTGCTGCTCAAGAAGAACCCTGTCGCACTGAAGTATGCAAAGGATGCCGTGCGTCGCGTCGGCACCATGACCTACGACGAAGCCGAAGATTATCTGGTGCGCATGCAGGAAGCGGCCAATTCGTTCGACAACAACGCCCGCAAGGAAGGCATCCGTCAGTTCATCGACGAGAAGAGCTACAAGCCCGGCCTGGGCGAATACGACCTGACCAAAAACAGCGCCTGAGCAGTTCCCAGGGCGCCTGAAGCGATGCGTGCACCCCACGCATCGCTGGCGCTGCCAGTGGTTTTCTGCACCGAGGAGGGAGTATGGAAGCCTTGTCCGCAACCCTGCGCGGGATCGCTGCGCGTGGGCCATTGGGCCTGTTCATCGACGGCCAGTGGCGCGCAAGCAGCGGCGATCGCGACGTCGATGTGATTGCACCGCACACCGAACAACGCCTGCTGCGCTACACCGAGCCCGCGCCTGCCGACACCGAGGCGGCCATCGCCGCCGCGCGCGCCGCGTTCGACACCGGCCCCTGGCCGCAGCTATCGCCACAAGAGCGTGGCGTCGTGCTCAAGCGCGTGGCCGCGCAGTTGCGTGCGCGCCTACCGGAACTGGCCGAGGCCTGGACCGGACAGGTCGGCGCCACCATCGGCTTCAGTCGCCGCGCCTCGCAGCAGGCGCCCGGCCTGTTCGACTATTACGGCGACCTGATCGCGACCCATCCGTTCGTGGAGCCCCGTGCACGCGCCAACGGCGGCCGCGTGCACATCGTGCAGGAGCCGGTGGGCGTGGTCGCCACGATCACCCCCTGGAACGCCCCGCTGGTGCTGCTCTGCTACAAGGTCGCTGCCGCCCTGGCGGCCGGTTGCACGGTGGTGGCCAAGCCCTCGCCGGAAACGCCGATCGATGCCTACATCCTGGCCGAGTGCATCAGCGCGGCCGGCGTGCCCGATGGCGTGTTCAATCTGCTGCCGGGTGGTCGCGAGGTCGGCGAACACCTGATCCGCCATCCGCAGGTGGACAAGGTGAGTTTTACCGGGTCCACCCAGGCCGGGCGGCTGATCGGGATGGCCTGCGCCGAGCGTCTGGCGCGGGTCGGGCTGGAGCTGGGCGGCAAGTCCGCCGCGATCGTGCTGGACGATGCAGACATCGCCAAGGTGCTGCCCAGCCTGGTGCCCTACTCGATGCCGATCACCGGCCAGGTGTGCTTCGCGCTCACCCGCGTGCTGGTGCCGGCGCAGCGACGCGACGACATCCTGCAGGCGTATTGCGCGGCCATCGGCGCGCTCAAGCTCGGCGATCCGTTCGCTGCCGAGACCGGCATGGGTCCGTTGGCGCTTGGCCGCCAGCTCGAACGCGTGCAGTCCTACATCGCACAGGGCCGCGCCGAGGGTGCGCGCCTGGTCATGGGTGGCGGCCGCCCCACGCATCTGCCGCGCGGCTTCTTCCTCGAACCAACGGTGTTTGCCGAGGTGACCCCGGACATGACCATCGCCCGCGAGGAGATCTTCGGCCCGGTGGTGAGCTTTATCGATTATCACGACGAGGCCGACCTGATCGCCAAGGTCAATGCCAGCGACTTCGGCCTGCACGGCACGGTCTACAGCGAGGATCCCGATCGCGCCTATCGCATCGCCCGCCGCGTGCGCAGCGGCAGTCATGCGATCAATGGCATGTGGGTAGACTTCGACATGCCTTTCGGCGGGGTCAAGCACTCCGGGATCGGCCGCGAAGGCGGCATCGAAGGACTGCATGCCTTCCTCGAGACCAAGACCATCTATCTCAGTTAGGCCCTTCAGCCCAGCGACCGCACAGATACCAGAGCAAGTGCGGTCGCAACGCGGTGGCAGCCACCGCCTCGTCCATCGCCTCCTGCGGCGCACCCGCACTCTCTGGTGAACGTTCGCCAGGCGGATCGGGCGCACGTATCAACCTTCAGCCGCAGCCGTCGCACTCACGCCAGTCACTCCCCCATCTGCATTCGGAAGACAGCGCCATGACCATGCCGACCGACTCGATCTCCTTCCACGCCCGCCTCACCCCGCACCGGCTTGCCGCCCGCGACCTGCTGCTGGACCAGCAATGGACGTACGCAGAGCTGGACGCCTTGATCGGCCGTCTGGCCGCGTTGCTGCAGAGGCGCGGCTGCATCGATGGCGAACGGCTCGCCGTGCTGGCACGCAACTCGGTCTGGCAGGTGGCGCTGCATTTCGCCTGCGCACGCGTCGGCGCGATTTACGTGCCGCTCAACTGGCGGCTGAGTGCAACCGAACTAGATGCATTGCTGCAACGCGCAGAGCCGCGCCTGCTGCTGGGTGACGACGTTGCTGCAGGGCGCGCCGATGTCGAGGCGCTGGCCGATTTCGTCGACGCGGCGAAGACGCTGGAACCGGCAGACACGGCGGCGATTCCCCCCGACCGCGTCAGCCTGATCCTGTTCACCTCAGGCACCTCCGGCCAGCCCAAAGGCGTGATGCTGAGCGAGCAGAACCTGCAGCAGGTGGCACACAACTTCGGCGTCACCACGCGCGTGGAGGCCGGCAGCAGTTTCCTGTGCGAAGCGCCGATGTTCCACATCATCGGCCTGGCCACCAACGTGCGCCCGGTGCTGGCGGTGGGCGGCTCGATCCAGGTCTCCAACGGCTTCGAACCCAGGCGCACGCTGGGCTGGCTGAGCGACCAGTCGCTGGGCATCACCCACTACGTCGGCGTGCCGCAGATGATGCAGGCCTTCCGCAGCCAGCCCGGTTTCGATGCAGCCGCGCTGCGGCATCTCACTGCGCTGGTCAGCGGCGGCGCGCCGCATGCCAGCGATGACCTGCTCGGCTGGCTGGACGATGGCATCCCGATGGTCAGCGGCTTTGGCATGAGCGAGGCCGGCACGGTGTTCGGCATGTCGGTGGACTGCGCGGTGATCCGCGACAAGCTGGGCGCGGTCGGCATTTCGGCGCCGTCGGTGCAGACGCGCGTGGTCGATGGCGATGGCAACGACTGCCCGGTCGGCGTGCCCGGCGAGCTGTTGTTGCGCGGCCCCAACCTCAGCCCCGGCTACTGGCGCGATCCGCAGGCAAGCGCCGACGCGCGCGACGCCCACGGCTGGTTCCACACCGGCGACATCGTGCGACGCGATGCCGATGGATTTTTCTGGATCGTCGATCGCAAGAAGGACATGTTCATCTCCGGCGGCGAGAACGTGTATCCGGCCGAGATCGAGGCGGTGCTTGCCGACCATCCGCAGGTACGCGAATGCGCGGTGGTGGGGATCGCCGACCCGCAATGGGGGGAAGTGGGCTACCTGGCGATCGTGCCGGCCGACGACGCGCCGGATCTGGAGCAGATCCGCGCCTATCTGATCGAACGACTGGCCAAGTACAAGGTGCCCAAGCATCTGCGCGTGGTCGAGGCGCTGCCGCGCACCGCGACCGGCAAGCTGCAGAAAGCGCGCCTGAAAGATGCCCTGGCCAGCGAGGCGTGATGCATGCCGGGCGATCGCGCCGCGCGCAGCTGGCAACGCCCCGCGTTTTCGCACCGCACTGCCCAGGTGCGGCAGCGACCAACGCCCCGACAGCACGACGGGCAGCCTGCGCTGCCCGTCGTATGCATCCGGCGCGGCGGCGGCGGCTTGCGACGCAGCCGCAGCTTGCTGCCGCGGTTGCAGCGCTCAATCGATCACGCGGACTCGTCCAGCAACAGGTTGTCCTCGCTGATCTGGTCGTCCACCCACACCGCACCCTGCCCGGCCATGACCGCCAGCTGGCGCTCCAGCTCACGCATCAGCAAGCGCACGCCGGGCTTGTGGATGGCACTGCCATCGCGATAGATCACCCCGCCTGCGCGCGCCTGCGACGGCTGTTGCAGCTGGAAGGCCCGCAGCTCGCCACGTGCGATATCCCCGGCCACCATCATGCTTGGCATCACGGCAACGCTGTCGGTGCCGAGCAGGATCTCGCGGGTAAAGCTGGCCGAACTGGAACGCAGTTGATCGCGCGTGGCCAGCCCGTGCTCGCGCATCACCTGCGCCACGTCGCGCTCCACATGCTGGCTCAGCGTCGGCAGCACCTGGCGATACGCGGCGGCTTCGCCGATGCGCACCTGGCCGTTGGCAAACAGCGGATGATCGCTGCGCGCCACCAGCGCGATCGGATCCTGGTACAGCACCTTGCGGATCAATGCGTCGTAGCGGGCCAGCGGATACAGCCGGCCCACCACCAGGTCGATCTCGTTGCCGGCCAGCTTGGGCAGCAGCTCGTCGGTACGCCCATGCAGCAGGCGCACCCGCAGCGTGGGTTCGGCGCGATACAACGCAGCCAGCACGGCCGGCAACAGGCCGCTCGCCGCGACCGGCAACGCGCCCACGGTGATGGTGAGTGCGTCATCCTGCAGCAGACCCTCGAAGGTGTCCTGCGCGCGGCGCAACTGGCCAAGCACGACGTGCGCGGTCTGTACCAGCACCTCGCCCATCGCGTTGGGGCGCACGCCACGCGAGTGACGCTCGAACAGCGGCGCGCCGACGATCTCCTCGATCTCCTGCAGGGCACGCGTCAACGCGGGCTGGGTGACGTTCAATACGCGTGAGGCGCGCAGCAGGCTTTTCTGCCGGTCCAGCGCCTCGATGACACGTAGATGCCGGACCTTGATGCGGTGTTCGAAGAACACGGAGGACATGGTCATGGGGGTAGACCTTACGTTGGGAAGTCAGGTAGTGCGGCGCGACGGCACCTGGCCGCCGCCTGCAGATCAGCGTGCATCGGGCACACGCCGTGTCTGCATGAAGTCTTCGAAGGACTCGCCACGCATGATGGCGTAGACCTGCAGATTCGTCATGCGCACCACGCGTGCGAATTTTTCGATGACGAAGAAGTTGGCGCCGTACTGCACCAGGCCGAGCCAGTCGCGTGCACGGATCAGCGCCTTTTCGTGCTCGGTGAGGCCGGCTTCCTGCATCAGGGTTTCGGAATCCTCAAGAAAGCGATCGCGCCACGGGGCGCGGATCATATGCCAGAAGAATCGGTTGATGCGCAACGCGCGGTTGCTGGTGCGCAGATCGAACAGGTAGGTCCCGCCGATCTGGTCCATGCCCTGTACTTGCGGATTCATGGGTCGGCCCTCATGCCGCGTTTGCGGTATGCGCGGCGTGTGCGAGCAACTGCGCCGAAGACGGCGCGTCAGCAGCTTCGACACCCGGCTCGTACAACACCACCGTCATCGCGGTGGTGGTCATCAGGTAGTAGTTCTGGTGCAGCTTGCGGATCGGCCCGCCCAGCGCGCCACGCATCGCCAGCCACATGATCTGCTCCACGCTCTCGGCCCCACCCAGGCGCACGTAATCGGTATGGGTCAGATCGGTCAGCGTTTCCGGCGCATGCTGGAAGCGGTCCAGAAATTCCATGTCCCACTCGGTGTTGTTGAAGCCAGTGCGCTCGCCGTGGATCTGATGCGACAGCCCGCCGGTGCCCACCACCACCACCTTGAGATCCTCCGGATAGGACTCGATCGCCCGCCGCACTGCCTGGCCCAGGCGATAGCAGCGGCGCGCGGTCGGCAGCGGGTACTGCAGCACGTTGATCGCGATCGGCACCACCGTGCCCGGCCAGTCCGGCACGTGCGGCCACAGCAAGGGCAGCGGCGCCGCGCAGCCATGGTCGATCGGCTTGTCTTGAAAGACGGTCAGATCGAATTCGTCGTTGACCAGGCATTCGGCGATATGCGCCTGCAGCTGCACATCGCCGCGGATCGGCGGCAGATTGCGCAGCCCTGCGCCTTCATCGGCCACTGGGAAGCGCTCGCCGATGCCCAAGGCGAAGGTCGGGTACAGGTCGAAGAAGAACGTCGTGCAATGGTCGTTGTAGAAGAACACCAGCACGTCTGCCTGCTGCTCGGCCAACCAGGCAGCCACCGGTGTGTAGCCGTCGAACAACGGCTTCCACAAGGGATCCTGCTGTTTGCCCTTGTCGTAGGCCACCCCGATGGTGGGAACGTGCGAGGTTCCGATGCCGCCGATGATGCTTGCCATGCTGCACTCCTGCGATACGTGCCGGCCACTGGCAGTGACCGATTGCGCATCATTGATTGAGCCGAAATCGTCCTGCCACGGGATCCCAATAGCGCCGACTGGCCACTCGGGACCGCCAAAACGGTATCCTTGGGATCCAAAGTGCCACCAAGCGATCTGATCTGCAAGGTTTTTTATACCGGGATTGCGAGTTTTCCCCTTCGAAGGAACGTGCGCCGCAGTACGGCGCGAGAGAATGGAGCCAATGGCGAACAACCACCGATTGCAAGCGGTCCAGCAGCTACGCGAACTGATCCTGTGCGGCACCTTCGCCCCGGGTGAGCGCATCACCGAGGCTGCCCTGGCCGAGCGACTGGCCATCTCGCGCACTCCCATCCGTCAGGCCCTGCCCGCGCTGTGCCAGGAAGGCCTGCTGGTACAGGCAGGCAACCGCGGCTATGCAGTGCGACGTTTCAGCCAGCAGGAAAGCCTGGACGCATTGGCGGTGCGCGCCTTGATGGAAGGCATGGCCGCACGCGCCGTCGCCGAACGGGGCGCTTCCGCCACGCTGCTGGCCACCTTGCATGCCTGTCTCGCCGAAGGCGACCGGATCCTGGCCACGCGCAGCCTGAATGCCGACGACGAGCAGGCCTATGGCGCGATGAATGCCCGCTTCCACCGCGCCATCGTGGTGGCCGCCGACAAACCGATCCTGACCGAGACCGTGGACCGCTGCACCGTGGTGCCCTTCGTCAGCCCGGTCAATGTGGTGTTCGGTCAACGCTCGCCCACGCTGGCCTACGACGATCTGTACTACGGACATCGGCAGCACGGCACCATCGTCTCGGCCATCGAACAACGCGATGGCGCGCGTGCGGAGCTGTTGTTCCGCGAGCACGCCAATACCCAGCGCCACAGCATGGGCATCTGACGCGCGCAGGGGTTTGGTGCGGACAGCGTGCACTGGCCTGGCGCAGCAGCCTGCACAGCTCAGAACTCGAACGTAGGACTACCCGGGCTTGCGCTGCATGCAGCGTTGCCTGCAGCAGCGTGCTGCATCCGTCTGCGCCGCAGCACGCACGCGGACGCCCCGGCGTGCATGCTGCGCATATGTGCGTGCTTCCACGTTAAAGGGAATGCACGAACATCAGATTGACACTGGTGCCGGCCACCGAGTTCTTCACCTCCACCGGCAGGTAGACATTGAAATTCAGCAGGTTGTCGGCATCCAGCCGCCAGGACAGCCCCGGCCCGAGATAGAACTGCATGCGCTTGCTGTCGGGTACACGCTGCCCGTTGGTGCGGTTGTCCTGCAGCTGCTGCAGGTAATACCCGTTGATGCCCAGGCGCAGCTGCTCACTGACCTTCACCGAGCTGGCCAGATTGGCCCACACCAGATCGCCGGCCTGACCATTGCGAAAACCGAACCCCGGGATCGGCGGTACGCCGCCGGCGCGATCGGTGCGGAAGTTGTAGAGATAGTTGACCCGCATGCTGATCTCCCAGGTGTCGCTGGGTTGCACGGTGAATGCCCAATGCGGCGCCACCGACCAGAATCCGGTGCTCTGGTTGATGGCGGCATCGCGATCGAACTTGCCCACCGGGGCGAACGCATCGATCGCAAAGCGCTGGAAGAACAGGACACGTCCGTTGCGCATCACCGGGTCGATCTGCAGCGCCGGCCCGAAGGAGATATCGCCGATCCCGAACCCGTTGCCGCGTAGCTGCACCGGGCTGTCTGCAGCGAAGGACGTGTCGTAGTTGACCAGCGGCACGATCGTATTGAAGCTCAGCGACGCGCGCTTCCAGCGATAGGGCGTGACGTAGATCAGCTGGGTCAGCAGGACGCTGACACCGACCTTGGGATCGCGGAAGGCGGCCGCATCGTCGCCGCGCGCGTCCTTGATCGCGTCGAAGTCGTAATGGCGCAGATATTCGATCACCGTCCAGCCCGGCGTCGAGGAGCCGAAGCCATCGAGAAAACTCGTCCCGCCCAGATTGATGCCCTGCGGCGGTGCAGCGGTTTCCGGCACCGCTTGCGCGGACACCGCAACGGGCAGGCCGGCACCCAGCAGGGTGACCAGGGTCAGGACACGATGCCGATGCGACGACAACCGTGGCAGTGCAACGGCACAACGGGCAGATGAGCTCACGCGTTCCACTAGGCGATTCTCCAATGCGATGGATGGATGACTGCGGGCGCGACGTGGGGGAGGAAAGCGGTGCTGCGGCAGGCGACGACGGGGGCGCCATCCGGCTGTGTGTCCAGGAACGGATGCGAGGCAGTTGATCAATCGGCGCCGATGCGCATCAGCAAGGCGCCAAGCCGCTGCTTGAACAGCCAGCGCTCCTGCTCCCGCACCAGCACGTCGTCGAAACTGCCGAGCAACGCAGGCGACTGGGCCGCCCAGGGCGGTGCTGTCGAAGTGTCCGCGGCGGTATAGAGCAGGACCTTGCTGTGCGCGTGCGCCACGGTCGGCGATTGGATGCTGACCAGGGTGTTGAGCATCAGATGGCAAGTGGTGCGCGGCGGGCGGGCGCGGAAGGAGTACAGGATCGCCTCGCGGCCGTGCACCGGCAGCTCCGGTGCGCTGGGCCGGGCGAACACGCCGTCGGCAGTGAACAATGCGGCAAGGCCTTCATGGTCATGCCGATCGTTGAGCAATGCGAATTGGCGAATCACCTGCTCGCAGGCAATGATGATCGATGCATCGTCGTGCATGCAGCCTCCTCAAGTCGCTGCTGATAAACCGGCAATCCTGGTCAACGACAGCGCGCGCGTCGCCGGCCGGACCCGATTGCCATCACGCCTCCTGCAGCCAGTCGCGCATTGCTGCGCTGACGGCGGCGGGGGCTTCCAGCGGCGCCATATGCCCGCTGTTTTCGAAGACCACCAGCCGTGCGTGCGGGATCTGCTGCGCCATCTGCTGGTGCTGGGCCAGGGGACTCCAGGCGTCCTGCCGGCCCACGCCCAGCAGGGTCGGGCAGCGAATCTGCGCCAGCACCGGCGCGGCGTCGGGGCGCTCCAGCAACGCATGGATCTGCCCGGCGTAGGCCTGCACGCTATGCCGCTGCACCATCGCGATCAGGGGATTCATCAACCCGGCATCGTCGTGCCGGTCCGGATGCAGCATCGGTGGCAGCCATTGCCGTGCGAGCGCCTGCATGCCCTGCGTGTGGGCAAGCTGCACCAAAGCTGCGCGCTGTTCACGCTCGCCATCGCGGCGTGGCGCAATGCCGGTGTCCAGCAAGGCCAGGCGCTGCACGCGTTGCGGCGCCTGGCGCATGATCTCCAGCGCCACCCGCCCGCCCATCGAATGGCCGGCCACGGCGAACTGCGGCGGGGCGACGGCCAGCACGTGTGCGGCCATCCGCGCGATGCTGTCGAAGCCGGCGAAGTCCAGCACCTGCACCGCGGCGAGATCGCTCAGCGCCTCGCGTTGCGGCTGCCAGATGGTGGCATCGCAGAGCAAACCGCAGAGCAGCAGCACGTTGGGCCTGGACGAACGGGTGGCGAAAGATGACATGGCTCGACTGTAGCCACGCCGGCTGCGCCCGTCGTATGGAACATGCTGCCTGCGCTATAAGCGAATCAACATACAAAGACGGGGCCGACGACGGTGGCGTCGGCCGGCATGTCGGTCACGCGCTGCCGGAGGCGCGCTTCCACAGCACATCCACCAGCGGCGGCAACCTGCCGGCCAGCCCGAGGACCGACCCGCGCAACAGCGTCAGGTGCATCTCGTCGTTGGAGAACACCGTGTTGATCGCATCGAAGCCATAGGCGGCCACGGTGTTCTCGCTGCGGCGGGTGCGTGCCCAGCGCTGCAGCCGATGCGGGGCGGCCCAGTCCGCACGCTTTGCCAGCGCATGGCGCACCTCCGCGCGCAACGCGGCGACATCGCGCAGGCCCAGGTTGACGCCCTGCCCGGCCAGCGGATGCACCACGTGCGCGGCATCGCCCAGGGTCAGCACGCGGCCGCTGACGTATTGCTCCACCAACTGCCGCTGCAGCGGAAACGCTGCACGTGCAGACACCACGCGCACCTGCCCCAACCGCGCCGCGAAGGCCTGGGTCAGCTCGCGCGCGAAGTCGGCATCGTCCAGCGCCAGCACGCGCCCGGCCTCGGCATCCGGCAAGGTCCATACGATCGAACTGCGGCCATCGGCGAACGGCAGGAATGCCAGCGGGCCGGTGGTCAGAAAGCGCTGCCAGGCAGTGGCCTGATGCGGCTGCTCGGTCTCCACGAAGGCAACCACGCCACGCTGCGCGTAGGCATGCCGCGACACCGGCAGGCCGGCGAGCTCGCGCAAGGTCGATGCGGCGCCATCGGCAGCGATGGCGACCGCCGCTTCCAGGCGGCTGCCATCGTCCAGGCGCAGGCGCACGCCGTGTGCATCCTGTTCCAGCTCGACCACGCGTGCCGGGCAATGCACCTGGATGCCGGCCGCATGCACGGCCGCCCACAGGCGATCGACCAGCACCGCGTGTTCGATGATCCAGCCCAGTTGTTCGCGGCCCAGCGTATCCGCGTCGAAGCGCAGTTCGCCGCCACCGCCGGCGTCCCAGACCCGCATGCGCCGGTACGGCTGCACGCGGGCAGCGCGCACGGCGGCCCATACGCCCAGGCTGTCGAGCAGCGCGGCATTATCGGCAGCGAAGGCATACACGCGCAGATCGGGCTGGTCGGCCCGCCAGCGCGCGGGCTCGCGGCCTTCGACCAGGGCCACGCTCAGGCCGGCATCGGCCAGGGCCAGCGCGCAGGCGGCCCCGACCACGCCGCCACCGACGATCAACGCATCGCGGCTACCACGGCGGCTCATGCCACGCCCCTGCACAACTGCGGCACATCGCCACGGAACCCCATCGCCCCGCCGACCAGCATCGACTGCAGCGGCGCCGCCTGCGAGGTCGCGAGCAGGCCGAGGCTGCGCAGCGGCCGCAACAACGGCGCCGGATTGCCGGTGAGCCGCGCCAGCCCACTGGAAAAGCCGATGGTCTGTTCGCGGTCCACGCGTCGGCGCGCCAGGTACTCGGCCAGCAACGCGCCCGCACCGGCATCGCGGCGATCGTGCTCGATCAATTCGGCCAGTGTCAGCGCATCGCGCAAGCCGAGGTTGAAGCCCTGCGCGCCGATCGGATGCAGTGTCTGCGCGGCGTTGCCCAGCAGCACCACGCGCTCGGCGACCAGCGCGTTGGCCAGCACCTGCACCAATGGATATGCGCTGCGCTCGCCGCTGGCGACAAAACGCCCGGTGCGCCATCCGGCCGCCCGCTGCAACCGGGCAAGCCAGCCGGTCTCGTCGAGCGCGGCCACAGCCTCGGCCTCGCCGCGCGCCACGCAGTGGATCGCGCCGTAATGGCGGTCGCCGCGCGGCAACAGCGCGGTTGGCCCATGCGCGCCGAAGCGCTCCCACGCGGTGCCATCCGGTGGGCGGGAGGCGCGCACCCGCGCCACGAACAAGGTCTGCAGGAAGTCGTGCGCATCGCTGCCGATATGCAGCAGCTCGCGTACTGCGCTATGGGTGCCGTCGGCGCCGACCACCAGCCGTGCCTGCACGCGCTGCTCGCCGTCATCGGTGGCGATCCGCAGCGTACGCAGACCGTCCTGTACCGGCTCGACCCCGATGCAGCGTGCCGGGCGATAGCGGCGCAGCCGGGTCAGCTCGTCCAGGCGGGCCTGCAACGCCTCGCCGAAATCGCGCGCTACCACCACCTGGCCGAAGCTGTCGCGGCCGTAATCGGCCGCGTCCAGCTGCACGCGGCCAAAGTCGCCGGCGCGGCTGACGTGGATGCGCCGGATCGGGCCGGGGGCGCTGCGCAGCTTGGCCATCACCCCCAGCACGCCTAGCGCATTGACGGTGGCGGCGGCAAAACTCAGGTTGCGCTGGTCGAACACCGCTGGCGGCGTGCCGGCCGGGGTGGCTTCCACCAGCCCGACATCCAGGCCGATGCGGTCCAGCGCAATCGCCAGGCTGGAGCCGACCAGGCCGCCGCCGACGATCAGAACGTCATGTAGATGTGTCATCGCCACATGATAAGCCTTCGCCCATGACCCGTTGCCGCGTCCGGGTGGGACAGCTTGCCGCGCCCGGGCTTGGCGTAGCGCGGCCGGCTGCTCACCCAGGCCCCGCTGCCCGACCCTTGCCGCTGCAGGGCACAACCAGGCGCCCACCGGTCTGCATCCGGGGTGGGCGGCGGCAACGGCAGCGCTGCCACGGTCGCTTGCGCCAGCCACTCCCGCAGGACCGCCAAGGCGCGGGCGTGCCGGGTTCCACGCTACACTCGCCAGCCTGTGATCCGGCCACCTCCGCGCATGACTCCTCGCTCGCACGACACCCTGATTTTGAGCCTACTCGCCGTCCTGATGGCGGCCACGCGGATCAATCACTTCGCGCCGGTCCCGGACGCGTCCTGGGCAGTGTTCTTCATCGGCGGCTTCCATCTGACCGCGCGCACCAGGCTGGCCTTCCCGCTGCTGATGCTGCTGGCAGTAGCGGTGGACTGGCTGGTGATCACCCGCCAGGGCCTGAGCTTCTGGCAGCACTACTGCGTATCGCCGGCGTACTGGTGCCTGGTGCCGGCGTATTTCGCGCTGTGGGCCGGTGGGATGTGGTTGCGCCGGCAGTACCACGGCGCGCAATGGAGCGCGCTGGCCAGGCTGGTGCCGGCGCTATTGCTCTCCGTGGCGCTGTGCCAGTTGATCGCCCAGGGCAGCTTCTACTGGATCAGCGCCAGCGTGGCCGAGCCGACCGTGGCCGGCTGGTTCAGGAACTACAGCGACTGGCTGGGGCCGTATCTGCGCAGTGCCGCGCTGTATGTGGCCGCCGCCGCGGCGATCCAGGTGGCCGCCGAGCGCCTGACCGGCGCGCCCGGCCAGATCCAGGCCGGCTGAGATGGGCAACCGGCTCTCGCGGATCTATACGCGCACCGGCGACGACGGCAGCACCGGCCTGGGCGACGGCAGCCGTACCGGCAAGGACGCGTTGCGCGTCAACGCCTATGGCAGCGTGGACGAGGCCAACTCGGCCATCGGCGTGCTGCTGGCCGCCCCCGGCGTGCCGGAACCGGTTGCCGAGCTGCTGACCACCCTCCAGCACCAGCTGTTCGATCTGGGCGGCGAGCTGTGCATCCCGGGCCATGCGGCGATCGATAGCGCCGATATCGCTGCACTGGAGCGCCAGCTGGATCTTTTCAACGACACGCTCCCCCCGCTGAAGGAGTTCATCCTGCCGGCCGGTGGCGAGGCCGCCGCGCGCTGCCACCTGGCCCGCACCATCGTGCGCCGGGCCGAGCGCGAGACCGTTGCGCTGTCGCGCCAGGAGACCGTGCGCAGCGAGGCGATCGGCTATTTGAATCGCCTGTCCGACCTGCTGTTCGTGCTCGCCCGCGTGCTGGCGCGTGCCGATGGCCAGCAGGAAGTGCTGTGGCGGCACGACCGCCGGCACGGCTGACCTGCACATGGCACGGCGGACAGGCTAGATTTGCCCCATGTTGGTCTTTACCCATCCCGCCTGCCTCGGTCACGACGCCGGCCCCGAGCATCCCGAGCGCCCCGCCCGTCTGGAAGCGGTACTGGAGGCGCTGCGCGACGCCTTCCCGGACCTGGACTGGCGCGAGGCACCACTGGCCAAGCTCGGCGACCTGTGCCGTGTGCACGAGCGCGAACAGGTGGATGCGGTGCTGGAAACCGCCTTCGACGGCCACCATCGGCTCGACGTGGACACCGTGATGTCGCCCGGCTCGCGCGCGGCGGCATTGCGCGCGGCCGGCGCCGGCGTCGCCGCGGTAGACGCGGTGATGCAGGATGCCACCCGGACCGCCTTTTGCGCAGTGCGCCCACCCGGTCACCACGCCACCGCGCAGGTGTCGATGGGCTTTTGCCTGTTCAACAACGTCGCCGTGGCCGCCGCGCATGCGCGCGACCGGCATGGGCTGGAACGCATCACCATCGTGGATTTCGACGTCCACCACGGCAACGGCACGCAGGCGATCTTCGAGCGCGACCCGGCCGTGCAGTATCTCAGCACCCACCAGTCCGGGCTCTATCCGCACTCGGGCAGCGTTTACGAGCGCGGCATCGGCAACATCCACAATCTGCTGCTGCAGCCAGGCAGCGACGGGCTGCGCTTCCGCAATGTGTGGGAAGACGAGATGCTGCCGCTGATCGACGCCTTCCGCCCGCAGCTGATCCTGATCTCTGCCGGCTTCGATGCGCATCTGCGCGATCCGCTAGCCGATCTGATGCTCGATGCCGACGATTTCGCCTGGCTGACCGGCGCGCTGCGCACCCTGGCTGACCGCCATGCGCGTGGCCGGGTGGTGTCCATGCTGGAGGGCGGCTACGACCTGCAGGCCTTGCGCGAGAGCAGCGTGGCGCACGTGGCCGCGCTGCGGTGAACCCCGACGGCGCGCTGCTTGCGCCCCCATCGCGATGAACCTCGCCCCCCCGACCCGGGAGCTCTTCATTGCCCCTATGCGGGGTATGCGGCAAGCTAGTCGCCATTTTATTGGTTGAATCACGCGTGCGCCGAGTTCTCCGCCTGCTGCCCCTGCCTTTGAGCATCGCCATCTGCCTTCCGGCCATGGCTGCCGACAAGCCGTTGAACTGGGGACTGTGCCCGGCGGTGGATCCGCTGCCCGGCTTCGACGGCGCCCCCGCCGCCGATGCCAAGGCCGCCGAAATGCGCCAGGAGTTGCCGACCGACATCGAAGGCGACCAGCTCTCCGGTACCGATACCACCCCGCAGTACCAGGGCAACGTGGCGCTCAAGCGCGGCGACCAGTTCCTGGGTGCCGACAACCTGCGCATGGACACCGAGACCGGCAACTACATCGCCGAAGGCAATGTCCGCTACCAGGACACCTCCTTCCGCATGGTCGCCGACCGCGCCGAAGGCAATCAGGACACCGACGCCCACAAGGTCACCAACATCCAGTACCAGT
This sequence comes from Xanthomonas sp. BRIP62409, assembly GCF_003992965.1. Lineage (NCBI taxonomy): Bacteria > Pseudomonadati > Pseudomonadota > Gammaproteobacteria > Lysobacterales > Lysobacteraceae > Xanthomonas > Xanthomonas sp. BRIP62409. The sequence continues at coordinate 9,877 of NZ_QEZJ01000012.1, read as the reverse complement.
TGGTGGACCGGCGCGGCAATGGTGCGGCCGAATCGGTGGATCTGCAGGGCCAGGTCGGGCAGATGCACCGCTCGACCTACACCACCTGCGATCCCTCGCAGCCGATCTGGCGCGTGCGCGCGCCGGAGATCGACGTCGACAACGAAGAAGGCTTCGGCACCGCACGCAACGCCGTGCTGCAGATCGGCAAGGTGCCGGTGCTGTACTTCCCGTGGTTCAAGTTCCCGATCGACGACCGCCGCCAGACCGGCCTGCTGTTTCCGCAGTTCGGCCTGTCCGGCCGCAACGGCTTCGACTACCTGCAGCCGATCTACCTGAACCTGGCGCCGAACTACGACGCCACCCTGCTGCCGCGCTATATGAGCAAGCGCGGTTTCATGTTCGGCACCGAGTTCCGCTACCTGTACGAAGGCGGCCGCGGCGAGATCACCGGCAACTACCTGCCCAACGACGACCTGCGGAAAAAAGACCGCGGCAGCGTCTTCTATAGTGGCTATCACAACATCAATGATCACTGGCAGGCGCGCAGCAGCATCTCCTGGGTCAGCGATACCCGCTATGTGGAAGACTTCACCAGCCGCCTGAACGGCATGGGCTCGGCCTCCAGCCTGCAGAGCACCATCGGCATCTACGGTACCGGCGAGACCTGGACCGCCGGCCTGATGGCCGACCGCTGGCAGCTCACCGACTACACGCTGGACGAGCAGTCGCTGCCGTACAACCGCCAGCCGCGCGCCTATTTCACCTGGGACAAGCCGTTCGGCATCTTCGAGGCCGGCGTGTATGCCGAAGCGGTGCGCTTCACGCACGACGATTCGTACTTCGTCAGGCCCCCGTTGAACGGAAGCACCAGCGGCGATGACGATGATGACGACTATGTCCGCACCAACATCCGCAACAAGGAATATGGCAGCGGTTCGCGCCTTGACATCAAGCCCTACATCTCGATGCCGTTGTCCGGCGCGGCCTGGTTCTTCACTCCGACCGTGGCATGGCGCTATACCACGTACCAGCTGGATTCGACGCTGGCCAACACCGCGCCACTGACCGGTGATCGTTCGCCCTCGCGCAGCCTGCCGATCGCCTCGCTGGATGCCGGGCTGTATTTCGACCGCGAGACCTCGGTGTTCGGCACCAACTATCTCAATACGCTGGAACCGCGCCTGTACTATTTGTACGTGCCGTACCGCGACCAGGACGATCTTCCGGTCTTCGATACCCGCCCGTTCACCTTCAGCTACAGCCAGTTGTTCCGCGACACGCGCTACACCGGTGCCGACCGCCAGAACGATGCCAACCAGCTGACCCTGGCGGTGACCTCGCGCTGGCTGCGCCAGGACGATGGTCGCGAGAAGCTGTCGCTGAGTGCAGGCCAGATCCTGTATTTCAACGACTCGCTGGTCACCATCAACAACAGCACCAATTCGGCCGCCGGTAGCGAACAACCCATCGAGCAGGGCAAGTCCGCCTGGGTGGCCGATGCCAACTACATGATCAACGACCGCTGGTCGATGGGCGCCACCTACCAGTGGAACCCCAACTCGCGCAAGGAAGACCTGGCCAGCTTGCGTACGCGCTATCTGCTGGGCAACGACGGCATTATCAATCTGGCCTATCGCTACCGCCGCAATCCGACCAACAACACCGACCAGCTCGAGCAGGCCGATTTCTCGTTCCTGTATCCGATCAACCCCACCTGGAGTGCGGTCGGCCGTTACTACTACTCGCTGCTGGATCGCAAACCGCTGGAAATGATCGGTGGCGTGCAGTGGGACAGCTGCTGCCTGGCGGTGCGCGCGCTGGTGCGCCGGTTCGTGCGCAACCGCGATGGCGAGATGGACAACTCCATCCAGTTCGAGTTCGTGCTGAAGGGCCTGAGCTCGTTCGGGCAGAACACGGACCGCACTTTGCGCCGTGCTATTCTCGGCTATTACCGCGACGACCTCTACCTGGTCCCGCCCAGCAACACCACGACTAATCCGGACGATTACGATCCGAACTTGATTCCATGACCAAGCCTTTCTCCGTTGTTCTCGCCTCGCTGCTGGTACTCACCAGCACGCTCTCGCCGTTGGCCTCGGCGCAGCAATCCCAGCCGCTGGATCGCATTGCCGCCATCGTCGACGAAGACGTGGTGCTGCAGAGCGAGCTTGATCGCGCCGTGCGCAACGTCAAGTCGCAGTACGCCGGCCGGGAGAACCAGCTGCCGCCGGACGATGTCCTGCAGCGTCAGGTGCTCGAGCGTCTGGTCCTGGTCAAGTTGCAGGTCGGCCGCGCCGATGGCAGCGGCATCCGCGTCAGCGACGAGGAACTCAACCGCGCCATCGCCAGCATCGCCCAGCAGAACGGCACCACCGTGGACGGCCTGCGGCAAAAGCTGGCGGCAGACGGCATGGCTTATGGCGACTTCCGTGCCTCGGTACGCGACGAAATCATCGTGCAGCGGTTGCGGCAGAGCTTCGCGCAGAGCCGCATCAGCGTGAGCGAAGGCGAAGTGGATACCGCGCTGGCGCAGCAGGCCACCACCGGCAGCCAGTACCACCTGGCGCACATCCTGGTGGGCCTGCCGGAAGGCGCAACCGCCGATCAGATCGCCACCGGCCAGAAGAAGGTCGATGGCGTCAAGGCATTGATCGACAAGGGCGAGCTGGATTTCTCGGCAGCCGCGGTACGGTATTCGGACAGCCCCAATGCGCTGGAAGGCGGCGATCTGGGCTGGCGCAGCCTGGATGAAATCCCGAACGCATTCGCCCAGTTGATCCGCGACATGCAGCCTGGCCAGGTGGCCGGTCCGCTGCGTGGTCCGAGCGGTTTCCAGCTGCTCAAGCTGGTGGAAATGCGCGACGCCAATGCCGGCGGCGAGAAGAAGCTGGTCACCGAGTACAACGCCCGCCACATTCTGGTGCGCATCGGCGACAACCAGACCGAAGCGCAGGCAAAGGCCAAGATCGACACGCTGCGTGCGCGCATCACCGGCGGTGCCGACTTCCAGGCGGTTGCGAAGGAGTCGTCCGAAGACACCAACAGCCGTGGCCAGGGTGGCGATCTGGGCTGGTTCCCGGCCGATGCGTTTGGCCCGGACTTCGGCAAGCAGGTCGAAGGCCTGGCCGATGGCGCGGTGTCCGAGCCGTTCCGCACCCAGGCTGGCTGGCACATCGTGCAGCGCGTGGGCAGCCGTCAGACCGACGTCAGTGCCGAGAGCCAGCGTGCGCAGATCCGTGAAACGATCGGCCGCCGCAAGCTGGAAGAAGAGTACAACCGCTACCTGCAGGAGCTGCGCGGCGAAGCCTACGTGAGCTTCCGCACCGGCGACCGCGCCGATGGCGATGCCACTGCGGCACCAGCCAAGCCGGCCGATCCTGCCGCACCGACCCCACCGCCGGCACAGCCGACGCGCTGATTCGATGCTCCCGTCGCTCGCGCTGGTGCCAGGCGAGCCGGCCGGGATCGGGCCGGAACTATGCGTCCGGCTCGCCCAGCGGCCGCGCTCGGACGCCCACCTGGTCGCCTACGCCGATCCGGACACCCTGCACAGCGCCGCAAAGGCGCTGTCCTTGTCTGTGCGGTTGCTCGATCCGAACCAGCGCGCGCGTGCGCCCGGCGACCTGCCGCTGCATCCGATCCGCCAGGCCGTGGCGACCCGCTTCGGCACGCCCGACCCCGCCAACGCGGCAGCGGTGATTGCCGGCCTGCGTGGCGCCGCCGGCGACTGCCTGTCCGGCAGGCTGCAAGGCATCGTCACCGGCCCGGTGCACAAGGCGGTGATCAATGCCGGCGGCATTCCCTACACCGGCACCACCGAGCTGCTGGCCGAACAGGCGGGCTGCCCGGTGGTGATGATGCTGGCCAATGCCATCGTGCGCGTCGCCCTGGTGACCACCCATCTGCCGCTGCGCGCAGTGGCCGATGCGATCACCGCCGACACCGTCACGCGCTGCCTGCGCATCACCGACGCTGCACTGCGACGCGACTTCGGCCTGGAACGCCCGCGCATCGCGGTGCTGGGCCTCAACCCGCATGCCGGCGAAGACGGGCACCTGGGCCGCGAGGAACTGGACATCATCATTCCGGTGCTGGAGCAGCTACGCGGCGACGGCATGCAGCTGATCGGCCCGCTGCCGGCCGATACCGCATTCTTGCCGCAGAAGCTCACCGGTTTCGATGCGGTGGTGGCGATGTATCACGATCAAGGCCTGCCGGTGCTCAAGTACAGCGGTTTCGAGCAGGCGGTCAACATCACGCTCGGCCTGCCCTATCCGCGCGTGGCGGTCGATCACGGCACCGCGCTGGAACTGGCCGGGCGCGGTCTTGCCGACCCGTCCAGCCTGATGGCGGCCACCGAGCTATGCGCGCGCCTGGCGGCACACCGCTGAGCAAGGGGCGATCGCTGCGCCGGACGGCGCGCCGCGTGCACGCAGCCCGTCTGTCGCGTCTTGCAGGCGCAGAACCGGCACCGCGTGCAGGCGCTGCCACGTTAAACTGCGCGCATGAATCATTCTTTCAGCGCACCGGCCAAGAAGTCGCTTGGCCAGCACTTTCTTGCCGACCGGTATTACATCGACCGCATCGTGCAGGCGGTGGACCCGCGCGCCGGCCAGCACCTGGTCGAAATCGGCCCTGGTCAGGGCGCGATCACCTTTCCGCTGCTGCGCAAGCACGGCGCCCTGACCGTGATCGAATTCGACCGCGACCTGATCGCCCCATTGACCGAGGCGGCCGCACCGATCGGCGCGCTGAGCATCATCCACCGCGATGTGCTCAGTGTGGATTTCACTGCGCTGGCCGATGGCACGCCGATCCGCTTGGTCGGCAACCTGCCCTACAACATCTCCTCGCCGATCCTGTTCCATGCGCTGGACCATGCCGCAGCGGTGGCCGATATGCACTTCATGCTGCAAAAGGAAGTGGTCGACCGCATGGCCGCCGGCCCCGGCAGCAAGGTGTACGGGCGGTTGAGCGTGATGCTGCAGGCGTATTGCGAGGTGACCGCGCTGTTCGTGGTGCCGCCGGGCGCATTCCGGCCGCCACCGAAGGTGGATTCGGCGGTGGTGAGGCTGGTGCCGCGCGATCCGGCCACGGTGCTGATCAGGGACCGGCGGCGCTTTGCCGACGTGGTGCGCGCCGGCTTCGGCCAGCGTCGCAAGACCCTGCGCAATGCCTTGTCCAACGTCTGCGAGCCCGCCCATTTCGAGGCCGCGCAGGTCCGCCCGGATGCACGCGCCGAACAACTCGAGGTCGCGGATTTCATCCGTCTGGCCAATGTCGAGCTGGCTTGAGCGCCGCTCCCACACGGTTTTCTTTAGACTTTCCGCATGCACGATGATCCACGCTACCGGGTCGAGGTCGAGGTGTCGCCCCGCTTCCTCGCCCATCAGTCGACCCCCGACGAAGGCCGCTATGCCTTCGCCTACAGCATCCGCATCCAGAACGCGGGCGCCGTGCCCGCGCGCCTGGTCGCGCGTCACTGGCAGATCACCGACGCCAACGGACGCACCGAGCGGGTGGATGGCGAAGGCGTGGTCGGCGAGCAACCCTGGCTGCGTCCCGGCGAGGCGTTCAGTTATACCTCCGGCGTGCTGCTGGAGACCGAGCAGGGGCAGATGCAAGGCCACTACGACATGGTGGCCGACGATGGCACCGAATTCACCGCCCCGATCGCCTCCTTCGTGCTGAGCGTACCCAGGACGCTGCACTGATGGATGCTGGACTGATGGAGCGCACGCGATGAGCGTCTGGGCAATTGGCGATCTGCAGGGGTGTTACGACATCACCCAGCGCTTGCTGGAAAAAATCAACTTCGATCCTGCGCAGGACACCTTGTGGTTCTGCGGGGACCTGGTCAACCGCGGCGGTCAATCGCTGGAAACGCTGCGCCTGGTGCATTCGCTGCGCGCACATAGCGTGGTGGTGCTGGGCAACCATGATCTGTCGCTGCTGGCGATCGGCGCGCGCTCGGAAGAAGAGCAGCGCAAGGTCAATCCGGATCTGCTGCGCATCGTGCTGGCCGAAGACCGCGACCTGCTGCTCGACTGGCTGCGGATGCAGAAGCTGGCACACGTGGACCGCGACCTGGGCTGGATGATGATCCATGCCGGGCTCGCGCCGAAGTGGACCACGCAGATGGCCGAGAAACATGCACGCGAGGTCGAGCAGCAACTGCAGGGCGGCGGCTACCGCAAACTGCTGCGCAACATGTACGGCGACCAGCCGGGCTGGTCGCCGGGCCTGAGCGGGTACGACCGCAGCCGCGCGATCATCAACCTGTTCACGCGCATGCGCTATTGCACCCCACGTGGGCGCATCGCCACCGATGACAAGGGCACGCCGGGGACGCAGGCACAGGGCCTGTACCCGTGGTTCGAAGTGCCGGGCCGGGTCGAGCGCGACCTGAAGATCGTCTGCGGGCATTGGTCCGCGCTCGGGCTGACCATCACCCAGGGCGTGCATGCCATCGATACCGGCGCCGTGTGGGGCGGCAAGCTCACTGCGCTGCAGCTGGATACCGACGAATTGCGCGTGGTGCAGGTACCGGGAATCCCGATCACGCAGCCGGCGCAGGCCGCGCAGCGCAACCGGCCACCGCGCCGGCGGCAACGCCAGCGCGGTGGCGGCGGGGACCATGCGAACGCGAGCGCCGGTTCCACCACTGCTCCCGATACCGCCCCGCCCGCTCCTGCTGCTGACTGAGCTGAGAGACGGGTCTGGTCAGATGAATCGAACCAAGCGCTGAGCCACCCGCGCTTCAGTCGAAGCACACGCCTCAGCGTCGCCGATAGTCCACGTAATCGAATGCGAAGGCATGACGGGCATCGGCCGCATGCGGTTCGCGCTGCACGGCTTCCCACACGGCCGGGTCGATCGGCGGAAAGTAGGTGTCGGCCTGCTCCACGCTGGTGTCCACGTCGGTCACCGCCAGCAGGTCGGCACGTTCCATGGTCAGGCGATACACCTCGCCGCCACCAATGACGCACAACTCCTGTGCGCCGGCCGCCTCGGCCTGCGCAATCGCGGCATCGACCGACGTCACTGCCTGCATGTCCGCAAACGGCACCTGCCCCGAACGTGTCAGCACCAGGTTCAAACGCCCCGGTAGGGCACGTCCCAACGACTGCGCAGTCTTGCGCCCCATCAGGATCGGCTTGCCCAAGGTCAGCGCCTTGAAACGCTTCAGGTCGTCAGGCAATTTCCACGGCAGCTCGTTATCGCGGCCAATGGCGTTGTTGCGGTCGAAGGCGACGATCAAGGTCAGTTTCATCGGTCCGGATACAGTGCGTTGTAGATTTTCATCGCGGCGTGCCGGCCCATCATTCCGAGGCAGAAAGCGGCGAGGTACAACACTGCAATGATCGCCAGCACCGCTGAAGACTGACTGCCTAATACGTTCGTCAGCTGCAGGGGCTCGCCCTTGTACAAGGCAATACCAAAAAAGCCGATCGGTGCGATGAGCAGGATGCTCGTGAGATTCACCAACAAGCTGGCCTGCATTGCCATCAGCGAATCAGCCAGTTTTTCCCGTGCCTTGATCGAATGCTTGGTCATGACAGTCCTGTTGTCCCAGGTAATACCAACGAACCATGCCGCAACTCGCTCGTCACACCGCCACCGGTGCCTTGATCGCCGGATGCGGGTCGTAGCCCTCGATGGCGATGTCGTCGAAGCGGAATGCGAACAGATCGGTCACGGCGGGATTCAGGCGCAAGGTCGGCAGCGCGCGCGGGGTGCGTGTCAGTTGCTCGCGTGCCTGCTCGAAGTGGTTCGAATACAGGTGCGCATCACCGAGGGTATGCACGAAATCGCCCACGCCCAGGCCGGTCGCCTGCGCCACCATATGCGTCAGCAAGGCATAGCTGGCGATATTGAACGGCACGCCCAGAAAGATGTCGCCGCTGCGCTGATAGAGCTGGCAGCTGAGTTTGCCGTCGACCACGTAGAACTGGAACAGGCTGTGGCATGGCATCAATGCCATCTGCGGCAGTTCGCCGACATTCCAGGCGCTGATCACCAGCCGGCGCGAATCCGGGTTGCGCTTGATCTCGTCCACCAGCCATTGCATCTGGTCGATCTCGACCCCGTCCGGGCCGGTCCAGCGCCGCCACTGCTTGCCGTAGACCGGGCCGAGATTGCCATCGGTGTCGGCCCACTCATCCCAGATGCGGACCTGGTTGTCCTTGAGATACCCGATATTGGTATCGCCCTGCAGGAACCACAGCAGCTCGTGGATGATCGAGCGCAGATGCAATTTCTTGGTGGTGACCAGCGGAAAGCCGTCGTTGAGGTCGAAGCGCATCTGCCAGCCGAACACGCTGCGCGTGCCGGTGCCGGTGCGATCGGACTTCTCGGCGCCGTGTTCCAGCACATGTTGCAGCAGGTCCAGATAGGGCTTCACTTGGCCGCCTCCACGCCCGCAGGCTGCACCCGCACCGGCTGCAACACCGGCGCGCGGCGCGACATCGCCAGCAGCACCAGGCCCACCGCAATCAACGGCAGGCTCAGGATCTGCCCCATCGTCAGCCAGTTGAAGGCCAGGTAGCCGATCGGTGCATCCGGTACCCGCACGAATTCCACGATGAAGCGGAACACGCCGTACAGCAGCGCAAACAACCCGGACACCGCATAGCGGGCGCGCGGCTGCATCGAGAACGCCCACAGCACCACGAACATCACCACCCCTTCCAGCGCCGCTTCATAGAGCTGCGACGGGTGCCGCGCGAACTGGGTCAACGCACCGGCAACGTATTGCGCCTGGATTTGCGCTGGTGCGACATTGGCCAGCTCCGGTGCATGCGGAAAGATCACGCCCCAACCGGCCTGGGTGAACTTGCCCCACAACTCGCCGCCGACGAAATTGCCCAGCCTCCCGAAGCCCAGCCCCAACGGGACCAGCGGCGCCACGAAATCCATCACGTCGAAGAAGTGCAGCCGATGCTTGCGCGCCCACAACCCGCAGGCGATCAGCACGCCCAGCAGGCCGCCGTGGAAGCTCATGCCGCCTTGCCATACCTTGAACAGGATCAATGGGTTGGCCAGCAAGCTGTCGAACGCATAGAACAGCATGTAGCCGATGCGCCCGCCCAGCACCACGCCGAGCATGCCGTAGAACAACAGGTCGGAAAATCCGTCCATGTCCACACCCGGCAGGCGGCCGCGCAGGATGCGCGAGCGCCCCAGTGCCCAGGCAGAGAAGAATGCGGCCAGGTACATCAACCCGTACCAGTGCACCTGCACCGGTCCAAGCGAGAAGGCGATGGGGTCGATGGCGTGCAGATAGATCATGCGGACCGCGGATCACAAAAAAGCGAGGCGTCTATTCTGACACCTCGCGCGCGCTCAGCCTAAGAGCTGGGGACGATCGGGCAGCTCGTCTTCATGCTGGGAGCCGGGGACGGCAGGGAAATGCTCGGTCAACAGCGCGGTCACCGCCTCGATCCCGGCCAGCACCGCCGCCTCGTACTCGCCATCGCGCAGGAACTGCTGCATGCGCCGGCACACCTCGGCCCAGTGCGCCTCCGGCACCCGGCTGCGCAGGCCACGGTCGGCAACCACCTCGATGGCGTGGTCGGCCAGCAGCAGATACAGCAGTACCCCGTTATTGGCCTCGGTGTCCCAGGTGCGCAATTGCGCGAAGACCTGTTCGGCGCGCTGGCGCGCGGTCTGCCCACGCCATAGCGCGTCCAGCGGCAGGTCGGCATCCACCGCCACCATGATCTGCCCGGTGTGGGTGCGCTCGCTGGCGGCCACTGCCGCGGCGATCGCATCCATGCAGCTGGCCGGGAAACTGCGCTGCGCCGAGGGCGCGAAAACGTGTCTGAGCCACCGCATCACCAGCTCCCCGAGGCGCCACCGCCTCCCGATGATCCGCCACCACCACCCCAGCCGC
>NZ_QEZJ01000011.1:0-78553 GCF_003992965.1 Xanthomonas sp. BRIP62409 | reverse complement strand
CGGCCTCCATGCCACCGTACTTGGACTTCCAGACGTAGTACGTCGCGTCGGATATACCCAGCTCACGGTACACATCCTTGACCTGGCGCCCGCCCTCCACCTGCTTCAGCGTGGCGACAATCTGGCTGTCGGTGAACTTGCTCTTGCGCATCGTTGGTCTCCTTGGTGGTTAGTGTGCCCGGAGACCTCTAGTTATGGATGGATCAATTTTACGGGGAGTCGACACTGCTACTCGTAGCCATCTTGAAGGCTCGGCAGCGCGGCCCAGTTTCGGGGCTACGCAGCAGGTGCTTTGCCAAGCCAGGCAGCACAGTCGGTCTTGCGGCCACAGGTCACCTGAGCTTTCTGGCGAACGCGTGCCAGAACTGCGGTACCTTGTGCTTGATGCTGTTTGCTCCAGGACTGCAGAGAAGCCCCGACCGGATCGAAGTGTTGTCGGTTATCACGCAGGTAGCCGTCCGTTTGCTCGGCTAGGTCGCCGATGACCTGGGTTGCAACGGCCTCGATCCGGTCAGCGTCATCCGGGCTCAGGCGGATCAGAGTATCCAAGTAGGCCACGCCTCGCTGCACAAGGGTTCCCTGACTACCTGGTGTCTCATAAGCTTTTTTAAACCACGATAGGGCGGACTTGCTGTCGCCGCGCATCTCGGCGAGCTGGCCCAGGTAAGGCATGTAGTAAGAAGGGGTCTTACTGCGACCCAACTCGGCCAGCAGTAAGTGCTCTGCTCCGGTGGTGTCACCCACCTCTACTAGCAGTCCGCCCGCTCGCTCAACGGTCGCCTGACGCTCTTCCGCGGTCTTTGCCGCTGACAACGCCCAACGCACGCGCTCATGGACCGTCTCGACGACGGAGGCGGGTAGGGAGGGCTGTGGTCCACTTGGGTCCGACGTAGCGTTCTTCCCCTGGGCCAGTTGAGCAAGCTCAATAAGGGCGGATGACGTGCTCAACCGATCTACAATGGGTAGCGAGGGGTCCGCGTAGGCCTGGGCCAATGCCCGGTTCAACGCACTGGACAAGGTGGCGCGCTCGCCAGCATCGTTAGCGGCGGAGGCCACCAGCGTCGCGGCACCGGAGTTGAGCAGATGCAGGTTGGCTCGTACGTCCGAGGGGTCGGCAATGACTGTCCGCAGCAGTGTATTTGCGGCCGGTGTCGCAGCTGGCTTCTGCGTAGCAACCAGTACCGCTAACAGCCCGAAGCGCCGTTGCAGATGCGGCTCCGGCGCCGTCTTTGCCAGCTTGGACAGCACTCCAGGCGCATCATTGGGGTCGACGAGCCGGTTGTCTAGCAGCCATCCGTAATTGCTCAGCAAAGCCCATTCGTCGTGCTTCAAGGATGATGGATTCTTTAGTGCCACGTTGAGCAGCTGCTTGGTGCTTATATTGAGCTGGGTGGCCGCGCGGAGGCTTTGGATCAGTTGAGCTGTTGTGTTATCTCCGATAACCCGAGTGATTTCGGTGCCGTCTGGGCGCAACATGACAATGGTCGGGTATCCCTTGACACCGAATCGATCGCCAGCGGACTGTGCTTCTTCCGAGTCTCCATCCAGATGCACCGCCACAAACTGCTGAGTCTGTGCGATAAATGCCTGGTCTTTGAAAGTAGTGACCTTTAGGCGATTGCAGGGAGGGCACCACACTGCACCCCAGTACATCAGGAGCGGCTTACCGGTCTTCCTTGCTTCCTCGAACGCCTTTTCGACATTTCCCTCATGCCATTGGATATTCGCCTGGACGTCAGCTGGTGTAGCCTTGGGTTTCGGGGTTGACACCGATGGCGCTGGCTTTTCGCACGCAGTGAGTGTCGCGAGGATGGCCGAGAGCGTAATCAACACGAGGGGCGACGAACGAAAAGACAATGACATGAGGAGCCTTTGTTAGGAGGAGGCGGCCGAGCGCATGCTCGAGTGGCCTTGAATACACGCAACGTGTGTTTCTGTACTTTCACTTCTTTTGCTTCTGCAAATGCCCTGTAAGGCGAAGTGCTGTCACGCCAGGCGCATCGGTTACGGAGGACACAGCTATGCCAACGTAATTATCCGGCGCCGCCTGCGCCGCACGGCTTGGCTACGAACTGCGGCCTCTCGGAACGAAGGGTCGAGCCGTGCGATGTTTGTCGATAGCGCTGCCGCAGCAAACGAGGGGGCGGACTCAGTAGGTGGCGCGTTGCGTTATAAGGCTGCGCAGGCCTTCGGTGCGCGCTTGCCACAGATGTCGGTAGATGTGTTTGAGCAGGTATCAAATACGCGCTGCCACTGTTCATCGGGTTGTAGCGGCTCAGCACTAGGGTCGATGTCGCGGCACAAGTGATCGCGCTTCCGGAATTGAATGGGCTGCGCTGCGGGCACCGGTAGCTGGCACCGTCCAACAGCTGGCTGTGCATACTGTGGGTGGCGTTGTCGCACCAGCCCAGGAACTTCTGGTCGTCGTACCCAGCGAAGACGCTCTGGAGATCGAGGCCACCGTGCTCAACAAGGGCATCGGCTTCGTGCGGCCGGGTCAGGACTTGATCGTGAAAGTCGATAGCTTTCCATATACCCGCTACGGCTACCTGACCGGCAAGCTAGTTAGCGTCTGCCATGACGCCGTGCAGGACGAACTGCTGGGCCCAGTGTTCCCTGCCCGGGTGAAGCTGGAGCGGGTCGCACTGAACGTCGATAATATACGTGTGCGGTTGAATGCCGGGATGAGCCTTAGCGCAGAGATCAAGACGGGCAAGCGCCGGGTCATCGACTACCTGCCTAGTTGTTTTCAACAGCACACCACTGAATCCCTGCGCGAGCGCTGACACATGCTGACCCTTTCGCTGATCTATGTGGGCATCGTGTTCGGGTCCGGAATGCTCGGCTGCGGATGCCGGGTGCGGGTGGCCGCACATCGCCTGGCAACCTAGTCGATCGACAGCCCTGCGAAGGGCACGCGCTGGACGAATCGATACCTATTCTTCAGCTTCTGGCACCTGTTTGTCTCGCTCTTCTCGCTCGCTTTCATGCTGCCTTTGATGGATCTCCTCATCAACCACGGCGTACCCGGCAGGGCCCTGCCGGGCCTGTATCTGTTGTTGTGCCTGCCGTTGGCCAGCGTCTGCTACTGCATTGACCTGCGGCTTACACGCCGCTGCGATCCCCGGAAGCGGGCAGGGCGGCTGGCGCTTCGCAAGCGCCTGAGAGGGTCTTGATCCTTTCTGGACGTCCACGTGCTTCACGGGTTTCCACCTGAACTCCAACCGCAAGGAACGCGCCGCCATGACCACGTCCAACAAGACCATCTACTTCATCCAGGGCGACCTGGACGCGCCGCCTCCACCAGAAAAGCCGGATTCGCCTGAAGCGATACGCTGGTTCCAGAAGCGTACCTGCTGGAGATATCACACTTTCTGCCTGATCCGGGCAAGTTCCTGGAGAATCCGTGCTGAAACCTGATTAAGTACGGGCCCTTCCTTACACCGGCCCGTTGCATGGCTCCACAGGTGTAGAGGCGGTCCGGGCCGCCGCCCGAGTGTAGGGATTAGCAGGCGTCGCTGCGCTCTAAGCATGCTCGCTCCGATCATCACGGCGCCGGCTGTCGGATTTGCCGCAAGTGAGGACATCAACTGCCGGGTCTTCATGCATGCAGACATGCAACCGGTCCAGCACCACGCTCTGCGCATCGCCGCCTGGCAACACGTCATCAAAGCCGGTGGCTTCGCAGGCGATCAGGACCGGCGGCAGACCGGGTTGCGCGTGGGAATGCAGCATGGCGAGCACATAGCCCTGCATCATTTCGAAGCTGAGGGTGACGCCCGTGCAGACGCGGAACTGTTTGCGCGTGCTCATCGCCGCACCTGCGCATGCAAGGCGTCGACTGCAGCGAGCGCTGCTTCGCAGTCTGCAAACGTAAGGGCGTGGACGGCCTTGCCTGTATTTGCGGGGCGTGCCAACCGGCTCAGCCACGCGGTATGGCTGCATTCGAAGGTATGGGCGATCAGGCCAACATGCTGGGCAATCTGACGCGCCACAGACGCGGGTGTTTCTTGGGTGTCGTAGGACATGTGGATTTCCTCAGGTTTTGGAAATCCGTCACCCCGACGCCAATCCGGGTGACGGACGGTACGCGGTTGGCGTGCCGGCCTGAGGACCGGTGGGCCTTGCGACCCCCGCGCACCGCCCGCCATAAAGCTGGCCGGCATGCGCCCGCGACGATGCGAGCGATAAAAAAGCGCCATGCATCGATCGATGGGCGCTGGTGCGCCTCAGGTTCCGGGACGCCAATCCCGGTCGCCGAATATGCGGCGACGCACGCACCTCGCTCCAGCTCATGGCGCGTGTCAACGAGAAAGCATTGGAGTTGGCAGAGCTCATTTCGAGAAACTCCGGCACTACGTAGGCGTGCCTGACGCTCTTTCGGGCTGGGCGCTGTAGCCGGCGAGCGAGCACACGCGTTGCAGGTCAAGGCAGGCAACCATGTCGTCCAACCTCTGATGCCAGGCACTGGCCAAAGCGCCCGTCTGCTCGCTAGCGGTTGTCACGCGCACCGCCTGTCTGCTGTCTTGTCCAAGCCACCAAGGTCGTTGAAGGTCCACCACGACGCCTGCCTGGGGCGGGGCTGGTTATTTGACACGGGCGGCCTGTACGGTAATATTCCGTACAAATAGGAGCTTGCAATGACCAACGCTGCTGCCCGTCTGGACCTGCGATTGAACCCGGCCGACAAGGCGAGGATTTCCCGTGCCGCCGATCTGCGTGGCGTGCCACTTTCGGCCTTTGTGCGTGATGCGGTCATGCGCGAGGCGGAGAGCGTCATGGCCGCCGAGTTGACAGTGACGTTGTCGGCGGAGGAATCCAAGCGATTCCTGAAAGCCTTGGACGCACCCTTCCAGCCCAATGCCAAGTTGAGGAAGGCGCTCGCCCGCGTCGCGCAGGGCTAAGTGCGTGCCAATCGTTGAGCAACTCCAGCCAGAGCGGCACGACCGCAACGGTTTCAGCTGCGGGGAGTCGACACTGGATGCGTATCTGCGGCGGCAGGCGGTGCAGCATCACAGCGATGGCATCAGCACGACCCATGTCCTGGTGGATGATGAGGTTGCTGGCAACATTCTGGGCTACTACACCTTGTCAGCGGCCCAGCTCTTGCTGACAGCGTTACAGGAGCAGGATCGCAAGCGCCTGCCCAACTACCCGGTGCCCGCGATCCGGATGGGACGCTTGGCGGTTTCATCAGCAGAGCAGGGTAAGGGGCATGGGGATTACCTGCTGGCACATGCGATCGCTCGTTGCTTGAGTCTGCGGGAGCAGTTGGGCGTGCGAGTGCTGCTGGTGGATGCCTTGCATACGAAGGCAGCCGGGTTCTACAAGAGCTACGGATTCCGTGAGGCTGCAGAGAGTGCGCTGACACTGTATCTGCCGTTGGGGACTTCGTAGTCGGGCCCAACGTCGTTGTTGAGACCCTCGGCCGCTGCAATGCGTGGAAGCCGCGATGTGGCAGATCGAAGGTGATGTGCTCGACATTCGTCGGTCTGTCTCAAACCAGCATCGATTGCTGGGCGGCGATACCCGCCGTGGCGCCCTGCCATGATGCAGTGGTGACCGAGGCCATTCCGGGATTGGCGAGGTCGCCTGCGGCGTAGATGCCGGGCATGCTGGTTTCGCGGCGCTCGTCGACCTTGAGCGCGATGCCGGTCGGCGTGTTGACCGTGGCCAGGCCCAGCGATTCGTGCAGGCTTGCCGATGGCGTGGTGCGCGGATGCGCAAACAGGATATCGACCGCAACGTCCGAGCCGTCATCGATGCTGATGGTGGCGCCGTGGTCCCCGAGACGGGCAATCCCGGTCATCCGGCCATCGGCCACAGGCACGTTGCGGCTTGCCAGGTCGGCCCGTAGCTCGGGTGCGATGGCGTGGCCATCGGCAAAGACCGTCAGCCTGTCAGTCCAATCGTGGAACAGCCGGACCTGGTGCATCGACTGCGGGCCGGACCAGACCAGGCCCCAATGTTGCGAGGCGACTTCGAAGCCATCGCAGTAAGGGCAGGGCACGATGGATGTTCCCCAGCTTTCGGCATAGCCCGGCACCGCGGGCATCTGGTCGACAACGCCATAGCTCAGAATCAGGCGACGCGCCTTCAGGCTTTCGTGATCGTCGGTAAGCACGCAGAAATCGTCGATAACGCCTGACACCCGCTCGGCCCGCGCATCGATCAGCCTGATCGTTGGGTAGCGCGTCAGTTGCTGCCGGGCCTCGACCAGGATGTCCAGCGGTGGCTTGTGATCGTGGCCGAGCACGCCGTGCGAGTGTCCGGCAAAGCGGTTACGCGGCCGGCCGGTGTCCAGGACAGTGACCTTGCGGCGGGCACGGCCAAGCTGCAGGGCGGCGGCGAGACCTGCAAAGCTGCCGCCGATGATGATGACGTCATCCATAGGAATAGGTTCCGAGCTGTCAATGAAAGAGGCCGCCGGCCTGGCGAAACGCCTGGAGCTGGAAACGCGCCCGCCTGCGGGTTGCCATTTTTGGTACTGGTTAGTATCCTAAATACAGAATTAGGATACTGTCAAGGACTCAAATTCGAGTGGCCCAGAACAGTCAAAGCCGGCGCGGCCGGCCAACCAATGCGGCGCTTGGTCAAACGATCATCGACGCTGCCTATGCGCTTTTTGTGGAACTGGGCTTCCAGGCGACCACATTGGACAAGGTCGCCCATCGGGCGAAGATCTCCAAGCTCAGCATCTACCGGCACTTCGAGAGCAAGGAGGCGCTGTTCAGCGCGGCCATCGCAGACCGGTGCCACCAATTTGCGCCGCAGATGTTTTCTGAAAGCGTCGACGGCCCGGCTGAAGACCAACTGATGGCCGTTGGATCATCGCTGCTTCGCACCCTGTTGAGCCCGGATGTCCGCAGCGTTGAAGCCATGGTCATGGCCGACAAGACGAACCAGAATTCCTTGAGCAGGCTCCACTACGAGGGCGGCCCCGCGTATGTCATTGCCCAAATCGCGGCGTTGTTACGTCAGTTGCATGAGCGGGCACTGCTGGACGTGCCCGATCCTCTCGGGTCCGCGCGCTTGTTTGCGGCGCTTTTCAAGGGAGCCGACCTGCTGATCATCGCGCGCTTCGATGCGCGGAAAGCAGAAGACAGCCATGAAATCGAGTCCTACTGCCGGTCGGCTGTCGGAATGTTCATCGCCGCCCATGGTGGCAGGCGCCACGCGCCTGGATAGCGTGGTGCTCTGCAGTCGGCTCAGCGATCTGCAGGCGTTTGATTTGAGGTTGGCCGGGAAATTGCCGCGCAATTAGCTGCGGCTGGGCGGTCTTGCCGTCGGCAGCGCATGGTCTTGGTGGTCGTCGTTGCCAGTGTCACGCGCCACCTGGCATTCGGCGCCCGTTGCCCGGCGTTTGTGCGCGCGCTATTGCAGGTCGATGGCGCGCCGCCGGCAATCACGCATGCTGCCAGCGCAAGGGACGACGCGTCACTCGCGTCCACCTCCATGCGCGCTGCAGCCCCGCGCAGGAGCATGCCGCTGCGCGCTGCGATGTCCCATGGAGGCGAGTTCGCAGGGCGCAGCGGCAGCTGCCGGCGGTGCATCGACGCGGTGGATGCGTCTTGTCAGGTTGCGATCAGGTTGCGGCCGGATAGTCGATGTAACCCTCTGCACCGCCGCCGTAGTAGGTGTCGCGATCCGGAGTGGCGAGCGGGACACCTGTCTGCAGGCGGGCGACGAGGTCCGGGTTTGCAATGAAAGGCTGGCCGAACGCGGCCAGGTCGATCACCCCCTGGTCGATCAACCGAGTGGCCCATTCCAGGGTCAATTTGCCCGCAAGGATCACGGTGCCGCCGTAGCTGCGCTTGAACGCTGCGAGGAACGTTTCGCTCATGTCGGGAGAGCCGTTTGCGTGGTTGTCGTTCAGATGCACATACGCAAGCCCGCGCTTGGCCAGTTCTTCGGCCAGGTACAGGTAGCTGGCCTCGCTCTCCGCGTATGCGGGCATGTCGAATTGGCGATTGTTCGGTGCAAGGCGGATTCCCACCTTGCGCGAGCCGATGCGCGCTGCCACCGCATCCACGGTCTCGAGGATGAGCCGCGCCCTGTTCTGCAGCGAGCCGCCGTAGGCGTCGACACGGTCGTTGGTGATCGGGTTGAGGAACTGCTCGAAGAGGTAGCCATTGGCCGCGTGGATCTCGATGCCGTCGAAGCCTGCATCGATCGCGCGTTGGGCCGCCTGTTCGAAATCCCTGACGATGCCCGGCACTTCTTCGGTCTCGAGCGCACGCGCCGGGCTGGGCTCAGCCGTCCCCCGCGTTCCGTCCTCGCGGTAGATGAATGCAAAGCTCTTGGAGCTGGATGCAACCGGGCGCGTGCTCGCGCTCACCGGATCGGCGCCATTGGGCTGTAGCGAGGTATGCGACATGCGGCCCACATGCCACAGCTGGGCGAAGATCTTGCCCTGCCGCGCATGCACTGCATCGGTCACCACCTTCCAGCCGGCAACCTGCTCCTGCGACCAGATGCCGGGCACATCGATGTAGCCCTGGCCTTGCTGCGAGACAGGCGTGCCCTCGCTGACAATCAGGCCTGCACTCGCGCGTTGGCCGTAATACGTGGCCGTCAATGCGTTCGCAACGTACTCCGGATTGCGGGCGCGGGTCATCGGTGCCATCACGATGCGGTTGCTCAGCCGGGTGTCGCCGAGGTCGAAGGGTTGGAAAATCGTTGATGTCATGGGGGGGAGGGTATTTGGTGGGGAGGGCTAAAGAAGGTAAGGTTGACTTCGATGCACATAAAGGTGCCAGGAGTCCCGTCATTGGGGACAACAATTCCCCAACGGAAGTCGGATGATTCCTGTCGAGACACTCAATGGGCTGGTCACCTTCGTCACCGCGGCCCGTTCCAGCACGTTCACCGAGGCGGCCGCGTCGCTGGGGATCTCGCGTTCGGCGGTGGGCAAGGCGATCGCCCGCCTGGAGGCGCGGCTGCGCGTGCGCCTGTTCCATCGCACCACGCGCCGCATCGCGCTCACCGCCGACGGCGAATCCTATTTCGCCGCATGCGCTGCTGCGTTGGAAGAGATCGCTAGTGCAGAAGCCGGCCTGGCCTCGCAGTCGTCATTGCCCGCCGGCCGGCTGCGGGTGGACATGCCCTCGTCTTTCGGCCGCCACGTCATGTTGCCGATCCTGCTCCGCATCGGCGCAGCGCATCCCGACCTCCACTACACGCTCTCCTTCAACGACCATCTGATCGACCCGGCCCAGGAAGGCATCGACCTGACGATCCGGTTTGGCGGACTCGAAAGTTCGGGTGGCCTGGTGGCACGCAAGCTGGGACGCCAGCGCCTGGTGTTATGCGCATCACCCGCGTATCTCGCCGCGCACGGCACTCCTCGCACGATCAAGGACCTGCAGGCGCATCGCAGCGTCGTGGGCTTCCGCAATGGCCAGCCTGTCGGCTGGCGGTTTGGCGGCAAGGTGGCCGACCGCGATTTCGTACCTGAAGGAACGCACCAGTTGAATGACGGGGACGCTGTCATCGACGCTGCGATCGGAGGTCTGGGCATCTGCCAGATGCCGATCTCGCTGGTGCGCCCGCACATCCAGTCGGGCAGCTTGCGTCTCGTCCTGGAAGAGTGCACGGGCTATTGCATCGAAATCTACGCGCTCTGGCCGCGCACGCGCCACTTGCGCCCGAAGGTGCGCTACGTGGTGGACGAGTTGGTGCGGCTTGCTGCGATCGGCACCTTCGACTGAGAAATTCAGCGCAATGCGCGCTGCCGTTCCTGGCCGCTGCGGCGCACAGGTTGAAGCGCGGCCTGCCTAGCCGGCCTGGGCGTCCCAGAACCCCATGAGCTGGGTAATGGCGGCATCCATCGCCTTGAAGCTCATGCCATCCCGGGCGAGCGTGGAGAGCCCGAGCAGGAAGCTGTCGAACACGCAGGTCAGTGCGGCAGCGTCGGCGGCCGGCCCGAGGTCTCCGCTGGCGATGGCGCGGTCCACGCAGGCGCGGATGCCGGCCCGGGTGCGGGCGCGCGAGCGTGTCAGCGGTGCGCACAGTGCCGAGAACTCCGGCGACGGCGCGCTCATCACTCCCAGCGTGACCATGCAGCCTTTCGGGTGGCCGCGCTCGCACTGCATCTTGGCCGAGCGGCGCAGCGCGAGTTCCACCGCCTGTTTCGGGCCGAGCGTGGTGTCCCACAAGCAGTGGGTCACCTTTGCGTAGGTCGCCAGGTAGCGGTCCATGCATTCCCTGAAGAGCGCTTCCTTCGAGCCGAACGCGGCGTAGAAGCTGGGCGCGGTGATGCCTCCGCCAATTGCGGCCTTGAGCTGGCTCAGCGAGGTGGATTCGTAGCCCTGTTCCCAGAACAGGTGAAGCGCCTGCTCGACCGCGGCGTCGCGATCAAAGCTGCGCGGCCTTCCCATTTGCGCCATGGCGCCCTCCGATCTCTACATCAAGACTAGTCGATACAGATATCGTTGACAACGCGGTCGCCGCGCGGATATATATATCGAACGATACAGATCATGGCGTGGTGTTACCGGCCGGCAGGTCTCACGACGACGACCTGCTTTTTTTGGCCTAGATATGTATCGATCAATATAGATGTAGCGAGCCGTGCAGAAATCTCCCTCCCCAACGAAGGACAGCGTGTGACCTCTCCAACTGCATCCACCGCCGGTGCGATCCCGCCGCCATTACCAATCGCCGCCCTGTTGGCGCTGGCCATGACCGGTTTCATCTGCATCGTGACCGAAACGCTGCCGGCAGGGTTGCTGCCGCAACTGTCCGCGGGCCTTGGCATCAGCCCGGCACTGGCCGGGCAGACGGTGACCGCGTACGCGTTGGGTTCGGTGGTGGCTGCCATCCCGCTGACCATTGCGACCCAGCAGTGGCGGCGGCGTAACGTGCTGCTGCTCACCATCGTCGGCTTCCTGTTGTTCAACTCGGTCACCGCACTGTCGAGCAACTACAGCCTGACCCTGGCGGCGCGCTTCTTTGCCGGCGCAGCGGCAGGCCTGGCGTGGAGCCTGCTTGCCGGTTATGCGCGGCGCATGGTGCAGCCGAACCAGCAGGGCAGGGCCATGGCGATTGCGATGGTGGGCACGCCGGTTGCGCTCTCCCTCGGCGTGCCGCTGGGCACCTGGATGGGTGGCCTGCTGGGTTGGCGGAGCGCGTTTGCCGCGATGTCCGGATTGACGCTGATCCTGATCGTGTGGGTGCTGCTGAAAGTGCCCGACTACCCGGGCCAGTCGGCAGCGCAGCGGGTGCCGCTGCGCAAGGTGCTTGGCACGCCGGGCGTGCGTCCCGTGCTCGCCACGGTGATGGCGTGGATGCTGGCCCACAACATCCTGTACACCTATGTGGCGCCGTTCGCCGCACACGCTGGGCTGGGACATCGCGTGGACGTGTTGCTGCTGATCTTCGGCGTTGCGGCACTGGCTGGCATCGGCGTGGCAGCAAGGCTGGTGGAGCAGCATCTGCGTGGCACGGTGTTGGTGTCGTTGGCAACGTTCCTCGCGATCTCGGTGGTGCTGGCATTCCTGCAGGACGTGCAACCTGTGGTCTACGTATGTGTGGCGATATGGGGGCTGACCTTCGGCGGTGCGGCGACCCTGCTGCAGACGGCACTTGCCGACAGCGCAGGCGAAGGCGCCGATGTGGCGCTATCGCTCAATGTGGTGGCCTGGAACAGCGTCATCGCCGGCGGTGGCGTGGTGGGCGGCGTGCTGCTGGACCACTGGGGCGCGCGGACCTTCCCGGTTGCCATGGCCTTGCTGCTGGCCATCGGATGGTTGATTGCATGGCGTGCCAGACGCCATGGGTTTGCCGCGGGCGCACGCTCGCCGGTTGCCGGCCACTAGCGCTCCGTTCCCGGTTTCCTTCCCGGCTGCGTTCGCTTGGCATACCCCGAGCGCAGCCGAGGGCATGTACCGGCGTTTGTGCGCGGATATGCGTTTCATATACGATTCGTATATTCCTGACATTGGAGCTTGCATGGGCATCGTCAATATCGATGACGAACTGCACGATCAGCTACGTCGCGCGTGCACGGTGACCAGCCGGTCGATCAATGCGCAGGCCACGTTCTGGATCAAGGTCGGCATGCTGTGCGAGATGCATCCGGAGTTGTCGTTTCAGCAGATCGTGGCGCAGCAGCTGCGGGCGGCGGGCGTACGGCCGCCATCCTTGAAACCGGCGCGGGCATGATCAAGCAGCCGGCGGAGATCGCGTTGCTGGCCACCGCCGGTGCGTTGCTGGCGCAGGTGTTCCATGCGCTGGATCGGCTGCCGCTGGCAGGCCGCAGCACGCTGGAACTCAACGACTTCGTCGAGCGGATGATTGTCGATGAGCTGGACGCGCGGCCGGCCAGCAAGGGGCAGTACGGCTTTCCCTTCGTGCTCAATGCCTCGATCGACGATGTGGTGTGCCACGGCGTGCCATCGGCTGCGGACGTGCTGCGCAACGGGCAGATCGTCAATCTGGATATCACGCTGGAAAAGAACGGCTATATCGCCGACTCCAGCACGACGTACCTGGTGGGCGAGGTGGCGTATCCGGCGCGGCGGTTGGTGCGGGCTGCCTATCAGGCGATGTGGAAGGGGATTGCCGCGGTACGTCCGGGCGCCCGGCTGGGCGATATCGGTCATGCGATTGCGCGGCATGCGCGCGAGCAGGGCTATGGCGTGGTGAAGGAATATTGCGGGCATGGCATCGGCCGGCAGATGCATGAGGAGCCGCAGATCCTGCACTACGGGCATGCCGGCACCGGGATGCCGCTGCAGGAAGGCATGGTGTTCACCATCGAGCCGATACTCAACCAGGGCAGAGCGGCGATCCGCGCCGAGCCGGATCACTGGCCGGTGCGTACGCGCGATGGCACGTTGTCGGCGCAGTTCGAGCACACCGTGGCGGTGACGCGTACCGGTGTGCGTGTGCTGACCTTGCGCCCCGGGGAAACGCCGCTGTGTGCGCTGGGGTGAGCGCGCCGTCCCCCGGCGCGTGGCCGGCGCCCGCTGCGCCGCCGTGTTCGTTGCGTGCCCTGCCGCGGCCAGACTGCGGCAGGTCAGCCAGGTTGCTGCACACTAGGCCACATCGCTGACGTCTCCCCGCGCGCCGGCACCCTGATCCGGCGGAGCGCTGGTCTTCCATGCAGCCACTTCCTCACAACCCCACGCATGTCGTGCACCCGGCAGTCGCATCCTGGCGCCGGCCGCTGGAGTGGTTGCGCCGGCAGTTGCGCGCCAACGATCTGTGGTTCATCGGGCTGGCAGCCGTGGTGGGGCTGATCGCGGCGGCACTGATGGTGGTGCAGGCCGGTATTGCGCATGCGCTGCAGGCCTGGCTGTACGCGCTCGCGCCGGGCGAGCGGCTCAGCACCGCCGAAGCGATCACCGCCACCCAGTTGCTGGTGTTGCCATTGGGCGGCCTGCTGGTGGGCCTAGTGGCCTTGCTGGCGCGGCGGCGCAAGCGACCGCTGGTGGATGCGGTGGAAGCCAATGCCCTGCACGGCGGGCGGATGTCGATGCGCGACAACCTGATCGTTGCGGTGCAGACGCTGCTGTCCAACGGCGTTGGTGCATCGGTGGGGCTGGAGGCGACCTATACGCAGATGGGCGCGGGCGCCGGTTCGCAGCTGGGCCGTGTGTTGCGGGTCCGCCGGGCCGACATGCGCACGCTGGTCGGTGCCGGTGCGGCCGGCGCGATCGCCGGTGCATTCGGGGCGCCGCTGGCCGGTGCGTTCTACGCGTTCGAGATCGTGATCGGCGCCTACACGCCCTCGGCGCTTGCGCCGGTGGCCGCAGCGGCATTGGCCGGCGCGTTCATGGCCAACGCGCTCGGTGCCGCGCCGTATTCGTTGCCGGCGGCGGTGGCCTATCAATTGCAGCCGCGCGACTATGCGATCTACATTGCGCTGGGGCTGACCTGCGCGTTGATCGGCATCGCGGTGATGCGGCTGGTGGCCGGTATCGAACGCGCCGTGGGGCGGATCGCGCTGCCGATCTGGGGCCGCCCGGTGGTAGGCGGGTTGCTGCTGATTCCGCTGGCGATGTATTCGCCGCAGGTGCTGTCGTCGGGGCATGGCGCCCTGCACCTGGACCTGACCAGCAGCAGCACGCTGCAGGTGTTGGCCGGTGTGCTGGTGCTCAAATGCATCGCGTCGGGCATCTCGCTGGGTTTCGGCTTCCGCGGCGGCCTGTTCTTCGCTTCGCTGTTCATGGGCTCGCTGGTGGGCAGCCTGTTTGCGGTGTTCCTGAACCTGCTGGTCGGCGCCGCGGCGGTGGATATCACCAGCGCCTCGTTGGTGGGCATGGCCGCGTTGGCGGCAGCCATTGTCGGTGCGCCGATGACGATGGCCATGTTGATCCTGGAAGGCACGCACGACTTTGTGCTGGCGAGCGCGGTGATGGTGGCGGTGCTGGTGGCCAACACCGTGGTGCGCCAGGTGTTCGGCTATTCGTTCTCCACCTGGCGCCTGCATCTGCGTGGCGAGAACATCCGCAGCGCACGCGACGTGGGGTGGGTGCGCAATCTGTCGGCCGGCAAGATGATGCGCAAGGATGCCAACCATACCGCGCACGACACCACGGTGAGCGAGTTTCGCCGGCGGTTTCCATTGGGGTCCACCCAGCGCGTGGTGCTGGAAGACGCCGCCGGCCATTACGCCGGTGTGGTGCCGCTGGCGGTGCTGTATGCGGACAACGTGCAGGCCGATGCGCCGGTGAGCGACTACGCCAGCCACCGCGACGCGGCATTGCTGGCAGACACCGACATCGTGGCGGTGATGAAGGTCTTCGACGCCACGCAGGCCGATGAGCTGGCGGTGATCGATGCACAACGCAAGGTGCTGGGCGTGTTGTCGGAAGGCTTCGTGCGCAAGCGCTATGCCGAAGAACTGGAAAAGCGCGAACGCGAACTGATGGGCGAGCGTGTGCTCGGCGACGACTGAGCCACGCGCTGCCGGCAGCGGCTGAAGCGACGGGGCGCATGCTGGCCCGGTAGATCTACCGCGTGCAGAAGGTGTCTTACGCAACGCCCTGCGCCCGCGACGCATGCAGCTTGCCCTCGCCAGCGGCAGCATGCGATGCCAGCACGCAGCTTCCAGCGGCCTGTGCGTTGATGTTGCTCATGCATTGGCAGCGTTGCTCGGCTCGACGCGCGTGCGCAGCAGCGCGCCGTCGGGTTGTGCAGACCGACCTCAGCGCGTTAGCATGCAGCTTCGTCCAGAGCGATTTCCTCCGACACATGACACCACCCTGACCTAAGGCATCACGCGCTCGCAGTTGCTGCGAAGGTCCAGGTGTTTGACGTTCATGTATTCGCGCCGTGTGTTTGCCGGTGCGCGGAGTCGTTTCAATGTCCAGAGTTTTCTCGTTGCGCCAGCAATGGCTCGGCAACGTGCGTGGCGATGTGCTCGCCGGCATCGTGGTCGCGCTTGCGCTGATTCCCGAAGCCATTGCCTTTTCGATCATTGCCGGCGTCGACCCCAAGGTCGGGCTGTACGCGGCGTTCTGCATTGCGGTGGTGACCTCGATCGCCGGTGGCCGGCCCGGGATGATTTCTGCCGCCACCGGCGCAATGGCGTTGTTGATGGTGGACCTGGTCAGGGAACACGGGCTGCAGTATCTGCTGGCGGCCACCGTGCTGGCCGGCGTGCTGCAGCTGATCGCGGCGGCATTGCGCCTGGGTGCATTGATGCGCTTTGTCTCGCGCTCGGTGATCACCGGCTTCGTCAATGCGTTGGCGATCCTGATCTTCCTGGCGCAGCTGCCGGAGCTGGTCGGCATGCCATGGCCGGTGCATGCGGTGTGTGCGGCGGGCCTGGCCATCATCTATCTGCTGCCGCGCTTCACCACGGCGATTCCCTCGCCGCTGGTCGCCATCGTGGTGCTGACGGCGGTGTGCGCGTATTGGCACATCGACATCCGCAACGTGGGCGACATGGGCCGTCTGCCCGACAGCTTGCCGGTGTTCCTGCTGCCGGACGTGCCGCTGACGTGGGACAGCGTGCGCATCCTGCTGCCGGTGTCGACGACGCTGGCCGTGGTGGGCCTGCTGGAGTCGTTGATGACCGCACAGATTGTCGAAGACCTCACCGACACCCCGTCGCAGCGCAACCGCGAATGCGCAGGCCAGGGACTGGCGAACCTGCTGGCCGGGTGCTTCGGTGGCATGGCCGGCTGCGCGATGATCGGGCAATCGGTGATCAACGTGCGCTCGGGCGGACGCGGGCGCCTGTCGTGCCTGGTGGCCGGCGTCGTCCTGCTGTTGATGGTGGTGTATGGCGCGCCCTGGGTGCGCCAGATTCCGATGGCGGCACTGGTGGCGGTGATGATCATGGTCAGCATCGGCACCTTCAGCTGGGGCTCGCTACGCGATCTGCGCACGCACCCGGGGAGTTCGTCGGTGGTGATGCTGGGCACCGTCGTGGTCACGGTGTGGACGCACGATCTGGCCCGCGGCGTGCTGGCCGGGGTGCTGCTGTCGGCGTTGTTCTTTGCGCGAAAGGTCGGGCGCATGTTGCAGGTGCAGGCCAGCGAGCGTGACGACGGAGTGCGCGTGTATGCGGTGCGCGGCCAGGTGTTCTTTGCATCGGCCGGGCAGTTCGTGGCCAGCTTCGATTTCCCGGGCACGCCGCCCAAGGTGCTGATCGATCTGAGCCACGCGCACTTCTGGGACATCAGCGCGGTGGCGGCGCTGGATCGGGTGGTGCTCAAGCTGCGCGCGCACGGCGCCGAGGTCGAGGTGATCGGCGTGAATCAGGCCAGCGACACGCTGATCGACACCCTAGGAACCCATCGGCGCAATGGCGCGCGCCTGCAGCTGGGGCACTGAGTTCTGCTGCTCGTGCGCGGCCCGCTCGACCACTGGCGCGGCCGTGTGGCGTGCATGTTCGTCCAGCAACGCGGACAGGCGACGGTGGCAGTCGCGGAAGGCCAGCGCGGAGGCCGGCATGTCGCAGGCATCGAAGGTGCTGGCCTCGGCTTTCCAGGCGGCGAGCAGGTTTTCCAGGTTGCGGATCAAGCTCGGCATGCGGGTGACTCCGTGGGCGTTTTCATCAGTACGGCCACAGGCACCGGCCGGATGCGGTGGCGCTCGCTCGGCTCAGGCGTGGCCGGCATGGGCTGCGCTGCGATCGTGCAGGACACACGTGCACGTCACATCGGCGGGAGGAGGGTGGCCGTGCGGTCTTTTACCGCTGGAGCTGACCATGAGCAACGACGAAAACGGCAATCGCGGCGTGGACGATCCGACCCCGCCCAATGGCGTCAAGGCGCCGGGCAGGGACACTGCGCCAATCCAGGAAGGGCCTGCGCAGGACAGCGAGATCGATGACGACGATGGCATCGAGGACCCGGTGGAGGACGATAGCGACCTGGGCGATGAAGACGAAGAGGACGAAGAGGACGACGACCAGTAAGCACGTCGCGGCGTTGTCCGCGCCGTGCATCGGTGACACCCGCATGCCGCCGGTTGCGCGGCATGTGCTGGCTGTCGTGGGCCGGGCTGCCTAGACTTGGGGGCTGCCCATCCTGTGACATCCATGGACACCCCTCTGTCGCCATTACCCAGCATCACGTTGGGCCAGTACCGCCACTTCAAGGGCGGCCGTTATGACGTGCTCGGCGTCGTGCGCTGCAGCGAGACGCTGGTCCCGCTGGTGCTCTACCGCCCGTTGGACAGCGACGTCGGTCTGTGGGTGCGGCCGTATGCGATGTTCGTCGCGCAGGTCGAGGTGGACGGCGTTGCGCGTCCCCGCTTTGCGCGGGTCGAGTAGGCGCGGCTTGGCCCGCCCGACGCTACAGGGTTGTTTGCGAGTGCGTTGGCAATGACGGCCGCCGCTGCGCCCGTCACCACGCCCGATGGCCGGTATCTGATCGTACGTGGCCGGCTCTGGCGTACCGCCAACCCGCATCTGCGCGAAGACGTGCGTGCCGGGCTGGTCGGCGCGTTGATGGATGCGCGGCGCGCGGTCAAGGCGGCCAGGCGCGATGACGATGCCGGGCGGCTGGCCGCGGCGCGCGCGGCGGTGGACCGTGCCAAGACGGCGCTGGGAGAGCGCGGCCCGGTGTGGTGGAGCGATGGCGCGAAGGACTTCAATCGGCATCTGGTCAAGAACACGCCCTACGCGGACTGGTTTGCGGCGCTTGCCGCGCCCGAAGCCTGAGTGCGCGTTGCGGCGGGCCATGCGTGGCGCTGCCTGCAACGACAAGGCCCGGGAATCCCGGGCCTTGTCTGCTGGATCACACGCCCCCTATGGAGCGCGGCTGGCCAGGCTGCTGCGCTCAGCGCCAGGCGGGCACGGCCGGTGCCCGGCATCGGCAAGGGCCATGCGGACACTCCGGTTCCGGGCGCGCCGTCCGCACCCACCTGACGACTGCTCGCAACATGGCGTCAGCCGCTGTTGATCGACGCGGCGAGAGACGCGCGCAGCCCGCGCTCAGCCCAGGTCGCAATTGCTCGGCTGCGGCCAGGTGGTGGCGGGCAGCATGGCCTTGACGTCGGCCGGTGCGGTGATGCCGATGGTGCTGGCGCCGTAGAGGTCTTCCAGTTCGTCGATGCTGACGATGTAGCTGTCCAGCGAACCGAGGTTGGCGCTGTTGGGAATCAGCCAGCTGATCGCGCGGGTGCCGCCGCCGGGGTTGGCGGTGATGATCGTCTTCCAGAAGAAATCCGGGGTGCGGATGCCGTGGCTGCTCAGGAAGTAATCGTTGGTGGTGTCGCTGTAGATCACTCCGCCGTAGACCTGCACGCTGGCGATGTCGCGGTAACACTCGGCCACGTTTTCCGCGCGCACCCAGATGCCCTGATTGAAGCTGGCCACCTGCGGCACGATGTTGGACATGAGGTTGGCGCGACGAATGTAGGTCGCGTTGTAGTCCATGTGGTTGGAGGTCACCAGGTGGCCGCGATCGTAGCCGGTGCGTACGCTGGCGTAGGAAGCGGTGGAGGTCTGGCCGGCGCAGCCGCTGGGCAGTTCGGTATCCAGATTGAAGCTGGACGGACGCGCCGCCGAGCCGGTATCGGCCTGCAGGACATACTCATAGCGCAACGCGGTGTGGTTGGTGCAGTCGTAGCGCAAGGTATAGCCCCCCTTGTTGAGGGTGACGACCTGGGCGTTTGCACTGGCACTGGCAGCGGTGAAGAGCAGGACGGCGAAGAAAGTCCGGAAGCGCATGGGTGTGAATCTCCTGGAAATCGATCGGACGCACGAGGCAACCGCCGGCTGCCGGGGGGCAGATCGACGCTCAGCGGAACGCGCGCTGGATGGGGGACAGTTGGCTCGGTGTTCAGCGAGCGCGACAGCTATCGCACGCAAATGTTGCTTGGTGGTGACGTAGCCGTGAGGACTGTGCGGTCGCGCCACTTTTTTCCGCAGAACTGTGATCTATTTTGCGCATTGTTCGGCATATGGCCCGGCAGTCGATAATCACCGGGGTATGCATGGAGCGCGCGGACGCGCCTTCCGAACCGGACTTTTGCGATGGCGTGCCGTTGCGCCATCGGCAAAGCGCGGTCGCGGGTGTCCGACAACCCCGCATGTCCAGGTCGGGGTAAGCCAGCGCTGGCTGGCAGGTGGAGCACGCCGGGAGCGACGTCGGGACACCGCACCGATCGTCCTCGGTGCGCCATGCGCGTGGCGCTACCTGAAACGACGCCGGATCACCCCCGTGTCTGCCGCCTGGGAATACAGGAACCCCCCTTCTGCAGTCCATGCAGAAGAGGGGCGTCGGGGACATCGCGGGACGATCCGGTCGATCGCCTATGCGGCGTCTCGTTCCAGCTGCTGCGCGCCGGCAGGCTCCAGCTGGAACAACGAGACCAACTGGGTCAGGGTGCTGGACTGCTTCTCCATCGCCCGGGCCGCAGCCATGGCCTCTTCCACCAGCGCTGCATTCTGCTGGGTGGTTTCGTCCATCTGGATCACCGTCTGGTTGACCTGTTCGATACCGGCCGACTGTTCGCTGGAGGCAGCGGTGATCTGGCCCATGATGTCGGTGACCCGGTTCACGCTGGCGACGATCTCGGTCATGGTGGTGCCGGCCTTGTGTACCAGCACCGAGCCCTCGGCCACCTTGGCCACCGAGGCGTCGATCAGCTCCTTGATCTCCCTGGCTGCAGCGGACGAGCGCTGGGCGAGCGTGCGCACTTCCGAGGCCACCACTGCAAATCCACGGCCCTGTTCGCCGGCACGCGCCGCTTCCACGGCCGCGTTCAGGGCCAGGATATTGGTCTGGAAGGCGATGCCATCGATGACGGAAATGATCTCGGCGATCTTCTTCGATGAGGTTTCGATGCCCGACATGGTGCCGACCACCTGGCTGACCACCTCGCCGCCCTTCGAAGCCACACTGGCCGCACTGCGTGCCAGCTCGTTGGCCTGCAGCGCATGTTCGGCGTTCTGCCTGACGGTGGAGGTGAGCTCCTCCATCGAGGCGGCGGTCTCTTCCAGATTGGCTGCCTGCTGTTCGGTACGCCGCGACAGGTCCTGATTGCCGGCGGCAATTTCGCCGGCAGCGGTGTCGATCTCGGACGAGGAGTGCTGGATACGCCCGACGATGTCGGTCAGGCGGTCCACCGTGGTGTTGGCATCGTCGCGCATGCGCGCAAACACGCCGGCAAAGTCGCCGTGCATGCGCGTGGTCAGATCGCCGCCGGCAATCGCCTGCAACACCTGCGACACCGCACCCAGGCTCTTGTCCGAGCTGCCCATCAGGTGATTGAGGTCCACCACGATCTGGCGGAAGTCATGCTCGAACGCGGTCTCGTCGCCACGTGCGCTGAAGTCGCCCGCGGCTGCGGCCGATGCCAGCCGCTTGATCTCGCCGTTGATCGACAGCAGGCTGGCCCGCACATCGTTGATCGATTGACTGATCACCGCCTTCTCGCCCGGCAACGGCTCCAGCTGCTGCGACAGGTCGCCGGCGGCATAGCGTTCGGTCAATGCGACGATCTGCATCGTCACCGCGATATGGCTGGACACCAGCGCATTGCTGGCACGCACCATGCTGCCGAATTCGCCGGGGAATTCGTGCTCGGCGATGCGGTGACTGACCATGCCGGCCTCGTGCCTGTCGCCCATCTCGGTCTGCGCCTGGATCACCCGACGCAGCTGGCGCTGCATGCTGTCCATCGCCTGCAGCAGCTGGCCGACCTCGTCGTTGCGGTCGATCGAGATGCTGTTGTCCAGCTTGCCCGAGGACACCGCATGCGCAATGCCCACCGCACGGTTCAGTGGTTGGGTGATGGCGCGTGCCACGATCCAGCCGAAGGCGATGCACAGCACCGCACCGACCACACCCAGCACCAGCCCGCCGAGGCTTGCCGCCACCGAGCTGTCCACCGCTTCCTGCACGGTGCCGCGGAAGCGGGCATCGGCGCGCTTCTGCATGGCGGTCAGGGTGGTGCGATAGGTCTCCAGTGCCGGCGCCATGGCGCTCATCTGCGCCGCGTCGGGTTCGCGCTGCTCCACGAACGCGGCGGCCACGCCCTGGGCCAGGGCGTAGTAGTCGTCGAACTGCTTGCCCAGCCGGGCAAGCTCCCTGGCATTGGCCGGATCGGCCTTCTGCAGTTTCACGTAGGAAGCGTGGATCTCTTCGGCCACCGGCTTGGTGGCCGCCAACATGTCGGCATCGCCGGCGGCAGCGGCGCCGTTGAGCCCGTTGATGAGCTTGTCCAGCGCAGCCACGTTGCGTGTCATGGCGTCGAGCAACGGAAAATGCACGTCGCGTACCGCTTCCAGGCGGTCGTTGTTGCGGTGGAACACCAGCGTACTGAAGGCCACATAGCTCGATAGGCAAAGGATCGCCACCGCGGCCGGCATCAGGATTTTCCAGAACAACGGTAGCGACAGGATGCGTCTCATGACGTGAGTCTCGAGCAGGGGGCGGGTCACGGCTTCAGGACGACCTTGACGCTGGGGTCGACTGCGCTGGCACTGATGTAGCCGATGGCGCCCGGCGTGGCGGCGACGGCCTTCTTGACCGCGTCGTCGCCGCTGACACGCTTGGGACGCTGCGCCTTGCCTGTGAACATCAGCTGCGACCAGTACGACTTCAGCTGCGCCGAATCGCGCGAAGCGACTTTCTTGTAGAACTCATCGCGGGTGGCCACGCCTTCTTCCTGGTCGATCGGCACCGCTGCGCCGCCACCGGGCAGGCTGCTGGATTTGGCCAGGAAGATCTGCGACACCTGCGCGGCGCTGAGGCTGTCCGGGCCGCCCTTTGCCGCCATCACCACCACGACATCGGCATTGGCGCAGAACGCGGTCAGCGACAACGCGGCAAGCAGCGAGACTGCAAAACACTTGGAAATGGTCATGGGGGCTCTCTTAGAACACGAAGTCGACGGAGGCCGACAGCAGGTTGTAGCTGCCGCCCGGACGGAAGCCCGGCTGGATGTTGTTCAACGATCCGAACGAACCCGCGTTGTTGTTGATGTGGCTGGCCTGCAGCTTGAACGCAACGCTCTCACGCGCATCCCAACGCAGCGCGGCGGTGAAGCTGTGACGGCCGCTCTCGGCCTGCGCCAGTGCGCGCGTCATCACGCCGACCGGATCCTGGCCGGGCGCGATGCTCGGGCCCTTGCGATCGACGTTGGCATAGGTGATCGATGGCGTCAGCGTGCCGAAGCGCCCGCCGACACTGAGATAGCCGGAGGTGGTCTTGCCGTTGAGCGAAGGCGAGTAATCGGCGCGGATCACTTCGCTGCGCAGGAACCAGTTGCCCGGATCGTAGGCGTAACCCACGCTGGCAAAGCTGCCGTCCACGCCATAGGTGGTCAGGCGATCGGCCAGCGCGGGATTGATGCGCTGATAGGCCGAGAACAGGCGATCCAGCGACGGTGTGTCGAAGGTGCTGGTGCCGACGATGTAGCCGGCACGGAAGGTGGATGCGCCCGATTCCAGGCCGATGGCCAGACCGCGCAGCGCGTCCACGTCGGCCTTCTTGGAGTCGATGCGGCCATAGAAGCCCTGCACGCTGACCACGCTCTGCCCGGCGTTGATGGTGTAGACGCCTTCCACGCCGTCCATCGGCAGCAGATAGTTGTAGACCTCGTACGGCGGACGCACCCACGGCGTGGCGTAGCCGACGCGCTGGTATTCGGACAGCATGTACAGCGGCGCGGTGATGCGCCCCAGGCGCGCGGCGAACTGCGGGCCGAACTGATACTTCACGTGGGCCAGGGTGACCTTCGGCGTGTAATCGGCACGCTCGGCGTATTCGCTGGTCACCTGCAGCACGCCGGTGAACTTCTCGGTGAAGTTGGCGTTGACCTGGCCGGCAATGCGCGAGTCCGGGCGTGCCGAGGTGGAGTGACTGGCGCCGGCACCTTCCACGGTCTGGATGTCGGGCGTGAAGTCGGCCTGGTCCTCGGTCGAATGCACCACACCCAGCGTGCCGAAGCCGCTGAAGGAAAACATCGCGTCCTGCTGCGCGTAGGCGCAGGTCGACGATGCCAGGGCGATGGCGCCACTGAGAAGCT
The DNA here is from genome assembly GCF_003992965.1 of Xanthomonas sp. BRIP62409. Taxonomy (NCBI): domain Bacteria; kingdom Pseudomonadati; phylum Pseudomonadota; class Gammaproteobacteria; order Lysobacterales; family Lysobacteraceae; genus Xanthomonas; species Xanthomonas sp. BRIP62409. The sequence goes on along the minus strand of NZ_QEZJ01000011.1, from coordinate 55,111 downwards.
TGACGGTCAATTTCATTGAAATCTCGGCTGGGTGGGTGATGGACGCAGCACCATCGATGGCGCGCGGGCAAAAACGGAGATGGGCGCCGTGACGCCCTGGAATGCGGTAGCGGCCGTCTGCATCGTTGCTTTAGCAGGATTTTTACAATCGGGATTGGCCGGTTAAGAATCCAACGCGCGCAAAAAAAGCGGGCGATAGTTTTGCTCTATCGAGGCAATTGATTGGCGCGTTTAAAACAGCAGACGTGACTATCTACGGACATAATCGTCCGCGTCGGTGGAACCCAGTGAGTGACACCAGCCACAGTGCGTTTTAGGCGGAAGAAACCGGCATTTGCCCCCTTCGGAGCGCGTGCGTGTGCAAAAAACAAACGCCACGCACTGGCAGGCCAGGCGTGGCGTTGTTGAGTTATTCCGGGCAAACGCGCTAGTTACTTGGCGCGAATGCTTGGCCGCTTTCGAAAGTCTGTTCGGCTACATGCACGCGTCGCCAGATAACGGCTGACGCGCGACTGGAAACGGTTACTGCCGCCCCCGTCTGCAACCGGCATGCGACATTTTCATTCCACCAGCTGACGCCGCACCGGATAACGCCACCCGGTGATCGCCGCGTACGGCGAGCGCGCATAGATCCATTGCAGCCGCGCATCGCCATCGGCGCGGAAGGCGGTATCGTCTGCGAGCTTGCGTTCGAACGCGGCGCGCAGGGCGGCGTCGTTGTGCAGCACGCGCTCGGTGAAATCCACCAGCTCGGTGCCGTACAGGCCGCTATCGGGGCTGCCGGCATTGCGAAAGCGTCCGCTGGCCAGCAGCGAGTCGCTGCTGGCCGGTTCCAGCAACGCGGCCGCCAGCATGCGCATCGGTTGATCGGCGGGCACGCGGATGCTGCCGGCGGCGAAGGTTTCGTCGGCTTCGTCTGGCTGCGGTATCTGGGCGTGGCCCTGTTTCACCACGCGGATCTGCTGCACCCTGAGCTGGCGCGGCTGTTGCAGGCGTTCGTAGGCGATGCCATGCGCCTGCAGCAGTGCGATCACATCGTCGTTGCCAGGCGGGATCCACCAGGCCAGCGGATAGCCTACGGCCTGGGTCTGGCGGTAGCCGATCACCGGCATGGTCCAGGTTTCGTCGCGGCCTTCCCAGCGCAGTTCCTGCCGGCCGGTCACCGGCGAGAACGCGCGGGTATAGGTCACGCCCTTGAATGGCACCTGGGCGATCGGCTGTGGCAGGCGTTCCCAGGCGACCATCAACTCCTGCGGGCGGGCGGCGCGATCGGCGCGCTTGGCCGCATCGATCTTTCTTGCATCGCGGCCAACCACGCGCAGTGCTGCTTCCAACAGCACATAGTCGCCCAGCACGCGCTGCCGGTACGACTTCAGGCGGTGGTTCTCCACCAGCACGGTGGGGATGCCGGCGAAGTCGCCATACCCGGTGGAATAGCGCGGCCCTTCCGGCGAGTAACGCAGGCCCGAGCGCGGCGCGTCTTCGTCGATGAGGCTGGGATAGATCGCAGGTGCATGGCCCTGGCTGCGCAGCGCGGTGTTCACCGCCGGCGTAAAGCGTTGTTGCAGCCAGTCGGCGGTGGCACGCGAGCGTGCGTAGGTGCCCCAGCCGGCAAAGGTGAAGGTGATGTCGTACTGATGATCCAGCCCGCCGCTGACATGCAGGTCGATGTACAGCGCCGGGTCGAGGGTGTGCAGCAGCGCGACCATCGCGCGGGTTTCCGGCGCTTCCAGGTTGAGGTAGTCGCGGTTGAGATTGATGCCGCGCGTGGTGGTGTTCCAGCCCATCTGTTGCGGGCCGCGCAAGGCCGCGCCGATCAGCGGGCCGCGTTGCTCGTGGCCATCGGGATTGAGGATGGGCACGAACACCAGATCCACCTGGTCGAGCAAGGTGTCCTTGCCGCGTTGGGCGATATCGCGCAGCAACATCAGGCCGGCATCCTTGCCATCGATCTCGCCGGCGTGGATGCCGGCCTGCGCCAGCACCACCGGCTTGCCCGGCGCGCCCTTGTGCGCGCGTACCAGCAGCAGGTCGCGGCCCTCGCTGCTCTTGCCGAAGACCTCCAACGACAGCAGCGGCGAGGCGGCGACCAGGCGTTCCAGCCAGGCGCGCGTTTCGTCGTAACTGGGCGTGCTGGCGAAATCGCTGCGCTCCGCCGGCGTGCTCCACGGATCGTCCGGCGTGGCGATCAACGCCTCGCTGGCCCCATGCCAGGCGCGCACCGGCGGGAGTGGCGCGCTGGTGTCGATGGACTTCGCGCCCACCTGCGCGGCGGTGAACAGGGTTGCGGCGAGCAGGCCGGCAGCGGCACGGGTGGCGCCGCGGGCCGTGGTCGTGGTCTCGGCCATGGTGTTGTCGCGGGCGCGTGCGGGAAGGGACGAAGCGTGCGGAGCAAAGGGGCGCGTATCGGAAGTCATGTGGGACGTACGGGATCTCGATTGAGGGGGAAGACGTGGCAAGGCGTGCTGATCCTGGATGGCTGCGCCGGCACGGCGGCGGCGCTTGAAGAGCGCCGTGCCGCATCAAGGTTCCAGCTGCCTGCGTGCCTGGGTGGTGGGTCTCTCCAGGTGCAGCCGCGCGTCGCAGGGACTGCCGAACACCTGCAGGCACCGGGGTGGTTGCGTAATACAGTAACATTTGACCGGCGGCGCTCGCTTTGACGGTCGCGGCGGTATCGGGCAGCTGTCGTCTCGCGATGACGGCGCATTCCAGGCCCCAATCGAAATGTGATAACGTATCATTTTGTTGAACTGCTGCCTTGCCATGCCTTCCAGTCCCCACGCCGCTCCCGCGATCTCGATCAGCAACCTCCATGTGGCCTATCGTGGCCGCGCCGTGCTGCAGGGGCTGGATCTGCAGGTCGCCCCCGGCAGCGTCTACGCCTTGCTGGGCGGCAATGGCGCCGGCAAGTCCTCCACGCTTTCCAGCCTGCTCGGTTTCGTCAAACCCAGCGCCGGCAGCCTGCGCATCGATGGCATCGACCCGGTCGCCGACCCCGGCGCCGCGCGTACGCGGCTGGCCTATCTGCCGGAAAACGTCGCGCTCTACGAGCATTTGAGCGCGCTGGAAAATGCCGACTACCTGCTGGCGCTGGCCGGCCAGCGCCGCAGCCAGGCCGAGATCGGCCAGGCGCTGGCCGCTGCCGGTCTGCAGGACGAGGCCTGGCGCCAGCGGCTGGCGGGGTTTTCCAAGGGCATGCGCCAGAAGGTGGCGATCGCGGTGGCCACGCTGCGCCGGGTGCCGGTGCTGCTGCTGGACGAGCCCACCTCCGGCCTGGACCCGCGCGCCATCGCCGACTTCAACCGGCTGGTCGGCAGCGTGCGCGAGCGTGGCGGCGCGGTGCTGATGGTGACCCACGACCTGCTCGGCGCAGTGGAGGTGGCGGACCGGATCGGATTCCTGGAACACGGGCGCATCGCCGGGGACATCGGTGCCGGCGACAGCGGCTTCGACGTGCGCACCTTGCATGCGCGCTTTACGCGTGAGCAGGATCGGGCTGCATGAGTGCGGTGCTGTTGGTCGCGCGCGAAGAGCTGCGTTACATGGCGCGCAATCGTTCCGCTGCCATCGGTGTGGTGTTGCTGATGCTGCTCACGCTGGTGGCGGCATTGACCGCTGCGCATCATCAGCGCGAGGTGGCCGCGTTCCGCGCGCGCCAGCAACTGGCCGCGCAGCAGGCCTTCGAGGCGCAGCCGGACCGCCACCCGCATCGGGTGGTGCATTACGGCCATTTCATCTATCGCCCGCTGCCTGCATTGGCTGCGTTCGATGCCGGCGTGGACGCGTTCACCGGCAACAGCATGTTCCTGGAAGGCCACCGCCAGAACACCGCCAACTTCGGCGATGTGCGCCAGAGTTCGTTGCTGGTGCGCTTCGGACAACTGACGCCTGCGTTCGTGTTGCAGGTGCTGGCGCCGCTGCTGCTGGTGTTCCTGGGCTATGGCGCGGTGGCGCGCGAGCAGGAGACCGGCACCTTGCGTGCGCTGTTGTTGCAGGGTGCCACGCGCCGGCAATTGTTCGGCGGCAAATATCTGGCGCTTGCCGCGGTGGCGGCGGCCTGTTTATTGCCGGCCCTGGTCGGGCTGGTGCCGGTTGCGTTGTTGCCGGGCCAGGCGCTGCGGGTCGCACTGCTGATACTGGCGTATGCGGTGTATCTGCTGGTGTGGTGCGCGCTGGTGCTGTCGGTGTCGATGCTGTGCCGGCGCGGCCGCGATGCGTTGCTGGTGTCGCTGGCGGTGTGGGTGTGGCTGGCCCTGCTGGTGCCGCGCGTGGCGCCGGATGCGGCCAGTGCGGCGTACCGCCTGCCGACGCGGCTGGAAACCGATGTGGCGATCCAGCGCGACCTGCGCACGCTCGGCGACAGCCACAACCCGGATGACCCGCACTTTGCGCAGTTCAAGCAGCAGACGCTGGCGCGTTATGGCGTGCAGCGGGTGGAAGAGCTGCCGGTGAACTACAAGGGCCTGCTGGCGCTGGAAGGCGAGCGGCTCACCGCGAGCCTGTTCGAGCGCTATGCCGCGCGTGATTCGGCCATCCAGCAGCAACAGAATCTGCTGGTGCGCACGTTCGCCTTGCTGAGCCCCACGGTTGCGGTGCGCGCGTTGTCGATGACGCTGGCGGAAACCGACCTGCGTGCGCACGAGCGGTTTCTCGCCCAGGCCGAGCGTTACCGCTACACGCTGGTGCAGCAGCTCAACCAGCTGCAGGCCGATGCGGTGAGCATGGCCGACGACACCTCGCAGGATGCCGGCGCCGACCAACGCAAGCGCATCTCCTCCGCGCATTGGCAGCAGATTCCGGTGTTCGCATTCCAGCCGCCGGCCACGACAGAGGTGCTGCGGGCCGCCGGCGCCGCGCTCGGCCTGGTCGCTGCCTGGCTGCTGGCTGCGCTGTGCATGCTGGTCGCCGCGGGCCGGCGTGTGGGAGTGGCGCGCTGATGCTGCTGTGGAAATACGAACTGCTGCTGTTGTTGCGCGCACGCGCCGTGCTGGCCGGCTTGCTGTTGCTGGCGGTGCTGACCGTGTGCAGCCTGCTCTCCGGCCAGCATGTCATCGCCGCGCAGCGCGCCAATATTGCGCGCATCGCGGCGCTGCAACAGGAAGATATCGCGGCGGTGCAGGATTATGTGGCGCGCTCCAACGACGCGGGCAGCGCGGCCTACTACAGCTTCCACCCGACCTGGGACCTGCCCACGCCGTTGGCATTTGCCGCGGTGGGCATGCGCGATGTCTCGCCGTACATCCTGCGTGTGCGCGCGCTGGGCCTGGAGGCGCAGATCCACGATGGCGACAGCTACAACCCGGAGCTGGCACTGGCCGGGCGCTTCGACTACGCCTTCGTGCTGGTGTTCCTGCTGCCCTTGTTCGTGATCGCACTGCTGTTCGATCTGCGCTCGGGTGAGCGCGAGGCCGGACGCGCGCGCATGCTGGCGGCGCTGCCGGGTGCGGGCACGGCGTTGCTGGTGCGGCGCGTGGTGGTGCGTGCAGCTGCGGTATTGGCCTGCCTGAGCGTGCCGTTTGTGATCGCGGCAAGTGTCAATGCGGTGCCGCTGCTGCAACAACTCGCGGTGCTGGCACTGACCTGCGCCTATCTGCTGTTCTGGGTGCTGCTGTCGGTGCTGGTCGGGCGCATCCATTGGCGCCCGGCCGCGCATGCCACCGCCCTGGCGACCTGCTGGGTGGTGCTGGCGCTGGTGGCGCCGGCCTTGGCGCATGTGGCGATCAACCAGGCGGTGCCGGTCAATCAAGGCAGCGAGATCGCGCGGCTGCAGCGCGAGGCGGTCAACCATGCCTGGGACATTCCACGCCAGGACACCATGCGGGCCTTCTACGCGCAGAACCCGCAGTGGGCCGATTCGGCGCCGCTGACCGGGGCGTTCCACTACAAGTGGTATTTCGCCTTCCACGAAAACGGCGATCAGCAGGTGGCGCCACAGGTTGCGGCGTATCGCCAGGGCCTGCAGCGCCGCGAAGCGCTGGCGCAGCGCGTGGCCAGTGTGTTGCCACCGGTGGCGTTGCAGGCTGCATTGACGCGCCTGGCAGCCACCGACCTGCGTGCGCAACTGGCGTATCAGGATCGCATCCGCACCTATCACCGTGCGCTGCGGACGTTCTATTACGGCTATCTGTTTCGCGACCGGCCCTTTACGCGCGAGGACTTCGGGCGCGCGCCAGGTTTCGATGCAAGTGCCGATCCCGCGTCATAGCGGCTGCGTTTCACCCCTCAACCTTCGTTGTCTCACGTGCGACCCGGGCCCAGCGTGCCCGGGTGCTTCAGGAGTCCTGCCCGATGTCCACCCCGCGCCGCCGTCTGTCCAACACGCTGCCCTTGCTCGGTGCACTGAGCTGCGCAGGCGTCAGCCCCCTTGCCGCCGCCGCCGAGCCGCAGGCGCGCGATCTGGATACGGTGCAGGTGCGCAGCCAGTACACGCCGTACCGCGCCTTGAGCGTGACCGGCGCCACCAAGACCGATGCGCCGCTGCGCGATCTGCCGATCAGTGCGCGCGTGCTGGACCAGACCCTGCTCGAGGACGCCGGAGTCACCGATCTGGCCGGCGCGCTGGAGCTGGCCAGCGGCATCACCAAGGCCAACAACCTGGGCGGGTTGTGGGACAGCTATTCGATGCGCGGCTTCACCGGCGACCCCAATTTCAGCTCGGACTACATGGTCAACGGCTTCAACGCCAGCCGCGGCTACAACGGCCTGCGCGATGGCGCCAACACGCAAAGCATCGAGGTGATCAAGGGCCCGGCCTCGGCGTTGTACGGGCGGGGCGAGCCGGGCGGGGCGGTCAACATCGTCACCAAGAAGCCCCTGTTCCAGCCGCAGCACAGCGTGGATCTGTCGGCGGGGCGCTTTGACAGTTATCGCGCTGCGCTCGACAGCACCGGCCCGCTGGGCGAGAACCTGGCCTATCGGCTGAATGTCATGCACAAGGATCAGCACAGCTTCCGCGACACCGTCGACAGCGACAACACGCTGCTGGCGCCCTCGCTGCTGTGGATGCCGACGCCCGATACCACGGTGTCCTACGAGCTGGAGTTCGTGCGCATCCATGCGCCGTTCGATCGCGGCGTCACCGCCATCGATGGCGATGCCAATCGGCTGCCGGCCGGGCGTTTCCTGGGCGAGCCGCGCGATGGCGATATCGACCTGCATTCCACCGGGCACCAGGTCTTTGTGGTGCATGGCGTGAACCAGACCTGGTCGCTGCAGGGCGGGGCGACCTATCGCGACAGCGGCATGCGCGGGTTTTCCACCGAACCGTGGACGCTGCAGGCCGACGAGCGCACGCTGCGCCGCGAGCGCCGCTACCGCGATTACCAGGGCCGCGACATCGCTGCGCGTGCCGAATTGCTTGGCAGCTTGCAGATGGGTGGCGTCACCCACAACGTGTTGTTCGGCGTGGATGGCAATCGCTTCGACGACAGCCGCTTCCAGCAGCGCGCCCGCTCTGCGGCCACGCCGTACAGCATCGACGTGCTTGCGCCGCAGTACGGCGTTGCGCAGCCGGGGCGGCTGGCCACGATCACCGACACCGAAGAACGCCAGCAGGTGTGGGGCGTCTATGCGCAGGATCAGCTCGATCTGGGCGCGCGCTGGAAGGCCTTGCTCGGCCTGCGCTACGACCACTACCAGCAGGCGCTCGACAACCAGCTGCGCGGCGCCACGCAGCGCGCCTCCGACGGTGTGGTCAGCCCGCGTGCCGGCGTGACCTTCCACGTCGACGCGGCGTTGTCGTTGTATGCGAGTGCTGCGGCCGGCTTTCGTCCCAACAGCGGCGTGGGTGCGGACGGGCAGAGTTTTGCGCCGGAGAAAAGCCGCTCGCTGGAAACCGGCCTGAAGTACGTGCAGCCCGGCGATGGCCTGGAAGCGACGCTGGCCGCGTTCCGCATCGACAAGAAGAACGTGCTGAGCCTGGATCCGGCCGACACCAGTTTTTCGCTGCCGGTGGGCCAGATGCGCAGCCAGGGCGTGGAGCTGGATCTGCTCGGGCGGCTGACCCCGCGTCTGGCCGCCTCGGTGGGCCTGGCCTATACCGACTCGCAGGTCACGCGCAGCAGCGCAGCTGCCGCCGGTACCGGACTGGCCGAGGGACGCCGCTTTCCGAACGTGCCGCGCTTCAGCGGCAATGCCTTCCTCAACTATGAGCAGCCGTTGACCGGCAAGCGCAGTGCGGCGGTGGGCGTGGGCGTGTCGCATACCGGTGAGCGGTTGGGCTCGGTGGATAGCAATACCGACTTCGTGCTGCCTGCATACACCGTGTGGCGCCTGGTCGGCCATTACGACCTGAGCGAGCGCCTGCGCCTGTATGCCAAGGTCGAGAACCTCACCGACCGCCGCTACGCCGCGTTCTCCTACAGCGAGCAGTGGGTGTATCCCGGCGCGCCGCGCAGCTGGACGGTGGGTGTGCGGCTGCGGTTTTGAGCAGCGGTGCGATGCCACGCTGAGCGATGATCGACGCTCCTGCGTGGTCGATGGAGCACGCGACGGCCAGGGTGGGTGCGAACGAAAGGCAGGCGGTCGGACCGGCTGCCACCGCACCGTGCGTGCGCCAGGCTGGTGTCCGCCAGCGGCGCGCGCGTGCAGCGCAGCGTGCGTGATTGCTCGCGCTAGCTGCGCCGCGTGGACGGACGCTTGCTGCGCTTCTTGCCGGGCGCCACGGCTGCGGTGTCCTCGCTGGCCAACGCGCCACCGTTGTGCAGCTGTTCCAGCCACGACAGCGCATCGACATAGCCGAGGAAGTGCTGCAGATAGCCCGGTGAGCACTCGCGCATCAGGCTGATGCAGCGGTGCACCAGCACGCTGGAATTGAGCGGGCCGGCGTCCTTGGGGGCGTCCTGCAGCGACTGCCGCACCTGGCTGGCGGTGCGCACCGTGGTCCAGGTGCGACGGAAATCCTCCAGCGCCGGCAGCTCGGGAAACGGCGTGGCGTCGGCCGTGGCGGTCTTTCTGCTGTCCACTTCCATCAACGCGGCATGGCCTGCCATCTGCTCGGCCAGTGCGCCCAGCGCGCTGCGTTGCGACGGCTGTGCGGCAGCGCTGGCGACACGGCGGCGTGCGGCTTGCTTCACCGTTGCCGCATACGCATCGACCAGCCTGCCCAGCTTTTCTTCCAGCACCTGGCGCACTGCCTCGGCCTGGGTGCCGGCCCGCGCGGCCAGCGTCTCCATCAGGTGGAACCGCACCGGATCCAGCTGGTCGGCACCCTGGCTGCGCCAGCGCTGCAGGCGCGCGTGCGCGGATGTCGCCTGCGTGCTCATCGCGTGCCTGCGGCCGCTGTGGGCTTGGCGGCAGAAGACGCATGCGACGTGGCAGGGCGCGCGATCGGCGCGATCTCCACGCGGCGGTTCCTGGCGCGGCGTGTTTCGTCGGCATTGGAATCCACCGGCTGCTGCGAGCCGAAGGCCGCGGCGAACACCGACGCGGCCGGCACGCCTTCGGCGATCAATGCACGCGTCACGGTGAGCGCGCGTTGCGCGGAGAGTTCCCAGTTGTCGGCGTAGCGACGGTTGCCGCCCAGCACCGGGCGGTCGTCGGTGAAGCCGCTGACCATCAGGATCTCCTCGCGCGCCGCCAGATACTCGGTCAACGGCGCGGCCAGTGTCTTCAGCACCTCGCGGCCTTCCGGCTGCAACTGATCGGAATTGAAGGCGAACAGCACATTGCCGCGGATGCCGATGCGGCCATCGACCAGGGTCACGCGGCCGGCGGCCAGGGGCGCGGCCAGCGCCTGCTCCAGCGTCTTGCGGCGCTGCGCTTCGGCCTGGCGCTGTCTGACCTCTTCATCCAGGCGGCTGGACAGCTGCAGCTGCACGCCGATCACCCCGACCAGGATCAGCACGAACGCCCCCAGCAGCACCGACATCAGGTCGCCGAAGGCGGCCCAGATCGGTGTGCCCGAGTCGCCGTCGATGTCGATCTCGTCGCTCATGCCGCGCTGGCCTCGTCGCCAGCGGCCTCGCCGGCATCGCCGCGGCCGCGGTCGAGCTGGCGCAGTTCTTCGATGATCTGCTTCTGCGACAGCATGCTGAGGTCCACCACCTCGCGCGCCTGCGCCACGTAATACGCCAGTTGGTCGTCGCTGCGGGCGAGCGAGGCGTCCAGGGCGCTGGCGACGTGCTGCAGGCGCGCGTTGAGCTCGCTGGTGGAACCGCTGAACAGCTGCACCGCCACGCCGAAGGCTTCGCCCAGGCTGGCCACTTCCACCGCGCTGCCGCTGACATGCGCGGCCACCGCGCCGAGCTTGCCGGTCTCGCTGCCGATCTGTTCGGTGAGCTGGGTGCCCACGCGCTGCAGCAGGTCCGCCGAGGTGGTGACCAGTGCATCCACCGCTGCGCGTTGTTCGGTGGAGGCGTGATTGACCGCGTTGAGCAAGGTGTCCAGGGTGGCGAGCAGCTTGCTGCGTTCTTCCAGCATGGCGGTGTCGCGCACCATGCTTTCGGACAGGTTCTGGCGCAGTTCGGCCACCACATCGGCGGCGGCCTTGGGCGCTTCGGAAGCGATCTGCATCAGGCGCGCCACCTCGCTGATGGTGGCGCTGGCCTGTGCCTGCGCCTGCGTGGACAACTCGCTGGCAGTGCTGGCCAGGGTGTCGCAGATCGCCTGCTGTTGCTGGGTGACGCGTTCGCCGGTGCGTTCCCATTGGGTGGTCAGCTCCGCGCTCATCGCGGTGAAGCGCTCGCTCCACAGCGCCAGGCGCTGGGAATCGCGCGCTTCCAGCGCGGCCTGCAGGTCGGTATGCGATTGCTGCAGCGTGCCGACCAGGGCGGCGGCATGCGTGTCGAAGCTGGCGGTGGCGGCCGCCAGCGCGCCCTGGTGCTGGCTCGCCAGGGCGGCGCTGGCGTCGCGTTGCTGCGCCAGCGCATCGTTCCAGGCACTGGCCGTCTCGCTGCTGGACTGATCCATGCGCCTGGACACCGCATCGACCAGGGCGCTGGAGCGTGCGTCGAAGGTGCTGGCGAACTGGCTCAGCGTGCCCTGCAATTCCTGCGTCAGCACCTGATTTGCGCGCTGCTGCTCGGCCACTGCCGCGGTCCAGGTGGCGGCAGCCGCCGCGGTACTGTTTTCGAAGCCATTGCTCAGGCCATCGAGTTGTTGCTGCACGGCCTGGTGCACGCCGTCCTGCAGCGCGGTGGTCTGCTGCGCGAGCTGGTCGAGCGTGGCGTGCAACTGCGCGCTCAACGCGGCACCTGCGCGCTGCTGCTCGGCGAGCACCGCTGCCCAGTGGTCGGCAGCGGCGGCGGTGCTGCGGTCAAAGCCGTCATTGAGGGCGTGCAACTGCTGCTGCACCGCGTGGCTCACGCCGTCCTGCACCGTGATGCTGCGCTGATCGATCTGCGCCAACGTGGCCTGCAACTGCTCGGTCAGTGCGTGTTGGGCACGTTCCTGCGCGGCCACTGCGGCCTGCCAGTGGTCGGCGGCCGTCTGCGCACTGTGCTGGAAGCCGTCATTGAGCGCATGCAGTTGCTGCTGCACGGCGCTGCTGACGCCGTCCTGCACCGCAGTGGCCTGTTGTGCGAGCTGCTCCAGCGTGTTCTGCAGCTGCGTGTCGAGCGCTTGCTGCGCGCGTTCCTGCGTGGCAAGCGCGGTGGTCCAGTGCGCGGCCGCGGCACTGGCGCTGTGCTGGAAGCCGCTGGTGATGCCGTCCAGTTGCTGCTGCACGGCATGGGTGAGGCGCTCATGCAACGCGGCGGTGTCGCGCGCGATGCTGGTCATGGTCGCTTCCATCGCCGGCTGCAGAGCCGCGCCCACCGCGCGTGCGCTTTCTGCCACGCCGGCCTGCAACGCGTGCTCCATCGCCGTGGCCAGGCGCGCATAGGTCGCCTCGCTCCTGGCGTGGAATTCGGCCTGCTGCGCGGCCAGGCGCTCATCGGCGGCGATGCTCTGCTGCTCGATGCTGCCCATCAGCGTCTGCAGGCGATCGATCAGCGCCGGCATCAGCGCGCTCTGCTGCTGCTGCAACTTGAACACTTCGCCACGCTGGTGCGCGTCCGAGTGCGGATGCAGCTCGGAGGCGATCTTCAGATCCAGCCGCTGCACTGCCTGCAGCCGTTCGCGCCGGCACAGCGCCGACAACAGCCCCAGCATTGCGGAGGTCGCCACGCCGGCGATCGAGGTGCCGAACGCAAACGCCAGGCCTTCCACCGGTGCGGCCAGCGAGCCGCGGATGGCCTGCAGGTCGGTGGCGCTCTGCAATGCAAAACCGGTGCCCTTGAGCGTGGCCATCATGCCGAGCAGGGTGCCGAGCATGCCCAGCAACACCAGCAGGCCGACCAGGTACGGTGTCAGCACCGGTGCCGGCAACGCCACGCGCTCGCCCTTGATGCGCAGGCGCACCGCATTGCGCAGGCTTGGATGCAGGCGCTCCAGCCACTCGCTCAATGCCGTTGGTGCGGTGGTCAACGCGGCAACGGCATCGTCCAGCGTGGCGCTGGCCTGGCGATAGCGATACAGCTCCAGCGCGCCGGCCACATAGCAGGCGCCGATCACCGCTGCGACACAGGCGCCCAGCGGATTGGAGCCCAGATAACCGATGCCGACCCAGCAAACCGCCAACAGGCCGACGACAAACACACACAGGTGAACGAGAGTTCTGAACATGAGGTCCCAGTTAGCGGGTACGAAGCGCTGCAAGCAGGCCTTCGATCGGGTGAAAACGGACATCCAGTTCGGCGAGCAACACGCTCTGCATGTCTTTGCGAAACACATCCAGCCAGCCGTCGGAGACCGCGCGTGGCGCGGCGTCGCCGTCGGCTGCCGGGGTTGGCGCCTGCGCGGCATCGCGCAGACGCTCGAAATGCGCACCGAGCAGGGTCGGCACATGGTTCAACAGGGTTTGTTCGCGCGGGCTCAAGGTCAGCTCCATCACCGCATCCACCTCGGCCAGCCGCGCCATCTGCCCGGACTCAAGGGCCAGCATGTCGCGCAGGCGGCCACGCAGGTCGCCGGTGGCGGTGCGCATTGCGCGTTGCATGGCCAGGTAGTGCTGGCGGAACGGGGCATAGTCGGGCGCAGGCAAGGCTGCCGCTGCGTCGCTGCCGGCAGCGGCGGCGCTGCGCGCATCGCGGCGTACGCGCGCGAGCACGGCATCCAGGTCGACCACGCTGCTGGTTGCCAGCCCGGTGCGCACGCGTGCGCAAGCCTCGACGTCGAGCCGGCGCGTCTCGGGCAGCGCTTCGATCTCGGGCAGCTTGCCATCCAGCGCCTTGGACACGGCGACCGCGCGCGTCCAGTCGATCCATTGGCTGAGCCGGTCGGCGAGCGCATGGTTGGACTGGGCAACGTGGGCATCGGTGAGGCGAGCGAGCAGGCGAATGAACGCCGGGCCCGACAAGGGCGCCCGTGGAGCAGCTTTCGCCATTGGTCCGGTCAAAGACCGCGCATTTTACACGGGAATGTGCGTGGTTCGGCGCCCGCGCCAGGGCCGGAGCGCCTGTGGCTGCGGGCAGGGCTGGCGGCATTCAGCCGTGTTGGTGCTGGCTGAGCCGGCTCCTCTCCGCGGCAGGTGCCGGCGGCTGCCTGGCGCCGTGGGGCGCCACGGTGCCAGGCGCACCCAGCGCGGCAGCGGTGGAAATTGCGCAGTGATGTCACCCCGGTCACCCTCTCTAACCAATTCAGGTTTCAATCCCCGGCGGTCTGATCGCGCCGGTTTTGCCAGGTGAACGGGTATAAGCTGCGGGCCGGGAAACCCCCAACGAGGGAACGCAATGGACCACTCCGACATGCAAGTGTCCGATCTGCTGGTCCTGGAGCTGCAAGGGTTCCACGATGCCTATGGCCGTGGACCGGACTTCTGGGATGCGTATCAACGCATCATGGCCATCGCAGCACAGGCCGGCGGCAACATGATCAACCTGGCCAATGAAATGGCCTCGCTGGCGCAAGGGCTTGGCGCGATCGATCGCGCGCAGCTGCTGTAGGACCAGGGTTGCAGGTTGCGGCGGGCCGGCTGTACCGGCAGGCGCCGCGCACGCTTACTTGGCGTTGGCAGCTGCCGGTTTGACGGCGACCGCAGGCGTGGTCTCGGGCTCGCCACGCTTCTTGTCGCGACGTAGCGGGGTATCGCCCAGCCGCTCGATCGCGCCGCCGGATTGCTGGAACGCCTCCAGATCGGCGGCCAGACGCTGCTCGGACAACCGTGGCTTGCCTGGCTGATTGCTCACGGTCATCGACTGACGGCGGGAGTTGTTCATGGCGAAATCCTCATGCGTTGTAGAGCGTCAAGGGAATGCCCCGCCGGCGTTGGTCGTCGTAGGTGGCACGCACGTCGCGGCAATACGGCCCGGACATGACGAAACGCCGGCAGATCGCCGGCCGCGTCTCGTAGATCGAACAACACATGCGCGCCGCGTCGATGGCCACGCACCAGCCTTCCTCGTCACGCGCCATCACGTGCCAGCCTTGCGGCGTCACGCTGGTCAGGTGGTTGGGGATGCGGTCGGATGGATCGACCATGACGGTGAGCCGGCAACAGACGGCATCGCAGCGTTCGCAGAGATTCTTGATGGAAAAGGCCAGATAGAGTGAAGGCGACACCGGAGTCCGGCCGCCCTTGCACCATACACCCTGGGCGTGCCGGGGTGTGAACCGGCCCCTGCCTTGGATGCAGCAGACGGGCATTGCGCTGCGGCAGTGCCCTGGGTGGCCGCGTCGTCGGCACTGCGATGCGTGCATTGCGTATGGGCCTGCGGTGCGGGTGCCGCGCGCGGAGGCATCGGTCGAGGCACTTAATGGTGCGGGTCGTATGCGTGCGTCATCGACGCTGCGACGTTGGCATCGACAGAAGGCAGGCAGGTAAGGAGATAAACGCGCGCCATGCCGATCATGATGGCGATGTCGAACGGTGCAATGCGCAGACAGACATGACGCACAGGGCGCATCCATCTACGCATGCCTTGTTGCTCCGTTGCGTCACGGCCGGATTGCCGGATCCACAGCGATCATCGGCTGCCAGCGTGCAACAGCGCCCGCAACGCGCCGCCTGGCTGGATGCATCCCTAAACGGTTGCCTTTGTCGTGCCGATGCGAAGACGTTTTTCACCTGTGCCGTCGCCGGACCACCGTAGCGTTGGGTGGTCCGCATCCACGCGACAGGAGAACCCATGACCATCGACCACAACCACGCAGCTGCGCCCGATTCGGCTGGCGATCACGACGACCAACGCAGCGAGAAGGAAAAACAGGACGCCTTGCAGGACGATGCGCTGGAAGAAACCTTTCCGGCCAGCGACCCGGTGTCGCCGTTCGTGCCGGCCAAGCCGCTGGACTGACCAGGCCGCACATCGACGAGCAATGCAAACGGCGCGGTCATCGACCGCGCCGTTTGCGTTTGCAGCGTCTTCAGCGCTGTTGGCGGTTACGGCGTCAACACCACCTTGCGGCAATCGTCCTGCTTCTTGTCGAACAGCTCGTAGCCACGCGCGGCATCGGCCAGCGGCATGCGGTGCGAGATGATCGCGCTGGGCTTGAGGTCGCCATTGCCGATGCATTCCAGCAGGTACGGCATATGCTTCTGCACATGGGTCTGGCCCATCTTGAAGCTCAGGCCCTTGTCGAAGGCATCGCCGAACATGAAGGCATGGATGAAGCCGGCATACACGCCCGGCACGCTGACCACACCGCAGCGGCGCGTTGCGGCAATGCACTGACGAATCGCCACGCCGCTGCTGCCTTCCAGCTTCAGGTTGGTCAGCGCGGTTTCGATCGCGCTGCCTTCGGCCTCGAATCCCACTGCCTCGATGCTGGCGTCCACGCCGCGGCCATCGGTCTGCGACACGATTACATCGGCCGGGTCATCGACCTCGTCGAAGTTGATCGGGATGATGCCGTAGGCCTTGGACGCGAAGTCCAGCCGGTACGCATGCCGGTCCACCATGAAAATGCGCTCGGCGCCCAGCATGCGGCAGCATGCCGCGGCCATCAGGCCCACCGGGCCGGCGCCGAAGATCGCCACTGTCGAGCCCTGCTTGACCCCGGCATCGATGACGGCCTGGTAGCCGGTCGGCAGAATGTCGGACAGGAACAGCACCTGCTCGTCGTGCAATGCATCGGGCACCACCAACGGCCCGACATTGGCCTTGGGCACGCGCACGTACTCGGCCTGCCCGCCGGACAGACCGCCATATAGGTGGCTGAAGCCGAACAGCGCCGCCGGTGGGCGCATGTCCTTGTGGTTGAGTGCGGCGCCCTTGCCGGTATTGGTGGTCTCGCAGGCGGAGAATTCCTGCAGCATGCAGTGGAAGCAGCGTCCGCAGGCCACCACGAACGGGATCACCACACGGTCGCCGGGTTTGACCGCGGTGACATCGGGGCCGACGTCTTCGACGATGCCCATGAACTCATGGCCGAGAATATCGCCATGCCGCAGGTCCGGAATCTTGCCGCGGTACAGATGCAGGTCCGAGCCGCAGATGGCGGTGGCGGTGACGCGCAGGATGAGATCGTCGCGTTCGACAAGGGTCGGATCCGGCACGGTTTCGACCCGCACATCGCGTGAGCCGTGGTAGTTGAGGGCAAGCATGGAGATCTCCCGTAAGGCCGTCGGTATGCGGCAACGCCGTGCAGTGTTGGCGGCGCGCCGTTAAGTCCATCAGCACGGCACGTGCGCACGGTGTGGACGCGCCCGATTGGCGACGCGGCGTTGATGCGCGTGTCACGTCTGGATAACCCACGCACTCGCACTCTCGACTGCCACGCTGGATCGCCGGCAGCTCATGCCTGCAGCGACCATACGACCCCGACAATCAACGACCGCGCCTTGCGCGATCAATCAAGGAGACAACGATGGGAATTTTCAAGATGCTGACCGCCGGCGCGGTGGGCTACGTGGCGTACAAGGCGTGGCAGCGTCGTCAGGGCGACACCGGTGAAACGGCCTGCCCGACGAACAACGACCGCGACGTGCAACAGCAGTCGCTCAGTGCGCCGGCCAAGGCCGGCAGCACCCCGCCGCATGGTGACCCGCTGCGTGCAGCCGCCACGCTGTCCAGCGATCGCAAGCAGGCACTGGGTGCGTTGGTGGTGTTCAACGAGCAGGAGCGCACGCTTGCGCAGCTGGCGGTCGTCAAGGGCCTTGAAGGCGAGACGTTGCAGTTTGCCCGCAAGATGGACGAGGCACACAGCGCAGCGTTGACCGACCTCAGCCGTTTCGCGCCCGATCGCAGCGGCACGCTGGCGCAGGCCGCGTCTAGCCGCGCCGATGGCACCCGCAAGCGCCTGGAAGGCTTGGACGGCAAGGAGTTCGAAACGCAGTACCTGCAGGCCAGCGTGACCAGCCACGAACAGGCATTGACGTTGCTAGACGCACAGCTGGCCAGCGAGCCGGGATCGAGCGATCTGGGCAAGGAATTGCAGCGTGCACGCCAGACCATCGCCCAGCATCTGGAACATGCCAAGTCACTGCGGGCCAAGGCGAACCAGGCGCATTGATCCACCGCGATCGCTGATCGCGCACCGCAGCGTATGCGGTGAACACGGACAACAGGCAGCTTCGGCTGCCTGTTGCCGTTGTGGGCAAGCGCGGCGCGCATTGCGCATGTACGCCGCAGGCCGCAGGTTCAGCCGTTGCCGGACGACCTTGTCGCAACACGGTCGTCATCACGCGTCAGGCGCCGCCTGCTCGAATCCCGCGGCCTGGCGTTGTCGCAGCAGGCCATCGAACACGCCACCGTGTCTACGCAGCTGCAGGGGACTGCCATCTCGACTAGGCGACCGTCCTGCGACAACGAACGTCCGGGCGCAATCCATCAGGCGCTGCAACGGTCGAGCATACGCTCGGAGGAGTCGCTTACTTCATCGACAGTGCACACTTGCTGGCCACATCGCACCAATTGGACACCGATATGGCCGGTGCTGCGAGTGAACAGACTTTTTATTGATCGAACAAAGAGCCCGCCTGGGAAAGGAAGCGAGGCGGGCTTGACTATGCGGTGCAACGTTGGGCGGGTTACAGCGTGACGGCGCCGCCGGCAATGGTGAGCAAGGTGCCCGAGGTGTAGCTGGCGGTATCGGCTGCCAGCATCACGTACGCCGATGCCAGCTCGACCGGCTGCCCGGGGCGGCCCATCGGTGTCTGGCCGCCGAAGTTTTCCACCGACTCCTCATCCATGCCGGCGGGAATGAACGGCGTCCAGATCGGACCCGGCAATACCGCATTGACGCGGATGTGCTTGTCGGCCAGTACGCCGGCCAGGCCAATGGTCAGGTTGGCCAATGCCCCCTTGGTGGCGGCATACGGCAGGATGTTCGGCGTCGGTTTCTTGGATTGCACCGAGGCGGTGTTGATGATGGAGCCACCGTCGGTCATCAGCGGCACCGACAACTGCACCAGATGGAACACGGCATGCACGTTGGTGTCGAAGGTCTTACGCCACTCCTCCAGCGTGATGTCTTCAAAATTTTCGAAATACTGCTGGTAGCCGGCGTTGTTGACCAGGATGTCCAGGCCGCCGAAGGTGCTGTTGACCTTGTCGATCAACGCAGCGGCCTGGGCGGGGTCGCTGATATCGCAGCCCACCAGCAACGCCTTGACGCCGGCCTTCTCGATCAATGCGCCGATTCTGGCAGCGTCTTCCTGCTCATCGGGAAGATAGGCGATTGCCACATCGGCCCCCTCGCGTGCATACGCAATCGCCACGGCCGCGCCGATGCCGCTGTCGCCGCCGGTGATCAACGCACGTTTGCCGGTGAGCTGCCCGTGGCCGACATAACTGTCTTCGCCATGGTCCGGGCGCGGGTCCATCTTTTCGGTACGCCCGGGGAAACCCTGTTGCTGCGGTTTGAACGGTGGGCGGGGGTAGTTGGGTACGGGCATTGTTGTCTCCTGACGAGATGACGCATCACTGTGATGCAGCAGTGTGCGCACGCAAACGTAAACGCACGGGCTAGGCGATGTCGGCGGCGTGTGCGGTGCCCCCGCCGCTTGCGCGCGCGCCGCTCGCTTCACGCCACCGCGCAGCTTTGTTCACTGCTCTGCAATGCGCACCGGCCTAGCGTGGGCTCATGACCACAACGCAGGAGAACGACGATGGGCAGTGAACCGAAAAAGCCGTGGGGTCCGGACGATGATCAGAAAAAGCCGTTTACGCCGCAGGAACAGCGCAACGAGGATGTGGAGTGGAAGGTCCACGACATGCCCGATGAAGACCGCGATGTGAACAAGGCCGACCCTGAACACGATTACGAACGCCCGGACGGCTCAGAAAAGCGCTGAGTCGCGCGCAATGCTGCAGTTGCGGCGTCCGTCATGCCGGCGCACGCAAGCGCGCGCCGCGTCATGGCGCTGGCGTGGCGGATCCATGCACACTGTCTCTACGCCTGCCGCGTAGGCTAGCGGTCACACCTCGCGATCACGGCTTGCATCCGTTGGCCCTGAAGCCGCGGTTGCGCGACGCTGCAACCAGCGTCTCGGCTCGCCTCATCGCCCCTCAACCGCCTCGCCGCCACATCACGGCGCAAGCGAGCTGATCCAGCAGCTCGGTCCAGCCGCGCCCGCGCGCAGGCCGCGCTCCCATCCCCATCAAAGCTTGCGCTGTTTGGCGTTTCGACGCATTCGACGCGTCGACCGACCCCAACCGTGACGCTTGGCACTGGCGTAATCCCGCGTTGCCCTGCGTACTTCGGGCAAACTTCTACGGCGAGCTCGACTCTGGGGAAGCGAGCGCCAGGTGGCCGGACGGCCGTGACAGCGATGTGCGATTTTCGTGGTGGCGTGCAGGCGCGTTTTTCGCGCCGCCGTCACAATTCTCAACTGAACATGTATTAGTCATTGCGGACAGAAGCGCTCATGGACCGTCTTTCCTGCGCCATCATCGACGACGACGTGGAGTTCTGCGATCAGGTGGTTGAGCTAGCCACCGATAGCGGCTTCCGTGCCAAGGGCATCCACACCCTTGGCGAAGCCAGCCGTTGGCTGGACAGCAACTTTCCCGACCTGTTGGTGGTGGATGTTGGCCTGCCCGACGGCAGCGGTTTCGATCTCATCGAACGGCTCGACCCGGATCACACGCCGCAGATCGTGGTGGTCTCGGGCGATTACGCCTACGAAACCCAGGGCCGCGCGCAGCAGTTCGGCGTCAGCGAGTTCCTCACCAAACCGTTCGCGCCCGAACGGCTGGAACGCGTGCTCGGCGGCCTGCGTGAGGCGCAGCAGGGCAACCTGGGCATCATCGGCAACAGCGACAGCATCGTGCTGTTGCGCAAGGACATCGTGCGCGTGGCGCCGACCGATCTGAATGTGCTGGTGACCGGCGAAACCGGCACCGGCAAGGACCTGGTCGCGCGCGCCATCCATCGGGTCTCCGGCCGGCGTGGTCGCTTCGTGCCGGTCAACTGCGGCGCCATTCCCGAGGAATTGCTGGCCAGCCAGCTGTTCGGCCACGAGCGTGGCAGCTTCACCGGCGCCGATCGTCGGCATGCCGGGTTCCTGGAGCAGGCGGCGGATGGCACGCTGTTCCTGGATGAGATCGGCGAGATGCCGACCCGGCTGCAGGTCTACCTGCTGCGCGCGATCGAGTCGCGCAGCTTCATGCGTGTGGGCGGCAGCGAGGAAATTCCGCTGGACGCGCGGGTCGTTGCGGCGACGCACCAGCATGTACAACGCGAGCACGGCGTGCTGCGCGAGGATCTGTTCTACCGGCTCAACGAATACCCGATCCAGGTGCCGCCGCTGCGCGAGCGTCGCGGCGACGCGCGTCTGCTGGGCCTGCGCGTGATCGACGAGCTCAACGTCAAGTACGGCACCCGCAAGCTGCCGACCAAATCGTTGCTGCGTTATCTGGCCTACCACGCCTGGCCGGGGAACGTGCGCGAGTTGCGCTCGTTCATTCGCTACCTGTACCTGCGCTCGGACGGCGACCTGTTGAGCGCGCCGGATGTGGTGCAGACCGTGCCGCAGGCCGACGAAGACGGCTTGCTGATTCCGGCGGGGTGGACCATGCGCCAGGCCGAGGACGCCATGATCGAGGCGGCACTGGCGCGCACGCGCTTCAACAAGAAGGCGGCGGCGCGCGAATTGGGGATCAGCGTGCGCACGCTGCACAACCGGCTCAGCGACAAGGACGCGTAAGTGAGCGACGCATCGCATGGACGGCGGCGCGAGCTGCTGCATCAGCTGCGCAACCGCCTCAACGTGATGGGCTTTGCGTTGTATGCATTACGCAGCGAGACCTCCAAGCCCATGGAGACATTGCGTGCCACCCATCAGTCGGCGGTGGAGTTGCTCAACCAGCTCGGCGAGGAAGAGCGCGCCCTGCGCCAGGACGGTGCGGTGTCCACCGACAACACCGATCAGTAATGCTCGGCCGGTTGGGTCTGGCTGCTGAGCAGCGCGGTGATCGTGCGTGGGTTGTAGGGCTTCATGCAGTACGACAGGTGCGCAAACCGCGGCGGTAGCGTGTAGCGGTCGTAGCCGGAGCAGAACGAAAACGGTACCCCGCGCTGCAGCAGCGCATCGGCCACCGG
Organism: Xanthomonas sp. BRIP62409; assembly: GCF_003992965.1. Taxonomy (NCBI): domain Bacteria; kingdom Pseudomonadati; phylum Pseudomonadota; class Gammaproteobacteria; order Lysobacterales; family Lysobacteraceae; genus Xanthomonas; species Xanthomonas sp. BRIP62409. Next base: position 33,649 of record NZ_QEZJ01000011.1, on the reverse strand, counting down.
GAACACCGATTGGCCACGCACATTGACGTCGAGCAATGCGCCGTCGATGGTCTGCCCGGAGGTCACCAGCGACAGCGCCTCGGGCACATTGCCCACCGGTCCGAGAACGCAGACGCCGGCCTCCACCAACAGGTCGTTGAGTGATTCGGCCAGCAGGTAATCGTCCTCGACCACGAGGATGCGAAGTCCGTTGAGTGGATTGTCCAGCATGGGAATTCCTCGCGCGATGGCGCGGTCCGGCGACGCGCACGCCATAGTGCGCGCCGTGTCGGTTAAGGCCGCGCGTAAGCAGGCGCTTCCAGACCCATCGCGTGCAGTGCCTGTACCGCTCAGACGCCGCGTAGCGGTAGAGGCAGGTTTACGCCATCATTGACGATTGCGCCTGACACCCGGCGCCGTTGATGCGATGGCTGCAATGACAAACGACGACACCTCCTGCGACGACACCGCAGCGGCCACTGCGCCCGATGCCGTGACGCCACCGCCGTTGTTCATTCTCGGTGTCGGTGCCGACGGCCTGGACGCCACGCGCCTGGCCGAACTGCTCGACGCAGTGGCCGGCGCGCCCAATCTGGTCATCATGCTGTTGCTGCGCGATCGCCACCTGCTCGACGAGTCGCGCCTGCGCGAGTTGCTCGGCCCGCAATCCAGTTTGCTGCTGGCACCTGAAGATGGCGATGCGCTGCATCCCGGACGCATCTACCTGCCGCCCAGCCAGACGCTGGTGACCCTGGAAGAAGGCCGACTGCGGCTGCGCCCGCTGGAGGACGCCAGCGATCACGGCCTGATCGACAGCTTCTTCGTCTCGATGGCGCATGACCAGGACGGCAACGTGATCGGCGTGATCATGGGGCGCTTCGATGGCGACGGCACCCTCGGCACCGCAGCCATCAAGGAGTGTGGCGGCCTGGCGCTGGCGGTGGACGACCCGTCCTTGCACGGCATGGATCTGCGCAATGCGGGCAACCCGGCCGCCATCAGCGACGACATCCTGCCGCTGCCGCGGGTTGCCGCACGCATCGCCGCACACATGCAGCGCCACCATCGCTTCGGTCATCCGGCAGCGGTGGGCGTGCGCAACGGCAGCGAGAACGATCAGCTCAGCCAGGTCGCCAGCATCCTGCGCAATGCCACCGGCCACGATTTCCATGGGTACAAGCGCGCCACGTTCCTGCGCCGCGTGCAGCGCCGCATGCAGGTGGTGCAGGCGGACACGCTGGAGCAGTATCTGGAGCAGCTGCGCAGCCGCTTCGACGAACCGCTGTTGTTGTTTAACGATCTGCTGATCGGCGTGACCCAGTTCTTCCGCGACCGCCGCGAGTTCGAGTTCCTGGAGCAGCAGGTGATTCCGCGCCTGTTCCAGGGCAAGCAGCCGGGTGACCACCTGCGTGTGTGGGTGCTGGGCTGTTCCACCGGCGAAGAGGCGTATTCGCTGGCGATGCTGTTGCGCGAGCATGCGCAGACGCTGGACGTGGCGCCACGCATCCAGATCTTCGCCAGCGACATCGACGGGCGGGCATTGGCCATTGCGCGGGTGGGGCGTTATTCGTCCAGCATCGTCGCCGATGTGGGGCCGGAGCGCCTGCAGCGCTGGTTCGTCAAGGAAGGCGACACCTATGTGGTGAGCAAGCAGCTGCGCGAGTTGTGCGTGTTCTCGCAGCACAGCATCGTCAAGGACCCGCCGTTCTCGCGGCTGGACCTGGTGTCGTGCCGCAACCTGCTGATCTACCTGGATGCCGAGCTGCAGAACCGGGTGATCCCGGTGTTTCACTTTGCGCTCAAGCCGGGCGGCTACCTGTTCCTGGGCAATGCCGAAAACGTCTCGCGGCATGCCAAGTTGTTCGCACCGGTGGAGCGCAGCTTCCGCGTGTTCCAGAAGATCGATGCCGACAGCCGCATGCATGCCCCCTTCCCGTCGTCCGCGCCCGGACTGGACGGCCACGCGCCGGCGGCAAGCCGCCAGCAGCGCAGCGTCAGCAATGCACTGGTGCTTGCCGGCGAGCGCATCGCCGACCGCTACGCGCCGGCCTATGCGGTGCTGGACGAGCATTTCGATGTGCTGCATTTCTCCTCGCAGGCCGGACGCTTCATCCGTCCCGGCGGCGGCGCGCCCAGCCTCAACCTGCTCAACCTCGTTCACCGCGACCTGCGGCTGGAGTTGCGCAGCGCGCTCGGCCGTGCCGAAGCGGACATGACGCTGGTGCAGGCCAAGGGCATCCAGATGCACGAGGATGCGGCGACCCTGGCGGTGGACCTGTTCGTAGAGCCGACCTCGGATTCGGAGGTGCCGCGCGGCTACGTGGTGCTGTTCCAGGAAGTGGAAGCGCGTGAGCTGGCCGAGCTGGCGCCGCCGAAAGACACCGTGTCCGACAACGCACATGTGCAGGCGCTGGAGAACGAGCTGCGCGTGACCCGCGAGCGGCTGCAGTCGATGATCGAGGAGCTGGAGAGCACCAACGAAGAGCTCAAGTCCTCCAACGAGGAATACCAGTCGCTCAACGAAGAACTGCAGAGCGCCAACGAAGAACTGGAAACCTCCAAGGAAGAGCTGCAGTCGGTCAACGAGGAAGTCACCACGGTCAACGGCGAGCTGGCCCACCGCGTGCAGGAACTGGCGCATGCCAACAGCGACCTGAAGAACCTGCTGGAAAGCACCCAGATCGCTACCGTGTTCCTGGACAACGAGCTGCGCGTGACCAACTTCACCCCCGCGGTGACCGACATCCTGCCGTTGGTGGAAAGCGATATCCACCGGCCGATCAGCAACATCAAGCTGCACGTGACCTACGACGAACTGCAGGACGATGTGCGCCGGGTGATCCGCACGCTGGCGGTGCTGGATCGCGAAGTGGAAAACCCCGCCACGCGTGCCCGCTACATGGTGCGGGTGCTGCCATACCGCACGGTCAACAACTTCATCGGCGGCGCGGTGTTGACCTTCATGGATGTCACCCCGCTGACGCGCGCCGAGCGCGCGTTGCGCAGCAGCGAGCAGCGCCTGCGTACCTTGATGGAAGGGATTCCACAACTGGTGTGGCGTTCGCGCGATGGCGGCCGCTGGACCTGGTCCAGCCCGCAATGGTCCAGCTATACCGGGCAACACGATGGGCAGAGTCTGGAGCTGGGCTGGTTGCAGGCAGTGCATCCGGACGAGCGCGAGCTGACCTTGAATGCCTGGCACGACAGTGCGCGCACCGGCGGGCTGGACGTGGAGCACCGCCTGTTCAATGCAGCCGAGCACCGCTACCGCTGGTTCCATACGCGCAGCGCGCCGGTGCTGGACGAACGTGGCCAAGTGCTGGAGTGGCTGGGAACCTCGACCGAATCGGACAACCTGCGCCGCCTGCAGGATGAGCAGCGCGTGCTGGTCAGCGAATTGCAGCATCGCACCCGCAACCTGATCACCGTGGTGCAGTCGGTCGCCAAGCAGACCGTACAGACCAGCCACAGCATGCCGGAATTCGCCGGCAGGTTCGACGACCGGCTCTCGGCGTTGTCGCGCGTGCAAGGGCTGTTGTCGCAGTCGGACAACGCGCCCACCACCATTGGCGCATTGCTGCGCATGGAGCTGGACGCGCTCGGTGCCGAGCCCGACCAACGGCGCATCGTGGTGGACGGCCCGGAGGTGGCACTGCGCAAGTCCACCGTGCAGACGCTGGCGCTGGCACTGCACGAGCTCGCGACCAATGCACTCAAGCATGGCGCATTGGCGGTAGCGACCGGCACCTTGTCGGTGCGCTGGGAAGTGGTGACCAACGACGACGCCTCGGCGCGCTTGGTGTTGTTGTGGACCGAAGAAGGCGCCAGCCAGCAGCGACGCAACGATCGCGACCAGGCAAGCGGATTCGGCCGCCGCCTGATCGAAAAGGCCCTGCCGTACAGCCATGGCGCGCAGACGCGTTACGAGCTCAGCGATACACGCCTGGAATGCGAGATCCAGTTGCCGCTGACCTCGCTGCACGATCCATAGCCGAGCGCACGCGTGCGTGCAGTCTCTGCGCACGCTGGCAGGCGCTACGGTGCCGATGTGCGAATGCAGTGCACATCCACGCACCCGCACGGAAAATCCTGCGCGTGCGTGCAGATGTTTGCGACCAATTCGCACCTCGCAGCGCCGCCGCTGCCGCTGCCGTCATCCAAGACCGTTGCAGGACGCCTGTGTGCGGGATCGAAAAACTTGGCGCGTATTGTGCGTAGCTGCTGCTGTCATCAAGCTGCACAGTGGAGTCAACATGATTACGCGCATCCTTCAGTTGTCAGGCCGCGTTGCGAGCAATGCCTGGGTCGAGATCGGTGTCGGTGCCGATGCCGACATTCTGGTTGCCGACCGTGGCGGCAGACGCGAGGAGCGTGCAACCTTCGGTCGACGTGCGCCGGGACAGCAGCGCTCGATCAATACCCAGGAGCCGGAGTGGTTGGGGCGGGTCGACCTCGCCATCTGGGAAACCCAGCGCTGCCTGATCCCACTGTGCGGATTCGTCTGCACCGCATCGGCAGATGGCGCCACCTCGGCAACCTGGTTGAGCCAGGACGGGGGTGCGCTGTACGCCGCAGGTCTGCGCAATGTCATGGATATCGGCGGCCGCCTGCAGATGGGGTTCTCACTGCTGGTCGCGTCCTCGGCCAGCCTGCCGACACAGCGTCCCTTATGCGTCGACGGCGATGCCACGCAGTGGCTGCAGCGCAGTGGCGAGGAGGCGATGCGTCACCTCCTGCCCTGGCGGCTGGAGCGTTGCACTACCGCGGCGGACGTGCGGCCCGAGTGGACCGATGCGCAGGCTCGACAGGCCGCGCCGGTGTGAGGCGTGGTGGCAGGCAGTGACAACGAGAGGCCCGGTGGACCTCTTTTTTTATCGTTCGGTAACGCGTTGCACACGGGTCGGCGTCGCTTAGCGCGCCAGCTGCAGTGCGTGGTCGTGGCAGATGATGTGCCCAGGTGCGGCAACAGCCACCTGCAGGACCGTCAACGGAAAGTATGTCGCGCATTGAAAAGCCCGGGTCGCGAACGACCCGGGCTAATCTCAGCGACCGCTGTCGAGCACGATCAGCGCTGGATGTCGCCAGTGGTGGAGCCGGCCCCCGGGCCTGCGCCCAGGTCTGCACCGGTCACCCGATCCAGCTCCGGGTTGGACAGCAGGCGCAGCGACATCGCATCCAGTGCCTCGGTCTGCGTTGCATCCAGCGTGACCGTGGCCGAGCCATCGCCGCCGTCCACCGCGGACTGCAGCTCACGGTCTTCCACCACGTCCCACTGCTCGCCGGCATTCCAGGGGCCAACCGTATCGCCTTCGCCCTGCGACATGTTGTAGTAGACGTCGGTGAAGCGCGGGTCGCCCGGCAGCTTGCCCGGCGGGAAGTTGGGTTCGATCGCGTACAGCGCCTTCTCGAAGGATTTCTGATGCGCCACTTCGCGCGTCATCAAAAAGCGCAGTGCATCGACGATGCCCGGGTCATCGGTGACGGTGATCAGACGCTCGTAGACCAACTTGGCGCGGGCTTCGGCAGCGATGTTGGAGCGCATGTCCGAGGTCGGGCAGCCGATCGAATCGACATAGGCCGAGGTCCACGGCACGCCGCTGGAATTGACCAGCGCCGGGCCGCCGCCGTACAGGATCTGCTGGGTGTGGCTGGTGCTGTTCTGGGTCATGGAGCGCATCTCCATGGCCTCTTCCATGCCCTCGGACAACACGGCCTTCGGGCCCTTGTTGAGCATGGCGATGATCGAACCGATGATTTCCAGGTGGCTCAGTTCTTCGGTGGCGATATCGAACAACAGATCCTTGCGGCCCGGATCGTTTTCGCCCAGTGCCTGGGTGAAGTACCGCATCGCCGCGGCAAGCTCGCCCTGCGGCCCGCCGAACTGCTCGAGCATCAACGTGGCCAGATCCGGATTGGGTTCGGCGACGCGTACGGTGTACATCAAACGCTTGTTATGCATGAACATGGGTCGTGTTTCCTGGCTGGCGCCCGGCGACAACTGCAACGCGGCATGCGTGCAGAAACCTGAGGCTGGCTACGGGTGGGGGTTGCCTGCGAGATGCAGGCAAACGCAGGCGGCAGCGCCGCCTGCGCAGGGCATCAGGCCGCCTTGCTGGGCTTGGATGCCTTCTGATTGCCGCCTTGCTCGGCAAGCAGGGTCAGCTTTTCATCGGTGGCTTTTTCTTCTTCCAGCGTGGACAGCAGCAAGGTGACTGCATCGGTGTAGCCCAGCTGCTTTGCGATCGCTGCAATGGTGCCGTACGAGGCGATCTCGTAATGCTCCACCTTCTGCGCGCCGCCAATCAGTGCCGCATCGCGTACCGGACCTTCCTCGATCTCATCGATCACCTCACGGCTTTCCTCGACCAGGCCTTCCATCGCGGCACACTTGATGCGCTTGAGCTTGATGCCGAGCAGTTCGACGATCTGGTCGATGCGTTCGATCTGGCCCTGGGTTTCTTCCAGGTGCAGCTTGAACGCTTCCACCAGCTTGGGTTCGGTTGCCGCACGTGCCAGACGCGGCAGTGATTTGGTCAACTGCTTTTCTGCGCTGTAGATGTCCGACAGCTCGTGGACGAAAAGCTCTTCAATTGTCTTGATCGCCATGGGCGGCTCCTAGGGGATGAATGGATGGATGAACAATGCGGTGCACCGGGTGTGGGTCTTGCCCTTCGATGCGCGCGAGCCAGCAGTTGCATCGCCTCGACGGCACGCTGCCTGCCATGACGCGTGGCATGCAGCGTTGGGTCGTGCACATGCACGCTGTCTCGCATGGTCGCTACGCTAGCTGTCGGCGTGTTAGCGCAATTGGTGGATGCGGTGATCCCGATGCGATGGCGACCTGTGCCGTACGCTGCGCCGGCCACACGCGGTCGCCGATGCGATGGCGCCGCGTGGTGGGGCCGCGCTGCAAATGACAGGGGCACTTTCTCAAGCTGCGCCCGTGCACCGCGCATGGTGAATGCGCTACCTGCCGCATCACGCACCCACCTTGCGCAGAAGGCAAGGCCGGCGATTCGCGCCAGTATCGGCACCGTGCAGCATGGACGGCGGAGGATGCACGCCGTTGCGGACCGATGCGCTACAACCGATGGCTCGTCCTTGCCCCGGAGGCTGCCATGACGCCGTTGGACAAACCGCTACGCCGCGAGCTGCAGATCGGCGAGCAGGCCTACACCTTGATCATCGACCCGCAGGGCTTGAAGCTGGTCGAAAAAGGCCGCCGCAACGGCGTGACCTTGCGCTGGGACGAGCTGGTCAGCGGCGATGCCGCACTGGCCCACGCGCTGCAGGCCTCGCTCGGCGAGTCCTGACTGCAGCGCGCAGGCAAGGCGACTCAGGCCTGAGGAAACAGCCGCGCCAGCTCGCGGACCGCTGCCGCGGATGCGGCGTGATCCGGCGTGGGGTCGGGGTTGTTGAAATCGTTGGCACCCTGCGCCTGCACCAGCACACCATCGCGGCGTGGCACCACGTTGAGATTGTGGCCACGCCACACCAGCCCGTAGGTCACTTCCGGTTGCGGAATCAGGCGCGCGGTCTGCCCGCGCACCGGGATGACGCTGTCGTCGCCAAGCAAGGCACGCGCCCCGTAGCCGGTGGCATTGACCAGGATCTTTTCGCGCAACTGGCCGAACTGGCGCGGATGCTCGAAGCTGCGCGTCTGCAGCTCGCCGCCGGCCTGCAGGAAGTCGTCCATCAGCAGCCGCGCATAGGCGCTGAGGTTGAAGGTCAACTGGCTGTAGCGACGCACGAACGGCACCGGAAACGGATGCCTGCCGGGCGCGACCGGCTGCGAGCGCGGGCCGAGATCGTCGAGCAGTTCGCGCTCCAGCGGCGGGTAGTCCGGCTCGTGCGCTTCGGCCGATGCGCTCGGCTGGTCGAACGGCACATCCGACAGCGCGTAACCATCGCGCCATTCGATCGGCTCGCCCGGCAGGCCCAGCAGGGTCTGGTAGCGGCGGAACGAGATGCGCGCCATCTCTTCCCAGCGGGTCCTGAAATCGGCGCTGGCATATTCGCTGGTGCACACCCGCGAGTCCGGCGACCACACGCCGGTGGCGTAGAACGAGCGCACGTCCGGCAGGCGCTCGCGCGCATAGATGCGCACGCGCAGGCCCGCGCGTTGCGCCACCAGCGCGGTGGTCAGCCCGATCGCACCGCAGCCGATCACCGCCAGCTCGCGCACATCCGCATCGGCCGCGCGCACCAGCCGCAGCGCGTGCTCGGCCGCGCCCCACGACAGCGACCACCCGCTGCCGCCATGTCCATAGTTGTGCACCACCGTCTTGCGGCCGATGCGCTCGGCCTCGATCCGCGGCCCCTGCGCACGGAACGGGCGGGTGCAGCCGTTGATCGCGATGATGCGATCGACGGCCGCACGGATCGGTGCCAGCGGCAGCGCTGCGGCGAATTGCTCGGGCAGGGTGCCGGGTGGCATGGCGGGCAATGGCGAAGACGGCGCAGCGGCCGCCTTGCCGGTCGCGGCCCAGCTTCCGGTGGAAGCGGCCGCAAGCGCAAGACCGGCGCTGTGCAGGAAATGACGACGGTGCATGCGACTCCTGAGCGGTGTGGAGGAGATGATCGGGACCACGGCGCCTGCGCGACCGGCCACGCGCCGCGCGCGCCACGCAGCATCGGTAGAAGCCAGGAGCTGCGTCGCCGCGCGCGACGCCCGGTGGCCGCCGCTTGCGGACCTGGAGCATACCGCGCGCGTCATCGCCTGCCATCGCCGGCCGGGCCGGGTTTCGCACCGCGATCCGGGCAATTGGGGCCGCGCTGACGGCCATTCGTCGCCCGGGGCTTTCGTCCGATCGCTTGCCGGCTATGCTCGCCGCGTCCCAACCCGACGAGTCGCCACCCGTGTCCGCCAGCGTCTTCCTGATCGTACGTATCGTGTTCGCCTGGGCGGCGGCGTTGGTGGTGGCCGGGGTCATGTGGGCGCAGCTGTTCGGCTCCACCGGCGCGTTCTTCGGGCTGATCTGCGTGGTGCTGCTGACCCTGGCCCTGATGAGTGCGATCACCCATGTGCGGCGGGTGCGCCTGATCGCCGGGCGGCTGGATCACGACACCTTGTCGACCCGCCAGCGGCGCCAGATCGAAGTGCCGCTGGACGTGCAGGCCAGCTTCGCCGTGGTCGAAGAGGCGGTGCGCGTGCTGCCACGCGTGCAGGACATCGAGTGCGCGCCCGGCAGCCTGCTGATCCGCGCCAAGGTGCGCCGCATCGACCCCTACGAAGGACGCCAGCCCTCGCGCTGGAACCTGTTCGCGCGTTTTGCGATCAAGCGCAACCAGGTGCTGGTGACGATCACGCCAGGGCAGGGCACCAGCAGCGTCACCGTGCTGTGCGAGCCGGACGCCGGCGCCTGGGTGGACCTGTTTGCGGTGGACGAAGGCAGCAATTACGAGAACGCCGAGGCGATCAACCGCGCGGTGGTGCGGCGGGTCGGCGAGCAGCGCCGCGACGAACAGGCCGCGGCCGAGCAGTCGGTGATGGAAAAGGAACTGGCCGTGGCACGCCTGAATCTGCTGCATGCCCAGGTCGAGCCGCACTTCCTCTACAACACGCTGGCCAGTGCGCAGGTACTGGCGCGCACCGACCCGCCGCGCGCCGACATCATGATCGGCCATCTGATCCAGTACCTGCGCAGCTCGCTGCCCAGCGCCGACGGGGCCATCTCCACCCTGGGCGAGGAACTGGAGCGCACCCAGGCCTACCTGGAGATCCTGCGCATCCGCATGGGCACGCGGCTGGCGCTGCAGGTGGAGGTGCCGTACGAGCTGCGCGCGCTGCAACTGCCCTCGATGATGCTGCAGACCCTGGTGGAGAATGCGATCAAGCATGGGCTGGAACCCAAGCCCGGCGGCGGCACGGTGTGGATCCTGGCGCGTCGCATCGACGACCATGCCACGCTGACCGTGGCCGACGATGGCCAGGGCTTCAGCACGCACACGCAAGGTACCGGCATCGGCCTGAAGAACCTGCGCGAGCGGCTGCAGCTGATCTACGCCGGCAGGGCCAGCTTTGCCATCGTGTCCAACTTCCCCAGCGGTGTGGCCGCCACCATCACCTTGCCGCTGCCCGCGTCCATCATGCCGCCGCCGGTGCCCGCTGCGCAGATTCATGCCACACAGGTGCAGGCATGAGCGCGCTGCGTGCGGTGATCGCCGAAGACGAGGCGCTGCTGCGGCAATCGTTGCTGACCCTGCTGGCGCAGGTGTGCCCGCAACTGCAGATCGTGGGCGAATGCGAGGACGGCGCCAGCGCGCTGGAAACCATCGCCACGCAGCAGCCCGATGTGGTGTTCCTGGATATCCGCATGCCCGGGCTCACCGGCATCGAGGTGGCGCGTGCACTGCGCGAAGTCAGCCCGCGCACCCAGGTGGTGTTCGTCACCGCCTACGATCAGTACGCCATCGATGCGTTCGAACACGGCGCGGTGGACTACCTGCTCAAGCCGATCAGCCGCGAGCGCCTGCAGGCCACCTGGCAGCGCGTGCAACAGCGCGCCGCCGCCGGCCAGCCGGACGGCCAGCTGCTGGAGGCCTTGTTGCAGCGCCTGTCCGCGCGCCCTGCCGCCGCCAGCGCCGCGCCGCCACTGGCCTGGCTCACCGCCAGCAGCGGCCGCGAAACGCGCCTGATCGCGCTGGACGAGGTGGCGTATTTCCAGGCCGATCAGAAATACACCACGGTGATGACCGCCGCCGGCGAGGCGATCCTGCGCACGCCGCTGCGCGAGTTGCTCGACGTGCTGGACCCGCAGGTGTTCAAGCAGATCCACCGCTCCACCATCGTTAACATGAAGGCGGTCGCCTCGGTGGTGCGCGAGGACACCGGCAAGGGCCGGCTGGCGCTGCGCGGGCGCAGCGAAACGCTCACCGTCAGCCAGCCCTTCATGAGCCTGTTCCGCGGCATGTAATTCCCCCGATCGCATCGACTGAAAGGATTGCTGATATGCGCCTGATCGCCTCCCTTGTGTATTGCCTGCTGGCATTGGCCGGTTGCCACGACCGCAACGGCACCACCTCCATCACCCGCGCCACCAGCAACGGCCAGGACGTGCTGTTCAGCAAGACCCTGGCCACTGCCACCGATCTCAATGTGCACTGCCTGGCCAGCAGCAGCGGCCGCTGCCATTACCTGGTCTACGAGGACCACTGCGCTGCGTCTGCCGCCGGGCAGGCTGCGGGCACGCCGGCCTGCGCACGCAGGACCCTGGACAGCTTTGCGCTGGCACCCGGGCAGGTGCGCGAGCTGCACGGCATCCCGCGTCAGGCGCGCACCTGCGTGGATACCAGCGCGCCCGGCGCCGATTGCCATGGCTGAGCCAGGCGTCTGACGCCGGAACTGGCGCAACGACGCTTCATCCCTGTCGTGAGGCAGGCCGCAACCGGACCCAAGCCTGAATACGCACTGACGATCAGCGGCCGCTTCTGCGATCATTGCCGGCTTGTTGCCGGTTCACGGCGTCCTCACAGTCAGGCTCTCATGTCCGAACAATCGCTACGCCGCGACGTTGGCCCCTTCGCCCTCATGCTTACCGGCCTGGGCTCGATCATCGGTTCCGGCTGGCTGTTCGGCGCCTGGCGCGCCGCTGGCCTGGCCGGCCCCGGTGCGATCTGGGCCTGGATCCTGGGCGCGGCGATCATCACCACCATCGCGCTGTCCTACGCCGAACTGGGTGCGATGTTCCCCGAGTCCGGCGGCATGGTGCGCTACAGCCATTACTCGCACGGCTCACTGGTGGGCTTCATCGCCGGCTGGGCCAACTGGATCGCGATCGTCTCGGTGATCCCGGTCGAGGCCGAGGCCTCGGTGCAGTACATGGCCTCCTGGCCATGGGCCTGGGCGCAGGGCCTGTATGTGCAGGCACCCGGCGGGGCGGGGGAGTTGTCGGTGCCCGGCCTGCTGATCTCGGCGGTGCTGGTGCTGGTGTATTTCTTCCTCAATTTCTGGAGCGTCAAGCTGTTCGCGCGCTCCAATACCCTGATCACCGTGTTCAAGCTGGTGGTGCCGGCGGCGACCGGCGTGGCCCTGATCGCCAGCGGCTTCCACAGCGAGAACTTCAGCGTCGGCATCCACGGCGATGCGCATGTCATCGACCTGGCCGCGGTGCTCACCGCGGTGGCTACCGCCGGCATCGTCTTCAGCTTCAACGGCTTCCAGAGCCCGGTGAACCTGGCCGGTGAAGCGCGCAACCCGGGGCGCAGCATTCCGTTCGCGGTGCTGGGCTCGATCGCGCTGGCCACGGTGGTCTACGTGATCCTGCAGGTGGCCTACATCGGCGCGGTGCCGCCGGACCTGCTGGCCAAGGCCGGCTGGCACGGCATCGACTTCCGCTCGCCGTTCGCCGAGCTGGCCATCATCGTCAACCTGCATTGGCTGGCGATGCTGCTGTACATCGATGCGTTCGTCAGCCCCAGCGGCACCGGCATCACCTATACCGCCACCACCGCGCGCATGGTCTACGGCATGGAAAAGAACGGCACCATGCCGTCGGTGCTGGGCAAGCTGCACCCGGTCTGGGGCGTGCCGCGCATGGCGATGTTCTTCAACCTGGCGGTGTCGTTCGTGTTCCTGTTCTTCTTCCGCGGCTGGGGCACGCTGGCGGCGGTGATCTCGGTGGCGACGATCATCTCCTACCTCACCGGCCCGATCAGCGCGATGGCGCTGCGTCGTCATGCGCCCGAACTGCACCGCCCGCTGCGCATCGCCGCGCTGCCGGTGCTGGCCGGCGTGGCCTTCGTGATGGCCACCGAGCTGCTGTACTGGGCGCGCTGGCCGCTGACCGGCGAGATCATCCTGCTGATGGTCGTGGCGCTGCCGGTGTACTGCTACTACCAGGCCAAGCAGGGCTGGCCGGATCTCGGGCGCAACCTCAAGGGCGCGGCCTGGATGATCTGCTACCTGCCGACGATCGCGTTGCTGTCCTGGGCCGGCAGCAGCGACTTCGGCGGGCATGGCTACCTCAGCTACGGTACCGATCTGGCCGTGGTCGCGGTGGTCGGCGCGGTGTTCTACCTCTGGGGTGTGCGCAGCGGTTGGCGCACGCCGTCGGTGGAGAAGGCCGTCGCGCAGGCGTAAGCGCCTGCTTGCTGACAACGGATCGACCGGGCGCGGTCTCCAGGCGCCGCAAACGACGACGGCCGGTGCGCTGCACCGGCCGTTCTTGTTGGTCGCTACGCACGCCGGTGCAGCGATTGGCACTGCCTTGGCAGCGCACGCCCTGGAGCGATCAGATCGGGCCGATCAATCCGCCTGTTTTCGCTCGGCGCGCCGCATTGCCGATGCCCTGCGGCAACCACCGCATCCATCGCTTGACCGCTACGCCAGTGTCGCCGCTGCGCTATGGGTATTGGTATTGGTCACCAGGCGTGGCGCACCATCGAAGCGGTCCAGATCACGTAGCAACTCGGTGTAGCGACGCAGCCGCCCCATCTCGCGCATGTTGACGATGTCCTCGTGGCGCAATTCGCGCCTGGAACTGACTTCCTGCTTGTAGCGCAGCACTTCCGGGTAGCGACGGGTCATGTCCAGCGCATCGGCCACGCACTCGACCGAGTCGGCGTCCGGGGTGAGCCGCGCGCGGCTGTTGAAGGCGCGCAGCCAGCGTTCGAAACCGGCGCTGTGATCGAACAGATCGGCGATGTACCACATGACGAACAGGATCGAGGCCCACGAGGTGAAGATGATCACCACGCGGCTGAAGGTGAGGTGGTAGTCGTTCTGCCACAGCTGATGGGTGATCACGCCCAGCAACACCAGCGAGATCGCCTGCCAGCCGATGATCGAGGCGATCACCCATTGTTTCTTGGCCACCTTGAGCAGATTGAGCTCCTGGTCGAGCTGGTCGTCGGTTTTCTCGCGCCAGTGCGCGACCTGCTCGTCGAAGGGGAGTCGATGGAGTGCGTTGTCCTGCAACAGCAGGCCCAAACCCTGGAACAAAGCGATCATGACAAGCTCCTGACGGATGGCTGGTACGAACGACTTGCTGCACCCGGCAAAGCGCCGGTGCCCTGGAGCGGCCGGGCAATGGCTGGCAGTGATGCAGGCCGGCGCTCGGACGGCCCTAGTTCTAGCACTTTCGCTGTGCATGGCAATGCCTGCCGCGATCCGATGAGCGGCCAATCCTGCGCACCTGCGCACAAATCGCGGTATTCAGGCGCTTCGCAGCGTTTGCCGGACGACTGCAGCGCCAGTGCGTGGCCATTCTTGCTGCACTGCACACTCGCGCTTGCGTGCGTGCATCCGTAATCGAGGCGGGTGCGACCGGCGCGCAATCGATTCCGGCGTGCAGATCGCGTGAGCGCCGTGCAAGCATCCCTGCCGCGCAGGGCCCGGCGACAGGCGGGCGCGCACCCGTCGAGACGGTCGATGCGCATGGAGACGAGCAGCGAACACAGAGCCGCCTTTCACCAATCCCGAATCCCGAATCCCCAATCCCAGCCCCTTAAGGCCACGACGCGGTCTTGCAGCGGGCTGGGTATGCTCGCATGCATGTCAGCCGTCCTGCGTACCCTCACTGCCCCTGCCGCCCGACAGATCCATCGCTGGGTGCTGGGCGCGTTCCCGCGTGGCCAGAGCTCCATCGACTACGACCAGCCCCTCGGCGATCCCGGCATCTTCGGGCCCGACAGCGTCACCTGGCGGGTGCATTCGGAATTTCCCGGCATGTTGTCCGGCGGATTGTGCGCCTTGATGCTGCAGTTGCTGCATCCACGCGCGCTGGCCGGGGTCTACGACCATTCCAACTTCCGCGCCGACCTGATCGGGCGGCTGCGGCGCACCACCAACTTCGTTGCCGGCACCACCTATGCCCCGCGCGCCGAAGCCGAGCAGTTGATCGCCCGCGTGCGCAGCATCCATGCGCATATCCACGGCCACACCGCCGACGGCGTGCCCTACGACGCCAACGACCCGCAGTTGCTGACCTGGGTGCACGTCACCGAGGCCTACGGTTTTCTGCAGGGCTGCCGACGTTATTGCCGCGACGTGCCGGCAAGCATCGCCGACCGCTACTACGACGAAGCGCGACGTGTCGCCGAAGCGCTGGGCGCGGCCGATGTACCCGCCAGCGAGGCGCAGGTCGATGCCTATTTCGCCACCGTGCGCGGGCAGCTGCGCATGGACACGCGCTCGCGCGAGGTGCTCGACATCCTCACCAGCATCCAGTTGCCGGTGCCGGCGGCCGGGCTGTCGCGCGGCGTGTTCCTCGGTGCCGGTACCGCCCTGTTGCCAGGCTGGGCCAGCGACATGCTCGGCCGCACCACTACCCAGCGCGCACAGGCACATGCGTCGGCGCGGTTGCTGCGCAGTCTGTCGCCGCTGTTCCGTACCGCACTACGCGATGGGCTGTCCGCACGCGCGTGCCGCCGCATGCAGCTGCCGCAGGCGATGTTGCTGGAGTGGCCCGGGCAGCGGTGAGTGCGGGTGCCTGCCTGGAGTGCAAGGCAATGGCGTCATGCGGAGGATGGTGCGCCGTGTGGCCGTACCCTCGCCCCATGCACTCCCCCGAGGGGTGAGGGGCCGGTCTGCTACCAGATCCGCACCCGCTGCTCGGGCGGCAGATACAACTGCTGGCCCGGCTGCACATTGAATGCCGGATACCAGGCATCGAGGTTGCGCACGGTCTGCGCGCGGAAGCGTCCGGGTGCGTGCACGTCGGTGAGCACGGCGTTGCGTAGCGCCGCGTCGCGGTACTTGCCGCGCCAGGCCTGCGCAAAGCCCAGGAAGAAGCGCTGGTCCGGACTGAACCCGTCGATGGTCTGCGGCTGCTTGCCCTGCAGCGACAGCTGATAGGCGTCGTAGGCGGTCGCCAGGCCGGCCACATCGGCGATGTTCTCGCCCAGCGTCAGCTTGCCGTTGACGTTCAGATCGTCGAACGGCTTGTAGGCGCTGAACTGCGCTGCGAGCGCATCGCCGGCGGCTGCGAATTTTTTCAGGTCCTGCGGCGTCCACCAGTTGTGCAGCTCGCCATGTTCGTCGAACTGCGCGCCCATGTTGTCGAAGCTGTGGCTGATCTCGTGGCCGATCACCGCGCCGATGGCGCCGTAGTTCACCGCATCGTCGGCTGCCGGGTCGAAGAACGGCGGCTGCAGGATCGCCGCCGGAAACAGCAGGCGGTTTTCCAGCGGCACGTTCAGTGCGTTGACTTCCTGCGGAAGCAGATACCACTCGCGGTGATCCACGGCCTTGCCCAGCTTGGCCAGATTGCGCCGGTACTCGAACAGCTCCGAGCGCTGCACATTGCCCAGCGCATCGTCGCGGCGCACGTCCAGCCCGCTGTAGTCGCGCCAGGTCTCCGGATAACCCACCGCCACGGTCAGCCCGGCAATCTTGGCCTTGGCATGCTGCTTGGTTTCCGGACTCATCCACGCCAGCGCGTCGATGCGCTTGCCGAAGGCGGTGACGATGTTCTTGACCATCTCCTCGGCACGGGTCTTGGTCTGGGCACTGACGTACTTCTGCACGTAGCGCTGGCCCACCGCTTCGCCCAAGGCTGCGTTGGTGGCGTCGATGCCGCGCTTCCAGCGCTGGCGTTGTTGCGGCGTGCCTTCCAGCGTGGTGCCGTAGAACGCAAAGCGTTCGTCGGCGAAGGCCTTGGACAGGTACGGCGAGGCGCGGTCCAGGGCGCGAAAGCTCAGGTAATCCTTCCAGGTCTGCAGGGGCTCGGAGCGCACCAGCGCCGACAGGCCGGTCACCGCACCGGGCTGCCAGACGATGAAATCCTGCTGCGCCTTCAGGCCGGCCGCTTCGAAGAACGGCGCCCAATCCAGGCCCGGCGCATTACGCGCGAAATCGGCCTGTTTCCAGGCATTGGCGCCGGCCTGCACGTTGTTGGTCTGTTCGGCGGTGGCGTGCACGCGCGCCATCGCGGTTTCCAGTGCGAGGATGCGCTCGGCCCTGGCTGGCGCGTCGGCGATGCCGGCCAGCTCCAGCAGCTTGACGATGTGCGCGCGGTAGGCCTCGCGCATCTGCGTCATGCGCCCGTCGTCCAGATAGAAGCTGCGGTCCGGCATGCCCAGGCCGCCCTGCACCAGATACGGCACGTAGCGGCCGGGGTGATGCAGATCCTGCGAGATCCACAGGCCGAACAGCCGGTCGGTATAAAAGTTGGTGGAGTTGAGCAGATCCA
The DNA here is from genome assembly GCF_003992965.1 of Xanthomonas sp. BRIP62409. Lineage (NCBI taxonomy): Bacteria > Pseudomonadati > Pseudomonadota > Gammaproteobacteria > Lysobacterales > Lysobacteraceae > Xanthomonas > Xanthomonas sp. BRIP62409. The sequence continues at coordinate 16,538 of NZ_QEZJ01000011.1, read as the reverse complement.
CATCGGCGCGCAGCTGGCCGCCCAGGGTGCGCGCCAGCGCCTGTTTGTCGTCCAGCTGCGCGATGGCGTCCAGTTCCGGTTGCACCGGGCGCACGCCCTTGGTCTCGATCCCGGCTTCATCCATGTAGGCGGCGTAGTAATCGCCGATCTGCTTGTCCTCGCCGGTGACGCGGTCGTTGGCAGCGGCGCCTTCGATGATGTCGCGGCTGTGCTGCTCGGTTTCGATCGCGATGCCGACGAAGCTGTTGAAGCTGGAGCGGTCGTCCGGGATCTGGGTGGTCTTGACCCAGTTGCCGCTGGCGTAGCTGAAGAAGTCGTCGCCCGCCGCCACGCTGCGGTCCATGCCCGCCGCATCGAAACCGAAATCACCCAGCTTGGGCGTGGTGGGCGTGGCCTTGGCGTGCGTCGTCGTTGCCGGTGAGGCGCCATCGCGGTGGCACGCGGCGGTGCTCAGCAGGGCAGCCGACAGGGCAGCGATCAGGACAGGACGGTGCAGAAGAGCCATGCGGTGCAACTCGGAAACGAAAAACAGACATACCAGTGTAAATTGCCACCGTCGCCACGTCCCCACGCAAGGCAGCGCGCCGCCGCCGTGGCCGCCCTGCGGACACGCGCGGTTCAGCGCCGGCGCTGGTACCAGAAGCCCAGGGAATCGCGGGTCTGCAGCATGCCTCGCCCACGCCACAGGAAGCGCAACAGCAGGCCCAGGTGCTCGCGCTTGGAAAAGCTGCGCAGCTTGCGGTCGGAGGTGTGCACGGTCTGGCGCAGGATCACGAACCGCCCGCAGCGTGCCAGCGCGCGGCTCAATGCCACGTCTTCGCCGGCGTAGTAACGCGTATCGAAGCCGCCGGCGCTGACGAATGCGGCGCGCGTGCAGAACAGGAAGCAGCCCGGTGCGATGCCGCCGAGACGGAACAACCCGCCGAAGATCGCCTGCGCCATGCGCTCGAACCACACGCGCCTGCCCTGCAGATGCACCTGCGCGCCGCCGCCGACGGCGCCGGCATCCAGCGCCGCCAGCGCGGCGCCGACCACCTGCGGGTTCACCAGCGTGTCGGCATCCAGAAACAGCAGGCGATCGCCTCGCGCCTGCTGCGCGCCGGCATTGCGGGTGGCGGCGATATGGCGCAATTGCACCTCCAGCACCTGCGCACCGGCCGCACGCGCGATGGCAGCGGTGGCGTCCTCGCAGGCATCGGCCACCACGATCACCTCGTAGTCCAGCTGCAGAGTCTGCGCACAGGCGTGCAGGCACTGCAGCGTCTGGCCGATCAGTGCGGCCTCGTCATGGGCGGGGATTACGAAGGACAGCATGGCAGGACGTGTCGCTTGGATGGCGGTGAGGCCCAGTGTGCGAGCCATGCCGGTGCGATGGCGTGAGCGCACGCCATCGCCGGGCCACCGCGGCGGCGTGCGCTTCCACGCGCACCGCTCAGCGGCTGAGCGCGCCCATCATCGCTTCCGGATAACGCGTCCCGGACGCGGCCTGCAGCGGGAAGATCGCATCGATGCGTGCGAGCTCGTCCGGCATCAGCGCCACGTCGAGCGCGCCAAGGTTTTCTTCCAGGTAGGCCAGCCGCTTGGTGCCCGGGATCGGCACCAGGTCCTGGCCCTGCGCCAACACCCAGGCCAGCGCCAGCTGCCCCGGCGTGATGCCCTTGTCGGCGGCGATCGCCTTGACCTGCTCCACCAGTTGCAGGTTGCGGGTGAAGTTCTCGCCCTGGAAACGCGGCGAATGGCGACGGTAATCGTCGGCGTCGAAGTCGTCGGGAGAGGCGAATGCGCCAGTCAGGAAACCGCGACCCAGCGGCGAATACGGAACGAATCCGATCCCCAGCTCGCGCACGGTTTCGAAGACGCCATTGTCCTCGGGCTCGCGCGACCACAGCGAATATTCGGTCTGCACCGCAGTGATGGGATGCACCGCATGCGCGCGGCGGATGGTGGCTGCGGCGGCTTCCGACAGCCCGAGGAAACGCACCTTGCCTTGTTCGACCAGGCGCGACATCGCACCCACCGTGTCTTCGATCGGCACGTTGGGATCCACGCGGTGCTGGTAGTACAGGTCGATATGCTCCACGCCCAGGCGGCGCAGGCTGGCTTCGCAGGCCGTTTGCACATAGTCCGGGCTGCCATCGATGCCGCGCACCGACGGGTCGTTGGGATCGAGCTTGATGCCGAATTTGGTGGCCAGGAACACCTCGTGCCGGCGCGCGGCGATGGCCTTGCCGACCAGGATTTCGTTGGTGTGCGGGCCGTACATGTCGGCGGTGTCGAGCAGGCTGACGCCGTGATCGAGGGCGCGGTGGATCACCGCGATCGAGGCGGCCTCGTCGCTGCGATTGCCGTAGAACGCGCTCATGCCCATGCAACCGAGGCCGAGCGCAGAAACGGTGGGGCCGGAACGGCCAAGCGTGCGGGTTTGCATGGTGGAGAAAACTCCGTGCGGCAAGGAAGGCAGGGGGAAGGATGCAGCGGCGTGCGTTAGCGCGATGTGGCCCGGGCGATGATGCGCGAGCAGGCAGGCATGGGGCCCGACATCACGCACCCGAACGCGCGCGACCGACCCAACAACCCGCACCTGTCAGCAGACCAGGGCCCACTGCCATGCACGGGTGTCGTGACGCGGACGCTACCAGCTGCCGCGTCAGCCCTTGAGCTTGCCGGCGAACTCGGCCACGCGCTTGCCGAGCAACTTGGCGGTTTCCAGATCGCCGCTGCGTGGCGCTTCTTCCGGCGAGGCATCGGAGGGCGAGATCGCCAGTGCGCCTGCCGAGCCGGCGGTCCAGTTGATGTCCTGAGGACCGTGCGCCTTGGTGTTGGCCGGCAGCAGACCGGTACCGACCCAGACCTGGCCGTGCTGCTGCGACAAGGTCCAGAAATACTGGATGGTGGCGTACTTGTCGCCGTTCACCGAGGCCGAGTTGGTGAAGCCGGCTGCGATCTTGTCCTTCCAGGCCTGCGCAAACCACGGCTTGGAGCTGGCGTCGGCAAACTTCTTGAACTGCCACGCCGGCCCGCCCATGTAGGTGGGGCTGCCGTAGATGATGGCGTCGGCGGCGCCGATCGCCTCCCAGGCGTCGTCGGGCAGGTTGCCGTCCTGGTCGATGCGGTACAGCGTGGCCTCGCCGACACTGGCGGCGCCGGCATGCACGGCTTCGGCCAGCTTGGTGGTGTGGCCGTAGCCGCTGAAATAGATGATGGCGATCTTGCTCATGCGCAGTCCTGTGGTCGGGGGGGAGCCGATTGTGACCACACATGCCGTGTCAGGTTAATGACCATCGACGGGACGTACTGTTGCCGGGCTCATCAGCGCCCGGCATCGCCCATGCGCTCGATCAGGTAATCGATGAAGCTGCGCACCTTCGGGGCCAGGTGGCTGCGGCTGGTATAGACGGCAAAGATGCCGATCTCCCCCAGCGCGTACTGCGGAAGGATGCGCACCAGCCGGCCGGCGGCCAGGTGCTCGTCGGCCAGGAAGTCCGGCTGCATCGCGATGCCCAGGCCGGCCACCGCCGCCGCGCTCAGCACATGCCCGTTGTTGGCACGCAGGTTGCCGTGGAGGCGCACCTCGCTATCGCCCTCGGGCCCATGGAAGCGCACCTCGTCGCCGTTGGGCGAGTAGTGGTACAGCAGGCAGTCGTGGCCGGCCAGGTCGGACGGATGCATCGGGGTGCCGGCACGAGCCAGGTAGGCCGGCGCCGCGCAGGGCACCAGGCGGACCGTGCCCAGGCGCCGGGCGATCAAGGTCGGCGCCGGCTGGCGGGTGATGCGGATGGCCACATCGAAGCCTTCCTCGACCATGTCGACCAGCCGGTCCGACAGCGACAGGTCCAGTTCCACCTGCGGGTAGCGCGCGCAGAAGTCCGGCAGCAGCGCGGCCAGGCGCTCGATGCCGTAACTCACCGGCGCGTTGACGCGCAGCACGCCGGCCGGCTCCAGTGCCTGCGCGCCGACCGTGGCCTCCAGATCGTCCAGGTCGGCCAGCAGTTGCAGACAGCGCTGGTAGTACGCAGTGCCGGCACTGGTCAGGCTGACCCGCCGGGTGGTGCGGTTGAGCAGGCGCGTGCCCAGCCGTTGCTCGAGCGCGGCGACCTGCCGGGTCACGCTGGCGGTGGAACGGTCCAGCGCATCGGCGGCGGCGCTGAAGCCGCTGCGTTCGGCTACCGCTGCAAACACGCGCATCGCATCGAGGGTATCCATCGGTATCCGATTGTTGCCTTGAGTGCAATAAATTATCCGAAGTGAAGCTATTTATCAGAAATTTGTAAGCAATACGCTGTGCAGGTCCTCACTGGAGTCCGTCCAATGTCCACCTCCCTCGCTTCCCCGCGTACCGCCGCCTATGGCGCGGCCTTGCTGCGCATCAGTCTGGGCGCGCTGTTTCTGGTGCATGGCCTAATCAAGTTGCTGGTGTTCACCCCGGCCGGCACCGTGGCCTATTTCCAGTCGCTCGGCCTGCCGGGCGCGCTGGCCTACCTCACCATCGCGCTGGAGCTCGGCCTGGGCCTGTCCATGCTGCTGGGCATCTACGCACGCTGGGTCGGGCTGCTGGGGGTGCCGCTGCTGCTGGGCACCATCATCAGCGTGCATGGCGGCAATGGCTTCGGCTTCTCCAATCCGGGCGGCGGCTGGGAATACCCGGCGCTGTGGGCGGTGTTGCTGGTCGTGCAATCGCTGCTTGGCGAGGGCGCGTGGGCGCTGAAGCCGGCGCGTCGAGGCTGATGATCGTTCTTCCGAGGAGTGCGCCATGAGCCGTTTGCCTTCCCTGTACATCTCGCACGGATCGCCGATGACCGCCTTGCAGCCGGGGCAGGTCGGCGAGCGCCTGGCCGAGCTTGCGCAGACCTTGCCGCAGCCGCGCGCGATCGTCGTGGCGTCCGCGCATTGGCTGGGCCGCCGCCCGCTGGTCAGTGGCGCGCTGCAGCCGCCGACCATCCATGACTTCGGCGGTTTTCCGGCACCGCTGTACGAACTGGAGTATCCCGCACCCGGCGAGCCGGCGCTGGCGCAGCAGATCGTGCGCCGGCTGGAGCAGGCCGGCCTGCATCCGCACCTGGACCCGCAGCGCGGCTTCGATCATGGCGTGTGGGTGCCGCTGCGCCTGCTGTATCCGGCCGCCGGGATTCCGGTGGTGTCGGTGTCGATCCAGCCCGAGCTGGGGCCGGCGCACCAGTTTGCGGTCGGCCGCGCGCTGGCACCGCTGCGCGAGGACGGCGTGCTGGTGGTCGGCTCCGGCAGCATCACCCATAACCTGCACGACTTCCGCCACGGTTACAGCGCCGAGCGCGAGGCGCCGTATGTGCGGCCCTTCATCGAGTGGACCGAGCGCAAGCTGGTCCAGGACGACATCGCCGCGCTGCTGGACTATCGCCGGCAGGCGCCGCACGCCGCGCGCGCGCATCCCACCGACGAGCACCTGTTGCCGCTGTACGTGGCGATGGGCGCGGCCGGCGGGGACCGGCTCGGCGCACAGCGCATCGATGCCGGCATCGATGCGGGGTTTCTGGCGATGGATATCTACCGGTTCGATGGCGATCCATGCTGATCGCGTGTGCGGGCCCGGTCGTCGCCTGAGCCGTGGCGAGCGCGGCACGCCTGCACCGTGGTCATTGTCTACGGTGCAGGCAGCGCGCCGGACCGGCGGCCACGGGGCACCGCGCAACCGCCGGCACTGCAGCCACCACCAGGTATGGTGCCGATAAGCATCGGCAGCGCAGCGCTCTGAAGCATTCACGATGACGCGCGCTGCAGTCTCACAGGCTGAGACTGCAGCGCGACATGCTGCTCGCGTGAAAATCCTCGACAAACTCGCAGTCCTGGCCGATGCGGCCAAATACGACGCGTCCTGCGCCTCCAGTGGCGCGAACAAGCGCAATTCGCTCGGGACCGGCGGGGTCGGCAGCACCGAGGGCATGGGGATCTGCCACTCGTACACACCCGACGGCCGCTGCGTGTCGCTGTTGAAGATCCTGCTCACCAACTTCTGCGTGTTCGATTGCGCGTATTGCGTCAACCGTGTCTCCAGCAACGTGCGCCGGGCGCGCTTCACGCCGGAAGAAGTGGTCACGCTGACGCTGGACTTCTACAAGCGCAATTACATCGAAGGCCTGTTCCTGTCCAGCGGCATCATCCGCAACTCCGACTACACGATGGAGCAGCTGGTGGAAGTGGCGCGGCAGCTGCGCGAGGTGCATCACTTCGCCGGCTACATCCACCTCAAGACCATTCCCGATGCCGCGCCCGACCTGCTGGCTGCCGCCGGCCGCTATGCCGACCGCCTGAGCATCAACGTGGAACTGCCGACCGAGCAGGGGTTGACGCTGCTGGCGCCGGAAAAAAGCGTCGGCGGCATCCGTTCGGCCATGGGCGAGTTGCGCTGGCGCATCGAAGAAAACCAGCTGGAGCGCAAGGCCGAAAAGGTGCGCCGTGCCAAGCCGCCGCGCTTTGCGCCGGCCGGGCAGAGCACGCAGATGATCGTCGGCGCCGACGATGCCAACGACCGCAGCATCCTGGACACCAGCCACAATCTCTACGGCAACTACCGGATGCGTCGGGTGTATTACTCGGCCTTCAGCCCGATCCCGGATGCCTCGTCCAAACTGCCGTTGCAGGCGCCGCCGCTGCAGCGCGAGCACCGGCTGTATCAGGCCGACTGGCTGCTGCGCTTCTACGAATTCAGCGTGGAGGAAATCGCGCCAACCCAGTCCAGCGGCATGCTCGACCTGGACGTGGACCCGAAGCTGGCCTGGGCGCTGCGCAATCCCGAGCGCTTTCCGGTGGACCTGAACGTGGCGCCGCGCGAGATGCTGCTGCGGGTGCCAGGCCTGGGCACCCGCAACGTGGACCGGCTGCTGTTGTCGCGCCGGCATGCGCGCCTGCGGGTGGGCGATCTGGCGCGGTTGCGGGTGCCGATGAAGAAGCTGCTGCCGTTCGTGAGTGTGCTGGACCATCATCCGCGCCAGCGCCTGGACGATCCGGTACGCTTGCGCGCGCAACTGGCGCCAGCGCCCAGGCAGGCGAGTCTGTTCGATTGAGATCGCAGCTCTCCGCCAGCGTTCGGCGTATCGCCGCTTCGGCTGGCTTCTCCCCTGTTGCCGGCCAAGGCGCCCGAAGGGCGGATAAGGATGGCATCAAGCGCAAAGGCGCCACCCAGCACCAGTGCTTACCCAGGAACACGACGCTGTTGCCAATCCCCAATCCCTCAATCCCCAATCCCGACCACCGCGATGTTCAACGCTGACGTTGCGCCGGGCTGGAGCCTTGACGCATGGCGTGCGCTGGCGCGGGCGGGGTGGTGCGCGCAGGTGGAGCCGGACTCCATCGCGTGGAATGGCGGAGCGCAGGGCGGCCTGTTGATGGGGCAGGGGCTGCTGGATCTGCCGGCCGTGGTTGCGCCGCCGCGGGTGTCGGCCGCGTTCCTGCAGATGGCGGGGGCAGTGCTGTGTCATCGCGATCCGCAGCGCCATGCGGTGCTGTACCGCTTGTTGTGGCGGGTGGCGAGCGGAGAGCGCGCGCTGCTGGAGCGGGCCACCGATGTCGATGTGCATCGGGTGACGCAGTGGCAAAAGGCGGTGCAGCGCGACACCCACAAGATGAAGGCGTTCGTGCGCTTTCGGCGTTTGCCGGTGGAAGAGGAAGACTTCGTGGCGTGGTTCGAGCCCGAGCACTGGATCGTGGACCGGGTGGGGCCGTTTTTCGCGCGCCGCTTCGCCGGCATGCGCTGGGCGATCCTCACCCCGTATCGCAGCGTGCGCTGGGATGGCGAGGCATTGACGTTCGGCGAGGGCGCCGTGCGTACCCAGGTGCCGGCCGACGATGCGCAGGAGACGCTCTGGCGCACCTACTACGCGCATATCTTCAATCCGGCGCGGCTCAACCCGACCATGATGCGGCAGGAAATGCCGCAGAAATACTGGAAGAACCTGCCCGAGGCGCGCTTGCTGCCGGAGCTGATCCGCGAGGCCGGCGTGCGCGTGCGCGAGATGGCCGAGCGTGCGCCCGAGCCGGTGCGGCGGCGCGTGCCGGTAGCGCCAACGCCGATCCCGGAAGTGGCCACGCAAAGCCTGGCGCAGTTGCGCGTGGCCGCGCGCGATTGCCGGCGCTGCGCATTATGGCAACCGGCAACGCAGACGGTGTTCGGCGAGGGGCCGAGCGATGCGTCGGTGATGGTGATCGGCGAGCAGCCCGGCGACGAAGAGGATCTGAGCGGGCGTCCGTTCGTCGGGCCGGCCGGGCGTTTGTTCAATAGGGCACTGGACGAGATCGGTCTCGATCGCACCACGGTCTACGTGACCAATGCGGTCAAGCATTTCCGTTTCGAGCAACGTGGCAAGCGGCGTCTGCATCGCAACCCGGAACGCTCGCATGTGCAGGCCTGCAGTGGCTGGTTGCAGGCCGAGCGCGCGCAGCTGCGTCCGGCACAGATCGTGTGCCTGGGTGCGACCGCCGCACAGGCGGTGTTGGGAAACAGCTTCCGCCTGATGCAGCAGCGTGGCCAGTGGCTGCGGCTGGACGACGGCACGCCGGTGCTGACCACCGTGCATCCCTCATGGGTCTTGCGGCAGGGCTCGGAGGCCGCGCGCGAGGACGGCTACCGCGGATTTGTCGCCGACCTGCGCCAGTTGCTGGATGCACCGAGCGCTGCAGCGCGCGCGGCGCGGACATAAAAATGCGCGTGCAAGTGCACGCGCACGGTGTCGGAGAATGATGACACCAAGTGGGCCACTGGCGAGCCAGTGGTCCTCACCGCCGCTTCGCGGTGTGGTGGCGCTGCCTGGACCCTGTTTCCAGGCACACGCGGATTCGCAATTGAACAATGTCTGCACGTTGTAACGTGCAGCTGATGCGCTGGCGTTGTAGTGCAACGCCAGCGTAGCCAAACACGTCAAGCAAGAGCGGCCCGTAAGGACTGCTACATGGCCGTCAGGCAGGTGCGGCCAGTGTGCGAAATCGGCATGCACCGCCGGAACGCCCGGCGTCGAGCGCACCGTCCGCGCTTACCGGAGTGCTTGTCATGCCTCATCTCCACGCTTAAACCGCCGGCTTGCGCAAATCGTTGTCGATCCACCGACGGAACGTGGCTGCGTTCCGCCGAGGGAGGCATGTGCATGCAACCGCCTGCTTCACAGCAAGACCCAGTTACGGCATCAACACCTTATCGACCACATGGATCACGCCATTGCTCTGCATGACATCGGCAATGGTGACGTTGGCGGTGTTGCCCTTGGCATCGGTGATGGTGACCTTCTTGCCGTTGAGCTTGGCGGTCAGTGCCTCGCCCTGCACGGTGGTCAGCGTCGCGCTCCCACCACCGGCCTTGATCTTGGCGATCAACGAGGCAGCGTCGACCTTGCCCGGTACCACGTGGTAGGTCAGCACCTTGGTCAGCGTGGGCTTGGATTCGGGCTTGAGCAGGGTGTCCACCGTGCCGGCCGGCAGTGCGGCGAATGCGGCATTGGTCGGGGCAAAGACGGTGAACGGGCCCGGCCCCTTCAGCGTGTCGACCAGGCCGGCGGCCTTGACCGCGGCGACCAGGGTGGTGTGGTCCTTGGAGTTGACGGCATTGTCGACAATGTCCTTGGTCACCAGCATCGGCGCACCGCCCACGGTCGGGTTCGATGCGGCGTAGGCGGGGGCCATTGCGCTGGTCAGGGCGATGGCAGTGGCGACGGCAAGCGACTGGAATGAGGTCTTCATGAGGCATCGATCCTTTGGGTAGGCGACTGCCCGGTTGGCAATCGTGTGCTCAGATACGCGGGTGGATGCAGCGCGGATGCATCACGCCGTGTTTACACAGGCGTGCGCGATACAGCATTCAGGGCACGCTCCTGCGCGCGACGTCGCACTTGCGCCGTGTAGCCTCGCGCCAACGGCGGCCATCCTTGTTGGGGGCGGATGCAGATCATGGTGTTGAAAGTCGCTGTCCGGCATCCGCATTCGCGGGCGACATGGCGCACCGAATCACGCACAAGGTCTTAGATGCATGAAGCGGAAAATTCGACTCACGCACAAAGCTCGTAGATGCATGACGCGGAAAATCGACGGCACGCGTTTTCGCGGGCCCACATCGAGGTGGTCGATGCCGACGATGCCGACAATGGCGGCGCAGGCAACTACCCGGTGCACCTCACGCTCGTGGAAGATGCCAGCGGCAAGACGATCGGCCAGCAGATGGTCGGTGCGCAGTGGCCGTATGCCTTCAGGCAGAAGCCCAGGGTGGTCGAGGTGATGGGGAGTCACCTCGCTTCCAGGCTGACACTGCAGGAAGCAACCTTCATCGTCGCGGTCGAGACCACGCGGCAATCGACGCTGCATGCGAAGAAGCACGTTCGCCACGCCTGATCGCGTTGTCGCCGGTGAGCTGCCTGCAAGGCGGCTAACGCAGCAACTGCGCTTTTCGCAGGCGGTGTGCGTGGTCGGCAGTGTTGCCGTTGCTGGCGTTGCAGCGGCCGACCATCGGGTCAGGCCGTGGGCCTGGGCAGGGTACTGCCGCACCATCGGGCCGGCGTCCATCCGCTGGCGTATCCAACGGCGCCAGCGCCATACGGATGGGCAACCGCGTGGCATCGACACGGGCGCATGGCAGCTCTGCCGCAGCCTGTGGCGCGCCAGTCAGGGGGCACAGAGGTTTCATCGCCGGGTGCAAACCGGTATGTTTCCGTTGGCACGTGGTGGTGCGTTGCACTCTGCGTTGCCGCACGCGCACTGTTTTTTCTTCCGGGTTTTCCATGCATTCGATCGATGTCGTCCTCGCCATGTTGCTGGCGGTCGCGGCCAGCGGTTATCTGATCCGCATCCTGCCGTTCTCCTTGCCCCTGCCGTTGGTCCAGATTGCGCTTGGCGCGGTGGTCTCGGGTGTGTTCGATGCCGGGCATGAGCTGGAACCGGAGCTGTTCTTCCTGCTGTTCCTGCCGCCGCTGCTGTTTCTGGATGGCTGGCGCATTCCCAAACAAGGCCTGTTCCGCGACAAGGCCGCCATCCTCGAGCTGGCGCTGGGGCTGGTGGTGTTCACCGTGGTCGGCGCGGGCCTGCTGATCCATTGGCTGATCCCGGCGATGCCGCTGGCGGTGGCCTTCGCGCTGGCGGCGATCATCTCGCCGACCGATCCGGTGGCGGTGTCCTCGATCGCCTCCAAGGTGCCGATCCCCAAGCGGCTGATGCACATCCTGGAAGGCGAGTCGCTGCTCAACGATGCCTCCGGGCTGGTGTGCTTCCAGTTTGCGGTGGCCGCGGTGCTGACCGGCAGCTTCTCGATCGCCACCGCCTCGCTGACCTTCCTGTGGGTGGCCTTGGCCGGGCTGGCGCTGGGCGTGGCCACCACCTTCGGCCTGAGCCGCATCCAGGCCTGGATCTGGCGCCACTTCGGCGAGGAGCCGGGTTCGGCGATCCTGGTCAATCTGCTGACCCCGTTCGCGGCCTATCTGCTGGCCGAGGCCTTCCATGCCTCCGGCATCCTGGCCGCAGTGGCGGCTGGCGTCACCATGAGCTACGTGGAAATGGCCGGCAACGCGCCGGGCAACATGCGGCTGCAGCGTTCGGCGGTGTGGGACACGGTGCAGTTCACCTTCAACGGCATCATCTTCGTGCTGCTGGGCGAGCAGTTGCCGGGCATCCTGGACGGGGCGGTGCGCAGCGTGCAGGAAGCCGGGCACCTCAATCCGTGGTGGCTGGCGGTGTACGTGGCCACCATCAGCGCCAGCCTGATGGCGCTGCGCTTCGTATGGGTCTTCCTGTCGCTGCGCTGGAACATCTTCAAGGCGCAGTGGCGCGGCGAGCAGCATGTCAGCCCGCCGTGGCGCATCGTGGTGGCGGTCTCGCTGGCCGGCGTGCGCGGTGCGATCACCCTGGCCGGCGTGCTCACGCTGCCGTTGATGCTGGAAGACGGCTCGCCGTTTCCTGCGCGCCAGCTGGCGATCTTCCTGGCCGCCTCGGTGATCCTGGTGTCGTTGCTGGTGGCCAGCGTGGCCTTGCCGCGGCTGCTGCGCGGGCTGGAGCTGCCCGAAGAGGAAGACGAACAGCTCAAGGAAGACCTGGCGGTGAAGGCCGCCTCGCAGGCTGCGCTGGAGGCGGTGGAAAAACTGCGCCAGCGCCTGGTGGAGGACAGCCGGCATGCCGAGCGCTACAACGCCGCCGCCAACCAGGTCAGCCAGCGCTATCAACGCAAGCTCGGTGCGGTGGACATGGCCGAGACCGATCCGGAAGAGGCCGGTGCCTACGAACAGGCGCTGCGCCAGTTCCGCCATGCCGCGCTGGTGGCCGAGCGCAACGAGTTGTTCAAGCTGGCCAGGCGCCGCGAGATTTCCGATGACCTGTCGCGCCGGCTGGTGCGCAACCTGGATCTGATCGAGTCGCGCAAGCGCGCTTGAGCGCGCTTGCGCGCGCGGGAATCGGGAATCGGGAATCGGGAATCGCAAAAGCCAGGCAATGGCCACGGCCATCGTAGGAGCGCACCAGGGCGCGACCGGGCTGTCCCGACACACGTCCAGGCGTACCGGCTCGGGAATCGGAAATCGCAGCGGCCAGGACGATGACTACGGCTGCGCTAGGAGCGCACCCGGGCGCGAGAGGCGTTCTCTGGACAGCCCCGTCGCGCCCAGGTGCGCTCCTACGACACCGCGCGCGCCACGAGGATGTAAGCATCGCAGCCCTTGAGCCGACGCAATGCGCAACCTGCCGGTCTTATCCGTGTGCAGCGGGCACCAGGCACCAGGCAAACCACGGGTCGGGAGACACCATCCCACCAGACCCCCTCCCATCGTCACGGCACGCGGCCTAACCTGTGGCGCTTATCGTTGCCATGCACAGCCCATGACACCCATCGTTTCCATCCAGGGATTGAGCAAGACCTACGCCGGCGGTTTCCAGGCGCTCAAGCAGGTGGATCTGGACATCCAGCGCGGCGAGATCTTCGCGCTGCTCGGTCCCAACGGCGCCGGCAAGACCACGCTGATCAGCATCATCTGCGGGCTGATCAACCCCAGCACCGGCACCGTGGTGGCCGACGGCCACGACATCGTGCGCGACTACCGCGCCGCGCGTGCCAGCATCGGCCTGGTGCCGCAGGAGCTGGCCACCGACGCGTTCGAAACCGTGTGGGCCACCGTGCGCTTCAGCCGCGGCCTGTTCGGCAAGCCGGCCAATACGGCGTATCTGGAAACGGTGCTGCGCGAACTTTCGCTGTGGGACAAGCGCCACAACAAGATCTCCACGCTGTCCGGCGGCATGAAGCGGCGCGTCTTGATTGCCAAGGCGCTGGCGCACGAGCCGCGCATCCTGTTCCTGGACGAGCCCACCGCCGGCGTGGACGTGGAGTTGCGTCACGACATGTGGCAGATGGTGCGGCGGCTGCGCGAGCAGGGCACCACGGTGATCCTGACCACCCATTACATCGAGGAAGCCGAAGACATGGCCGACCGGGTCGGGGTGATCAACCGCGGCGAGCTGGTGCTGGTGGAAGACAAGCACACGCTGATGCGCAAGCTCGGCAAGAAGCAGCTCACGCTGAGCCTGCAGGCGCCGCTGCAGGCCATCCCCGCCGCGCTGGGCGATCTGCCGCTGGAACTGGCGGCCGACGGCAACAGCCTGGTCTACACCTTCGACACCCAGGCCGAGCAGACCGGCATCGGCGCATTGCTGCGCCGGCTCAACGAGCAGGGCATCGACTTCAAGGATCTGCATTCCAGCGAGAGCTCGCTGGAGGAGATCTTCGTCAACCTGGTGCATGGCGCCCGCAACGTGGAGGTGCGCGCATGAACCGGCATGCGATCGCGGCGATCTACCGCTTCGAAATGGCGCGCGCCTTCCGCACGCTGACCCAGTCGATCGCCTCGCCGGTGTTGTCGACCTCGCTGTATTTCGTGGTGTTCGGCGCGGCGATCGGCTCGCGCATGGGCGACATCGACGGCATCAGCTACGGCGCCTTCATCATCCCCGGGCTGGTGATGCTGTCGCTGCTCAACGAGAGCATCTCCAATGCCTCGTTCGGCATCTACATGCCGCGCTGGGCCGGCACCATCTACGAGGTGCTGTCAGCGCCGGTGGCGTGGTGGGAGATCGTGATCGGCTATGTGGGCGCGGCGGCGACCAAGTCGGTGTTGCTCGGCTTGCTGATCCTGCTCACCGCGCGGCTGTTCGTGCCGTACCAGATCGCGCACCCGGTGTGGATGCTGGGCTTTCTGGTGCTCACCGCACTGACCTTCAGCCTGTTCGGTTTCATCATCGGCATCTGGGCCGACGGCTTCGAGAAGCTGCAGGTGATCCCGCTGATGGTGGTGACGCCGCTGACCTTCCTGGGCGGCAGTTTCTACTCGATCAACATGCTGCCGCCGCTGTGGCAGAAGGTCACCTTGTTCAATCCGGTGGTGTACCTGATCAGCGGGTTCCGCTGGAGTTTCTACGGCAAGGCCGACGTGCACATCGCAGTGAGCACCGGCATGACCTTCCTGTTCCTGCTGGTGTGCCTGGGCGTGGTGGCGGCAATCTTCCGCAGCGGTTACCGGCTCAAGGCCTGAGGGGTGGATGCAGTGGTTTGGTCGGCCGCATCCTGGTGGATGCCGTCGGACGTCCAGGTCAAACGCGTCGGAAGTCAGATCAATCGCGGAGTGGGTCGAGTGCGCGGTGCCCTCGCCGCTCGCGGGATACGCCGTAAACCCATCCATGTAGGCTCGGTGGCGGCATCCATGCCGCCACACGGTCCCGCAACCGGTGAGGACACCGCACCAGAAAGTCTGCTGGTTGTTTGAAAGCCATGAACACCGACCATCGCGACTGGTCCTTGCGCGCCTACCGTGGCGGGACCTTACGCGGCATGGATGCCGCGTAAGAGCCTGCATGGACGTACTTGCGGCATGTCCCGGGATGGCGGGCGGGCAAGGACCCTGCAGCCAAGTCGCAGATCAGTTGCGAATGCGCCAGTCATCGCTGCTACACGAACGTCCTTGCAGCGTGTCCTGCGAGGGTGGGCGGGCAAGGGCCCCGCAGCAAACTCGCCGCCCGGCAGCTCTGCAATGGAACAGCGTGAGGTAGTTTGGTCAGCCGCGCTTACTCGGCAGCAGGCTTGGCGTCGCCCTTGGTGTCCAGGAAGTAGGCCACCACCTCGCCCTTGATCTTCATCGTCATCGGGTTGCCGCGACGGTCGCGGGCCTTGCCGACCTGCACCTTGATCCAGCCTTCGCTGACCGAATACTCCTCCACGTTGTCGCGTTCGACACCGTTGAAGCGCACGCCGATGCCGCGGTTGAGGGCGTCGGCATCGTGGAACGGGCTGCGTGCATCGATGGCCAGATGATCGGGAGGGGTATCGCTCATGGGAAAGGCGTCATGGCGGCCGGGATGGCCGTCTTCGGCCGCACAGGATACGGGCCCGCGCTGCGAAGATCAGCCCCGGCACTGCGTGCGCATGCGCCGGGCGGTTTGCGTGCGCGCCGCCAGGCCTCCACACTTCACGCCTGCACTCCTGAGGACCCAGACCGCCATGCCCGATAACAGCGCCGACTACGAAGACGACGAAGGCCTGCAGCCCGAGGGCGACGAAGACGATGTCGACGACCACCCGGCGCGGGTGTGGAATCTGTTGGTGCTGATCAACCCCGGCGACGAAGACACCGCATTGGGTCAGTTCGATACCTGGCGCGAAGCGCAGGCCGACCTGGATGACGACGAGGGCGACGATGCCTGGTTGTGGGCCTTGAAGGATGCGATCGACTGGCGCTCGGGTTTCTTTGTGGACTGGAAGGACACCGACGCGTTCATTGCCGCCATCGACGAACTCAGCGCGCGCTGGAACCTGCGCATCGACTGGGGTGGCGACCTGGATGACGAGGAGTTTGCCAGCGATCTGAGTGTGCCGGACCTGATGGCGGTGGCCTACGATCGTCTGCGCGAGCACGGCTACTCGCTGTGGAACTGGAACACAGGTGGCGACGCCTATGCCGGCTGGATCGCCCTCAGCCGCGACGACGACGCCATGCTGGCGCTGACCTCGCTGCTGGGGGTCGAGGTGCGGCTGGGGAACGAAGCATTCTGAGGGCCGGGAGTGGGGATTCGCGAGAGCGGTCCCCGGGTGCGTGCGTCTGGCTGGCATTGTCCGCGGCCAGGTGATTGCCCCGTAGGAGCGTGCCTGCGCGCGACAGGCGTTACCGGGACAGCCCCTCGCGCTCAGGCGCGCTCCTACAACGGCGTGGCGTCATGGTGCAGAGGGGGATGCCGCCGTCGTGACGTTGCAGGCCTCTTTACCAGGAGGCTTACACGGCCCAGCGATTGCCCGGTAGGAGCGTGCCTGCGCGCGACAGGCGTTACCGGGACAGCCCCTCGCGCTCGGGCGCGCGCCTACAACGGCGTGGCGTCATGGTGTAGAGGGGGATGCCGCCGTCGTGATGTTGCAGGCCTCCTTACCATGAGGCTTACACGGCCCAGCGATTGCCCCGTAGGAGCGTGCCTGCGCGCGACGGGCGTTACCGGGACAGCCCTTCGCGCTCGGCGCGCGCAGGCACGCTCCTACGGGGCAATCGCTGGGCCGTGTAAGCCTCATGGTAAGG